>NZ_VFMY01000001.1:3385472-3693243 GCF_006715305.1 Arthrobacter sp. SLBN-100
TCTACATTTCTCCGATTGCGATCGCCTTCAACCTCCCGGGAATCACCGGGCTGAAGCTGGACGCGGCAACCGTGGCGAAAATCTTCCGCGGCGAGATCGCCACCTGGAATGATCCCGCCATCGCTGCCCTGAACGAAGGCGTCAGCCTGCCGGATCTCAAGGTCACCCCGGTGAACCGCTCCGATGACTCCGGCACCACCACCAACTTCACGGACTACCTGGCATCGGCCGCTCCCGAGGTCTGGACGGACAAGGCCTCAGGAGTCTGGCCGGCAAGCCTCCAGGGCGAGAATGCCAAGGGCACCTCCGGCGTGGTCAAGACCGTCACCGACACCCCCGGCGCCGTCACCTATGCTGACGATTCCGCCGTCAGCGGCAAGCTGGGCGTTGCGCAGATCAAGGTGGGGGACGCCTTCACCGAGATCTCCGCCGAAGCCGCAGCCAAGGCTGTTGACGCAGGGACCCCGGTCGAAGGCCGTCCCGCCAACGACCTCTCCATTAAGCTGGACCGCAAGACCACCATCGAAGGCGCCTACCCGATCGTCCTCGTCTCCTTCCACATTGTTTGCTCCACCTACGACAGCCAGGAGACCGTTGACCTGGTCAAGGCCTTCGAGAACTACGTAGTGTCCGAGGAAGGCCAGCAGGCAGCCGCGGATTCCGCCAAGTCCGCCCCGCTCTCCTCCGAGCTGGCCGGGAAGGCTGCCAAGGCCGTCGAGTCCATCAAGGTCAAGTCCTAATCACTGCACCAAAACCGGATTCCCCGCCTGCCGAGAGGCAGCGCGGGGAACTTGGCTTTGAAAGCCGCTCTTGTCCAGACCCAGTAACCAACCGAAGGGCCGTCGAATGACCGCCACCCCCCTGACCAGCACCCAGGGCGCCGGCCGCACCGGCGACAAAATCTTCTCCGGTGCCGCGCTGGCCGCCGGCTGCCTCATCCTCGCCGTCCTGTTCGGCGTTGCGCTCTTCCTGGTGGTCCAGGCCATCCCGGCACTGACCGCTCCGGCCGCCGAGATCCAGGGTGGTAAAGGCTTCTTCGCCTACATCTGGCCCATTGTGATCGGCACGCTCATCGCCGCCGTGATCGCCCTGGTGATCGCCACGCCCATCGCCATCGGCGTCGCGCTGTTCATTTCGCACTTCGCCCCCCGCGGCCTGGCCTCGGGCCTGGGCTACGTGGTGGACCTGCTCGCGGCCATCCCGTCCGTGATCTACGGCGCCTGGGGTGCTGCATTCCTGGCCAAGGAAATTTCCCCGGCCTACAACTGGCTGGCCGCGAACATGGGCTGGCTGCCCATCTTCCAGGGCCCGGCGTCGGCAACCGGCAAAACGATCCTGACCGCCGGCATTGTCCTGGCCGTCATGGTGCTGCCCATCATCACCTCCCTGTCCCGCGAGATCTTCCTGCAGACCCCCAAACTGCACGAAGAAGCCGCCCTGGCGCTCGGGGCCACCCGCTGGGAAATGATCAAGATGTCGGTCCTGCCCTTCGCCCGGCCGGGAATCATCAGCGCCGTCATGCTGGGCCTGGGCCGTGCCCTTGGCGAGACCATGGCCGTGGCCCTGGTGCTCTCCTCCGGCGCGCTGACCGCCAGCCTGATCCAGTCCGGCAACCAGACCATCGCCGCGGAAATTGCCCTGAACTTCCCCGAGGCAAGCGGGCTCAAGGTCAGCACCCTGATCGCCGCCGGCCTGGTCCTGTTCGTCATCACCCTGGCCGTGAACATGATCGCGCGCTGGATCATCACCCGGCACAAAGAATTCTCGGGAGCCAACTAAATGACCTCCACGCTTACCCCCGTGCGCAGCAAGCGCTCGGCGCTCACCAAGGGCCAGTTGCCCAAATATGCGCCGTATGCGGTCCTTGCGGCCGCATTGATCGTCGGCGCCGCCATCCTGGCGCTTATCGGCTTTAATGCCTTCGGCTGGGGCCTCGTTTCCGCCTTGCTCTTTGCCATCGGGCTGGTGTCCTGGAGCGCCGCCGTGGAAGGTTCCCGCAAGGCCAAGGACAAACTGGCCACCTGCCTGGTGGTGGGATCCTTCCTGGTCGCACTGCTTCCGCTGTTTTCGGTGATCTGGACCGTACTGGTGAACGGCGTGCCTGGACTCCTCACCCCCGGCTTCCTCACGTATTCCATGAACGGCGTCACCGGCGTTTACGACAACCGGGCAGTGGAGGAGGGTGCGCCTGTCCTGGGCGGCATCTACCACGCGCTGCTGGGCACCCTGGAGATCACCCTGCTGGCCACTGTCATATCGGTGCCGGTGGGCCTGCTGACCGCGATTTACCTGGTGGAGTACGGCAACGACGGACGCCTGGCCAGGGCCATCACCTTCTTCGTGGACGTGATGACCGGCATCCCCTCCATCGTGGCCGGCCTCTTCGCCGCGGCCTTCTTCTTCGCGGTGGTAGGCCCGGGCACCAAGACCGGCGCCGTTGCCGCCGTCGCGCTTTCGGTCCTGATGATCCCGGTGGTGGTGCGCTCCAGCGAGGAAATGCTGAAGATTGTTCCCAACGAACTGCGGGAGGCGGCCTACGCCCTGGGCGTCCGCAAGTGGCGGACCATCATCAAGGTGGTCATCCCGACGGCGATCTCCGGCATCGCTTCCGGTGTCACCCTGGCCATCGCGAGGGTCATCGGCGAGACGGCCCCCATCCTGGTCACCGCAGGCTTTGCCACCAGTATCAACTCGAATGTCTTCGGCGGCTGGATGGCGTCACTGCCCACGTTCATCTACACCCAGATCCTGAACCCCACCTCGCCGGCCAACCCGGACCCGTCCTCGCAGCGGGCCTGGGGTGCTGCCCTGGTGCTGATCATCCTGGTGATGATCCTCAACCTCGGGGCCCGGCTGATCGCCCGCGTCTTCGCCCCCAAAGCCGGCCGCTGACCGCCGCTTCCGGCCACAGCACTACCGGCCCTTCCCGCCGGAACCTAGACTTCAATTCATACCCAGTTAGTGAAGGAACACCATGTCTAAGCGCATCGACGTCAAGGACCTGAACGTGTACTACGGCGATTTCCTCGCCGTGGAGGACGTCACCATCAACATCGAAGCCAAGTCCGTCACAGCGTTCATCGGGCCGTCCGGTTGCGGCAAGTCCACGTTCCTTCGGACCCTGAACCGCATGCACGAGGTACTTCCCGGGGCCCGCGTCGAGGGCGAGGTCCTGCTCGACGGCGACAACCTGTACGGCCCCGGCGTGGACCCGGTCACCGTCCGCTCGCAGATCGGCATGGTGTTCCAGCGACCCAACCCGTTCCCCACCATGTCCATCCGGGACAACGTGCTGGCCGGCGTCAAGCTGAACAACAAGAAGATCTCCAAGGGCGAGGCCGACGTTCTTGTGGAGCGCTCGCTCAAGGGCGCCAACCTGTGGAACGAGGTCAAGGACCGCCTGGACAAGCCCGGATCCGGGCTCTCCGGCGGCCAGCAGCAGCGTCTGTGCATCGCCCGTGCCATCGCCGTGGAGCCGCAGGTGATCCTCATGGATGAGCCCTGCTCCGCCCTGGACCCCATCTCCACCCTGGCTATTGAGGACCTCATCAATGACCTCAAGGACCAGTACACCGTGGTGATCGTGACGCACAACATGCAGCAGGCGGCCCGGGTCTCGGACAGGACCGCGTTCTTCAACATCGCCGGCACCGGCAAGCCGGGTAAGCTCATCGAAATCGGCGACACCCACACCATCTTCAGTAATCCCACCCAGAAGGCAACGGAAGACTACGTCTCCGGCCGCTTCGGATAAACCGCGGGGTCGCCGCCAGGAAAGTGGTGCAAACCGCCGCGCATTATGACCGTTGCCATCCGAGCAGTCGAGGGCGGCGCTGCCCGGTCATAAACCGATGGACTGGCCCCCGCGTCATCGCGGCAGCGGCGAAAGTGCCAGCGCCAGCACAAAGGCAAGGACCGCCGTGGCCACCGGCGTCAGGATCCAGAGCCCCACGATGCGGATCACCAGCTTCCGGTTGGTCACTGAAAAGTGCTGGTTCTCTCCCGCGCCCAACACCGCCGAGGTGACCGTGTGCGTGGTGGAGAGCGGCCAGTGCAGGCCGATGGCGCCCACAAAAAGCATGACGGCGCTGAAGATCTGTGCCACCGACCCCCGCAGCGGATCGATCCTGGTGATCTTGTAGCCGATGGTGTGCGAGATCCGCCAGCCGCCGTACATCGTGCCGGCGGCGATCATCACCGCGGAGAGCAGCGCAACCCACACGGGGATAGTGCCGCCGTCGGAATAGCCGCCTGCCAGCAGGGCCAGGAGGAGGACAGCACTGATCCGCTGCCCGTCCTGCAGGCCGTGGCCGAATGCCACTGCTCCCGCGGCAATGGACTGGCTCCGGCGGAACCGCTGGTTCACCACGTTGGGCTGGGTGTGGCGGGCGGCCCAGGTGGCGGGGTAGACCAGCATAAACGCGCCGCTGTAGGCGACCAGCGGCGACAGCACCAGTGGCAGGATGACCTGGAACAACAAGGAGCGGTCCACCCCTCCAACGCCTAACCCGCCTACGGACAGGCTGGCGAGCCCGGCCCCTGCGAGGCCGCCCACCAGGGCATGGGTGGAGGAGGCCGGGATGCCGCGCCACCACAACAGGATGCCCCAGGCGATGGCGCTGGCCAGGCCGGCGAGGAGGATACTGAGTCCGTCCGTCCCGGCAGGAAGATTGATCCAGGTCTGGCTGACAGCGACCGCCAGGCTCGCACTGACCAGTGCGCCGATGAAGTTGAAGAAGGCCGCGAGCAGCACCGCCACGCTGGGGGTGAGCGCCCGGGTGCGCACGGCAACGGCCACGGAGGTGGAAACGTCGCGGAACCCGTTGACGAAGGCGAACACGGCGGCCAGGACCACCACCGCGCCGAAGATGACCGCTGTCACCTCAGGATTCCTTGACGATGATGCTGCCCACCTGGGTGGCGATGCGCCGCATGTCCTTGGTGACGTCCACCAACTGGTTGGCAATATCGCGGTTGCGGGAGTACTGCGCCCACTTCATGTCGCTGATCATGTCCGCCACCCACACCCTGTGCGTGCGTTCGGCCCGCTTTGCCAGGCGGAGGATTTCGATCCAGTAGTCCTCCAGGTCGTCCAGGTTGTCGAGCCGGCGCATGGCGTCCACGGTGAGCTCGGCCTGCCGGCTGATGATCTCCAGCTGGTCCGCGGCGCGTTTGGGCAGCCGCTCCAGCCGGTACAACGCCACCAGTTCCGCGGCGGCATCCAGCTTCTCGATGGCCTCGTTGAGGTAGCGCGAGAGGGCATACATGTCCTCGCGCGGCAGCGGGTTCACGAAGCTCGTGCGCATGTGTGTGAGGAGCGCAAAATGCAGTTCGGCGGACCGTGCCTCGTGGTTGTGCATGTCCTCCACGAGCTTGCCGTGCTCCGCCGCGGGGACGCCGAGGATTTCGGCAAGCGTGGCGCTGCCCAGCACGATCTGTTGCGCCATCTGCGATAAGAGGTTCAGCCCGGCGGGCTCGTGGGGAAAAAGGCGCAGTTTCACGTAGTTACCGGTCTCCGGGAAAAGTACAGGGCGGGAGTGGCGTGCCGTGTGACGTGACCCCGGCGCAACCAACGCTAACTCTACCGGCCCGGAAAAGCACCCCTGAAACGGGCTGGCAGCAAGGGGAAACCGCGATCGGGCTGACAGCTCGCGGGCATAAAAATGGTGCCGAACCGGATACGCCTCTCGGCGGTAGGCCGCTCTAGGCGGCTAAATGTTGAAGCCCGGGGGTTTCGCGGCTCGACACCAGTTTCAGTGTTCTACGTTGGTTGGCCCAAGTCAACATTGACAGATCCGGGCTCTTGGGCCAGTGAAATCGGTGATGTGTGATTGAGCCGTTCGGATCGGGCCAGTGGGATTGGGGCGTTCGGATTGGGCCCGCCGGATTTGGCCAGCGGAACCGGGCAGTTGGAACTGGCCCCTCCCTGCCGAGCCGTCCCGCTCCGTTAGTCCAGTTCGCCGAGCCGCCAGGCGTTGGCGGCGTGCTCGAGGTCCTCGGCGGTTTTCACCAGCTGGTTGGAGTTGCGGGTGAGCTTGCTCGCGTGGGCCTCGTTGCCGTGCTCGGCACCATCGGCAAGCGTCGCCTGGCCGAGCGCCACCACGCGGCAGAACGCGGCGGAACGTTCCAGCGCGACGTCGAACTCGCCGTCGAACGCACCGGACAGGATGGCGTCCGCCATCGTCTTCATCTCGTCCGCCCCGGGAGGCTCGGCGGCACCGGCCACCACGTTGGAAACCTGGGCGGTGTCCTTGCCGGCCCGGAAGTACACGGAAATGCGCTCAGGGTCCTGCACCGTGGCAGCCCGCAAGGCATAGAGGCGCCAGAGCGCGCCGGGAAGCGACCGGGCCGGGCTCTCCGCCCACATCTCGGCGATGGCCTCCAGTCCCTGCTCGTCGGCAAGCCTGACAAGCCGCTCGGTCACCGCCGGATCATCGCTGTCCCGGCCGTGCCGGACCAGCGCCTGGGCGGCGAGGTGCGCGGCTTCGGACACCCGCGCGGGATCCGCGCCGCCGGCAAAAGGCTCGAAGTCCACGGGGGCGAAAGGCTTCGGCTTGTGGTGCCGGTTCGCGCCGCCGTACGGACTGGGACCTGGTTGCTCGCTCATGCCACCCACGCTACTCCTGTGCCGTGCCGGAAATCGAGCATCAGGACCTTGGCCGCGGGCCCGACGACGTGTCCCGGTTTGCGTGCAACGGGGCCGGAACCATGGGTTAGAGTATTAAATGTCCAGAAATGGACTGGGCCGGGCAGGCCGGCGCAGCGTGCCGAAACAGCCCGGCAGGGGCCTTTAGCTCAGTTGGTAGAGCATCGGACTTTTAATCCGTGGGTCGTGGGTTCGAGCCCCACAGGGCCCACTCTTTTAACGAAGAGCGGGAATCCCCCGGCAGCCTCCCAAGGCCGCCGGGGGATTTTCTGTTCGGCTACGGGCGCCAACGGAAACAACAGGCTACGGGCGAAGGCAGCCAACGGGCACAATGGGGACATGACAAGAAGCAGCACCGGGCGGCTGCCGCGGCTCGAGGACGTGGCCGGACTTGCTGGTGTTTCGCACCAGACCGTTTCCCGGGTGGTCAACGGCCACCCCAACGTCAGCAAGGCCACGCGCGAAAAGGTCGAGGCCGCGATCGCCCAGTTGGGCTACCGGCGGAACACCGCGGCCCGGAGCCTGGTGACCCGGCGCTCCCATACCATCGGCGTGCTGGGCAGTGAGCTTTCACAGTACGGCCCGGCCAACACCATGCTGGGTGTGGAGCGGGCCGCGCGGGACGCCGGCTACTTCGTGAGTATCGCCGCGCTGCGTTCCATCGGCAGGGACGCCATCTTCGACGCGCTGCGGCACTTTACTGACCAGTCCGTGGACGGGATCGCCGTCCTGGTGCCGCACACCGAAACGCTGCGGATCCTGGAGGAGTTCAACCCTGGGGTGCCGGTAGTGGCCGTCGGCTCGCCGGGCAATGATGCCGTCAGCGGCGTGATGGTGGACCAAAAACGCGGCGCCGGGATCGCCGTCGGCCATCTCATCGAACTCGGGCACCGCAGGATCGGCCACGTCGCGGGGCCGGCGGACTGGATCGACGGCGCGCTCCGCACCGAGGGCTGGCGCGAGGCCCTGCAGCAGGCAGGTTTGCAGGATGACCTGCTGCTGGAAGGTGACTGGAGCGCGGAAAGCGGCTACGCGTTCGGGCGGCGCCTGGCGGCCGAGCGCACGGCAACCGCCCTGTTCGTGGGCAACGACCAAATGGCCCTCGGCGTGCTGCGGGCGTTCAACGAGGCAGGCGTGCGCGTGCCCGACGACGTCTCCGTGGTGGGGTTCGACGACCAGCCTGAATCGGGCTACTTCACCCCGCCCCTCACCACCGTGCGCCAGGACTTCGAAGAGCTGGGCAGGCGCTGCATGGATGCCATGCTGAAGGAGATTGAAGCGGGCTCTCCGGTGAGTTCCACCGTGGTCACCCCAGAGCTGGTGCGGAGGGCGAGCACGGCAGCACGGCGTCCCTAGTGCTGCGCCTTCGCTGTAGCCTGAAGTCATGCCCCAGCATGACATCATGCCCCGCAACAACGCCCTGTCCCGCCTGCTCGATGCCGGCGGGAACCTGGTCCTGGACGGTGCCCTGGCCACCGAACTGGAAGGGCGCGGCTGCGACCTCGAGGACCCGCTGTGGTCCGCTAAAGTCCTGCTGGAGCAGCCGGAACTGGTCAAGCGGGTCCACCTTGACTACTTCAAAGCCGGGGCACGTGCCGCTATTACCGCCAGCTACCAGGCCACGCCGCTGGGGTTTGCGCGCCGGGGAATTTCTGAAGCCGAAGCCTTGGAGCGGGTTGCCCTGAGCGTCCGCCTCGCTAACGAAGCCCGACGTGAGTACCTGGCCGGGAGCCCGGAGGCCGGCCCGCTGCTGGTGGCCGGATCTGTTGGACCGTACGGTGCCTACCTCGCCGACGGGTCCGAATACCGGGGCGACTATACGCTCACCCGGAACGGATTTATGGAGTTCCACCGGCCCCGGATCGCCGCGCTCCTGGAAGCGGGGGCAGATGTGCTTGCCTGCGAAACACTGCCTTCCCTGGCTGAGGCTGAGGCTTTGCTGGGACTGATCGCGGAGTTCGGCGCCGAATCCTGGCTGGCGTTCACGCTGCGGGACGGAGCGCACATCAGTGACGGCACTTCCCTCGAACAGGTAGCGGAGCTCTGCAATGCTGAGCCGCTGGTTGCCGCCGTTGGCGTGAACTGCGTTCCGCTGGAGTTGGTCACCCCGGCGCTGGACGCTTTGGGCCGGGCCACCCGCAAACCGCTGATCGCATACCCCAACTCCGGGGAAACCTACGACGCCACCACCAGGACCTGGGGGCCGGCGGCGTCTTCCGCTCTTGGCTCCGGCGCCGCTCCGGCAGGAACCGAACGGCCGCCGGGCAGCCTTGCGGAAGGAGCCCGGGCATGGCAGGAACGTGGCGCGCGCATGGTGGGCGGCTGCTGCCGGACCACACCAAGCGACATTGCCGCTTTGGCAAGGCTCTGGCGAGAGCCCTGATTTCGCGAGAGCCCTGACTTCGCATGGCCCCCCGCCTCAGGCAGGCCCGCAGGTGAAGTGAGCCTGCATCCGGCGAAGCCCTAGGCGCCGGGGGACTTCTGCCGGGCTGCCGGGATGCGACGGGATCAGCTGGCAAACCTGGGCCAGTAGCTGATGATGGCATAGGCTGCCAACGCCGCTGCCATATGCACGTGGAGCATCAGGTGGAGCGAGTGCCCCGTGAGCGAAGCGGCCTCGCCGGAAGGGGGAGGATCCTGCGCGGGGCCAGCGTTCTGCACGCTGCCGCCGTGCCCGTGGCCGGACAGCCCTTCACCGGAACCGCCGGAAAACGCTGCAAACGCTAAATGGAGCAGTTGTTGGGCGAGCCCGCACGCAAGCAGCACGGCCCGGCCGGGCAAGCTGTAACGGCCGATCATCGCTGCCGCCATCCCCAGCAGCGCGGCCAGGGCCGCCAGGATCATCAGGGAGGGCGCTGGTCCGCCGGCAGCCAGATGCGCGGCCAGACCGAGGCCGATGGAGACCGGACCGGCCAACCACGCGGCGGATCCAGTGCGCTCTTTCCGTTGCACCCTATCCACGGAGCCCCTTCTCGTCGCCCGGCAACTTATTCGGGGGTTCATCGGGTCCCTACCCCTTTTGGGCAGCCTCCCACGGTTTCCCTGCCCGTTGGGTGCAGGACCCGGCGGAGTTGGACGTACGGCCACGTGCCGGGTTTCGGAACTCCTTCCATTGACTTCACTGTTGTTAGCGCTCACAATTGAAGGGCGGCGAAGTTGCGGCAATTACTGGAGGAACTTTTATGGATGTCAGAGTGGACACGGACAACTACGTCGTCGGCGTGGACTACGGAACGCTGTCAGGCCGGGCCGTGGTGGTCCGGGTGAGCGACGGTGAGGAGCTCGGCAGCGGTGTGTACGAGTATCCGCACGCAGTGGTCACAGATGCACTTCCGGCGGACGTGGCTGGCCAGGGCGCTGATGGAAAGACCGTCCGGCTTCCGGGGGAATGGGCCCTTCAGGTGCCGAACGACTACCGGGATGTCCTGCGCAACGCCGTTCCGGCTGCCATCGCGGACGCAGGCATTGACACGGCCGCCGTCGTCGGAATCGCCACGGACTTCACCGCCTGCACCATGGTCCCGGTGAAGGCGGACGGCACCCCGCTGAATGAGCTCCCCGGGTTCGAAAACCGGCCCCACGCGTACGTGAAGCTTTGGCGCCACCACGCCGCGCAGCCGCAGGCGGACCGGATCAACCAGCTCGCCGCGGAACGGGGCGAAGCCTGGTTGCCGAGGTATGGCGGGCTGATTTCTTCTGAGTGGGAGTTCGCCAAGGGCCTGCAGCTTCTGGAGGAGGATCCCGATGCCTATTCCGAGATGGACCATTGGGTTGAAGCGGCAGACTGGATCGTCTGGCAGCTGTGCGGCCAGTACGTCCGGAATGCGTGCACGGCCGGCTACAAGGGCATTTACCAGGACGGGCGGTACCCGTCGGAGGATTTCCTGGCGGCGCTGAACCCCGGGTTCAAGGATTTCGTGAGCGCCAAGCTGGAACACACCATCGGCCGCCTGGGTGACGCCGCAGGCTACCTCACCGCCGAGGCTGCTGCCTGGACCGGCCTGCCCGAGGGCATCGCCGTCGCGGTGGGAAACGTGGACGCACACGTCACCGCTCCCGCAGCGCGTGCAGTGGATCCGGGCCAGCTGGTAGCGATCATGGGCACCTCCACCTGCCATGTCATGAACGGCACCGAGCTCCGCGAAGTGCCAGGAATGTGCGGCGTGGTGGACGGCGGCATCGTGGACGGGCTCTGGGGCTACGAAGCCGGCCAGTCCGGCGTGGGAGACATCTTCGGCTGGTTCACCAAGTACGGGGTGCCGCCGGAATACCATCAGGCGGCCACTGCCGCAGGGCTCGGCATCCACGAATACCTCACTGAACTGGCCTCCCGGCAGGCCATCGGTGGACACGGCCTCATCGCCCTGGACTGGCACTCGGGCAACCGCTCGGTGCTGGTGGACCACGAGCTGTCCGGCATCGTGGTGGGGCAGACCCTGGCAACCCGCCCCGAGGACACCTACCGGGCGCTGCTGGAAGCCACTGCCTTCGGCACCCGGACCATCGTGGACGCCTTCCGCGACTCCGGCGTCCCGGTCACGGAGTTCATTGTGGCGGGCGGCCTGCTTAAGAACCGGCTCCTGATGCAGATCTACGCCGATGTCACGGGACTGCAGCTTTCCACCATCGGTTCAGAGCAGGGCCCGGCCCTGGGCTCGGCCATCCACGCCGCCGTCGCGGCCGGAAAGTACGCGGACATCCGCGAAGCTGCCGCCGCCATGGGTTCCGAACCGGGCGAGGTGTACACCCCGGTTCCTGAAAACGCGGCCGCCTACGAGGAACTATTCCAGGAATACAAGGCATTGCACGACTACTTCGGCCGCGGCAGCAACGACGTGATGCACCGGCTCAAGGCCATCCAGCGCAAAGCGCACCACAGCGCCAGTTCCGCCGGACAACCGGTCAACACCGATGCAGGCGAACGACATGATGTCGGTGCGGGAGTGCTGGCGTGAGCGCCGGAACGGGAATCCTGGAAACCATCGCGCGGGTCCGGGACGAAGTCTGCGCCCTCCACGCCGAGCTGACCCGGTATGAACTGGTGGTGTGGACGGCGGGTAACGTCTCTGCGCGTGTCCCCGGCCGCCAGCTGATGGTCATCAAGCCCTCCGGGGTCTTGTACCAGGACCTGACGCCGGACCAGATGGTGGTCACGGATCTCTACGGGGTGCCTGTGCCGGGAGACGCAACGGGTGAGTGGGGCAACCCCGCGCTGTCGCCGTCGTCCGATACTGCAGCGCACGCGTACGTTTACAGGCACATGCCCGAGGTGGGCGGGGTGGTGCACACGCACTCCACCTACGCCACCGCCTGGGCAGCTCGCGGGGAAGCCATCCCGTGCGTGCTCACCATGATGAGCGACGAATTCGGCGGTTCGATCCCGGTGGGCCCGTTCGCCCTGATCGGCGACGACTCGATCGGACAAGGGATCGTGGAGACGTTGAAGAACTCCAATTCCCCCGCCGTGCTGATGCAGAACCACGGCCCGTTCACCATCGGCAAGGATGCCACATCCGCGGTGAAGGCGGCGGTGATGTGCGAGGAAGTGGCACGCACCGTGCACATATCCCGGCAGCTCGGCGAGCCCATCGCCATCGATCCGCGCCACATCGATTCCCTCTACGCCCGCTACCAGAACGTCTACGGCCAATAGCAGCCAGGCCAGACCGCCAAGACTTACTCCCAAGGAGACCCCATGAGCACAGCAGCAAACACCTCCCTCGACGGCTATGAGGTCTGGTTCCTCACCGGCAGCCAGCACCTCTACGGCGAGGACGTCCTCAAGCAGGTGGCCGCCCAGTCACAGGAAATCGCCAACCAACTCAACGCCTCCCCGGCCGTTCCGGTGAAGATTGTCTGGAAGCCGGTCCTGACCGACTCCGACGCCATCCGCCGCACGGCGCTGGAAGCCAACTCGAACGATTCCGTCATCGGCGTTACCGCCTGGATGCACACTTTCTCGCCGGCGAAGATGTGGATCCAGGGCCTTGACCTGCTCCGCAAGCCGCTGCTGCACCTGCACACCCAAGCCAACCGGGATCTGCCCTGGTCGGACATCGACTTCGACTTCATGAACCTGAACCAGGCGGCCCACGGCGACCGGGAGTTCGGCTACATCCAGTCCCGCCTGGGCATCGCCCGCAAGACCGTCGTCGGGCATGTCTCCAACCCGGAAGTGGCCCGCCAGGTGGGTTCCTGGCAGCGCGCCGCCGCAGGCTGGGCCGCCGTCCGCACCCTGAAGCTGACCCGCTTCGGTGACAATATGCGCAACGTGGCCGTCACCGAAGGCGACAAAACCGAGGCGGAGCTGCGGTTCGGCGTCGCCGTGAACACCTGGTCCGTGAACGAGCTGGCCGATGCGGTGCACGGTGCCGCAGAGTCCGACGTCGACGCGCTCGTTGAGGAGTATGAGAACCTCTACGACGTGGTTCCGGAGCTCCGCGCAGGCGCCGCCCGCCACGACTCCCTCCGCTACGGGGCCCGGATCGAACTCGGCCTGCGCAGCTTCCTGGAATCCAACGGCTCGGCCGCGTTCACTACCTCCTTCGAGGACCTGGGCGCCCTGCGGCAGCTTCCCGGCCTGGCCGTGCAGCGGCTCATGGCCGCCGGTTACGGCTTCGGCGCCGAGGGCGACTGGAAGACCGCCATCCTGGTCCGCGCCGCGAAGGTGATGGGCGCGGGCCTGCCCGGCGGGGCCTCGCTGATGGAGGACTACACCTACCACCTGGAACCCGGTTCCGAGAAGATCCTCGGTGCGCACATGCTGGAGGTCTGTCCGTCCCTGACCACGCAGAAGCCGCGCCTGGAGATCCACCCGCTGGGCATCGGCGGCAAGGAGGATCCGGTGCGCCTGGTGTTCGACGCCGATGCCTCCCCGGGAGTGGTGGTGGCCCTCTCGGACATGCGGGACAGGTTCCGCCTGGTGGCCAACGCCGTCGACGTCGTTCCCCTGGATCAGCCGCTGCCCAACCTCCCCGTCGCCCGTGCCCTCTGGCAGCCCAAGCCGGACTTCGCCACCTCCGCCGCCGCCTGGCTCACCGCCGGCGCCGCGCACCACACGGTCCTGTCCACTCAGGTGGGCATGGATGTGTTTGAGGACTTCGCTGAGATCGCCAAAACGGAGCTGCTGACCATTGACGAGGACACGACCATCCGGCAGTTCAAGAAGGACCTCAACTGGAACGCTGCCTACTACAAGCTGGCCGGCGGCATCTAGGACTAGTGGCCGAAGTGCGCCCGCGGAGGGCCCTCGGGCAACCGCTCGAGGATGTCCTCCGCCACCAGGCGCACCTTGATATTGCGGTGGCTGGACGCCCGGGCGAGGATTGAAAACGCCTCGTGGTAGGAACACCTGTTTTGCGCCATGATCACGCCGCAGGCAACGTTGATGGACGTACGGCTGTCCAGGGCGAGCCGCAAATCCAATGCAGCGGACTTGGCGTTGTGGAGGTCCAGGGCCATCTGAAGGCTTTTCGCGGCCAGGCCGGCGAAGGAGCGGGCCTCCGAGATCACCTGGAGTGGAAACGCCTTGGCATCCTGGGCAAAGAACGCGAGGGCTGCGGTGGTTTCGCGGACGGGGATGGCATCGTCGCTAAGTGTCCCGTTGTCCTGGTCCAGGCGGAGCCGCATGCCCAGGACGCTGCCCAGGTTGGCCGCCTGTAGCTCCCGGCAATACCGGGGCCAGCGAAAGTCGCCGGTCCTCTGCAGCACGGCCACGGGATGTCCGCCGGCCAGGACGTCGCTGACAGGCCCTTCGCCCTTCTCCTGCTCCCACTGCAGGAGGCGGATGACTTCCTCGGACGTTCCGGTGATGACCGGTGCCCTCTTCGCCTGCCGCACCACCACGCCGCATTCGATCACCAGGCCTGGCGTGCCCACAACAGCCCGGGCTGATGCAGCTGCCAGCAGTTCAAGGGAGTCGAGTAGCGTTTCGGCGCCGGTCACCAGGTCCAGCAGGATTCCGCTCGGCTTTCCGTTGTGGGAGCCCGATGCCGCGGGTTGCCGCGCATTCCCGGATGCGGCCGTTCCCGGCGCGGTGTTGCCCGCGGCGGCCGTTCCCGGTGTGGCATTGGCCTGCGGAGCACGTCCGCGTGGCGGACTTCCATGTGTGGCGGGCCCGTGCGGGTGGTGGAGGGGGCCTTGTTGGGAAGTCAGAGGGCCGGCGACGGCTGGGGGAGAGGCCTTGGTCTCAAAGGCCTCCTCGTCGCCGGCCCCGCTTAGTGCCCGGGCGCGCCGGCCCGGGAAATCGGAGTTTGCGTATTGTGCGTGCATTGCCAGTCTCACTCCCCCTCGTGAGCCAAGTACCGTGAGCCCGAACCCGTCTTGTCTCTGAGAAAAACCTAGTTGCGCCGCCGTTCCCGGTGAACGCGTAACCGGTACTTGTTTTTGAGATTAGGTACTACTTGGTTTTCCTCCCGCTGCCCTGTTTTCGGTGTTGCCGCAGGTGAACGGAGTGTGGCCCGCGGAGCCCGCCGGGCGCGTGTGCGGGGACGATCGCGGGCAGGGCGCTTGACTCAAGCCCCGGGACCATCAACAATATTTCTATAACGTTGTAAATAATATGGAACGAGGACGTTTTCGTGGCAACAACAGAATCCACCGCCCCTAACCGATCAACCGGACCCGCCGGATCCGAATCGCCGGCAGCAGGACCTGCCGCACCAGGATCAGTAGCGGCAAAAATCACCATGGACCCCGCCTTCACGGTGGGACCCGTCCGCCGACGTACCTTCGGTGCCTTTGTGGAACACCTCGGCCGCTGTGTTTACACCGGCATCTTCGAGCCGGAACACCCTACGGCGGACCCGGACGGTTTCCGCGGTGACGTGCTGGAGCTGACGCGCGAACTCGGCGTCTCAACTGTGCGCTATCCGGGCGGAAACTTCGTATCCGGCTACCGCTGGGAGGACGGCGTGGGCCCTGCGGACAAGCGCCCCGTCCGGCTCGACCTCGCCTGGCACTCCACGGACCCCAACCTGGTGGGTGTGGACGAGTTCGCCAAGTGGTCTGCCAAGGCCGGTGTCGAAACCATGATGGCGGTGAACCTTGGCACCCGCGGGACCCAGGAGGCGCTGGACTTGCTGGAGTACTGCAATATTGACGGCGGCACGGCCTTTTCGGACCAGCGCAGGGCCAACGGGGCGGAGAACGGCTACGGCATCAAGATGTGGTGCCTGGGTAACGAGATGGACGGCCCCTGGCAGATCGGGCACAAAAACGCACAGGAGTACGGAAGGCTCGCTGCGGACACCGCCCGGGGCATGCGCATGATCGAACCCGACCTCGAGCTGGTGGCGTGCGGAAGCTCCGGCCCCACCATGAGCACCTTTGGCGAATGGGAGCGGGTGGTCCTTTCCGAGACTTACGAGCTGGTGGACCTGATCTCGGCGCACCAGTACTTCGAGGACTTCGGTGACCTGCAGGAACACCTGTCCGCCGGCCACCGCATGGAAACTTTCATCCACGACATCGTGAGCCACATCGACCACGTGAAGTCGGTGAAGAAGTCCACCAGGCAGGTGAATATTTCCTTTGACGAGTGGAATGTCTGGCACATGGGCCGCGACGAGTCCCGGGCGCCGACGGGCAGGGACTGGCCGGTTGCCCCCGTCCTGCTGGAGGACACTTACACGGTGGCGGACGCCGTCGTCGTCGGGGACCTCCTGGTGACCCTGCTCAAGAACACTGACCGCGTCCACTCCGCCAGCCTGGCACAGCTGGTCAACGTGATCGCCCCCATCATGACCGAGCCCGGCGGCCGCGCCTGGAAGCAGACAACGTTCCACCCGTTCGCGCTCACCTCCCGCCACGCTTCCGGAACCGTTCTGCAGCTCGCCGTCGAATCCCCGCTGGTCAGCGGGGGCAAGACCGCCGACTTTGCCGCCGTGTCCGCCGTCGCGACCTATGACGCAGACAAAGGCGAGGCGGTAGTGTTCGCCGTCAACCGCTCGGCCACGGACGTGCTCGGCCTTGAGGCCGCGGTGTCCGGCCTGGGCAACGTGCAGGTGGTGGAGGCTGTCACGTACGCGAACAAGGACCCCTACTGGCAGGCCACCGCGGATGATTCAACCTCCGTCCTGCCGGCCGAGAACGTCTCGGTCAAGGCCGGCGGCGGCCGCCTCACCGCCGAGCTTCCGCCGGTGTCCTGGTCCATGATCCGGCTCGCTGCCGGCCAGTAGCCGGCGCGGGAAGACAGCCTCAGCGGGGCGCCGGAAGCAAACTGCGGCGCCCCGCTGACGCACCTGCCAACCTCTGGGAGGATTGACGGCATGGAACTGCACATCACGGGGGATCCCGCCGCGGACAAGTTGTTGAGTGAGGACGCCTTTGCGCTGCTGACGGGCATGCTGCTGGACCAGCAGGTGACCATGGAATCGGCGTTCGCGGGTCCGGAGAAAATCCGGACCAGGATCGGGTCCATCGCGCCGGCTGCAATCGCGTCCCAGGAGCCGCAGGCCTTCGTGGAGATGTTCAAGGAACGCCCTGCCGTCCACCGCTTCCCGGGCTCGATGGCGGCAAGGGTGCAGGCGCTCGCGGAAGCAGTGGAGAACGAATGGGACGGGGACGCCACCGCGATCTGGACCAAGGGCAACCCGGACGGCGCCGAGGTCCTGCGCCGGCTCAAGGCACTGCCTGGCTTTGGGGAGCAGAAGGCCAAAATTTTCCTGGCCCTGCTGGGCAAGCAGTGTGGCCTGCAGGCGCCGGGCTGGCGGGAGGCCGCCGGGCACTACGGCGAGGAAGGTTCGTTCCTCTCCGTCGCCGACATCGTTGATCCCGGGTCCCTCGTGAAAGTCCGCGCCAGCAAGCAGGCGGCCAAAGCCGCGGCGAAGGCGGCGAAAGCAAAGGACTGACCGGCTGCTTCTGCGCCAATCCCACCGCGGGTTCCCGCCAAAGCTGCATCTTCTGCAACGATGTATGGCAGGAACAGGCGGAACCACGAGAAGGAGCCACCATGGCGATCACCATGAACGATGTTGCCAGGGCAGCGGGCGTGTCGCTGAAGACGGTCTCCAACGTCCTCAATGACTACGAATTCATCCGTCCTGCCACCAAGCAGCGGGTCCAGGACGCCATCGCCGAGCTGGGCTACGAGGCCAACCTGACCGCGCGCAGCCTCCGCTCCGGCAAGACCCGCATGCTGGGCCTGGTCCTGTCCGACCTCTCTGCCCCGTATTATGCCGAGCTGGCTTCGCGGCTGATGAAGGCCGCATCGCAGCGGGGGTACCGGGTCCTGGTGGAGCAGTCCGACGCCGTGGCGGACGTGGAACTGAACGCCCTGCAGGGGCCGTTCCGGCAGCTCACCGACGGCCTGCTGTTCACCCCCCTGGTCATGGAGGCGGACGCGATTGCCGGCCGCCTGGGCAACAAACCGCTGGTGATGCTGGGCGAACACATCCTCGATCCCCGGTTTGATCTGGTCACCATGAAAAACGAGGAAGCCGCGGCGGCGCTGACCGCGCACCTGGTTGCCGGCGGCCGCCGTCGGATTGCGGTCATTGGCGCCGATCCGGACGAGTCCGCCGGGAGCGCGGGGCTGCGGCTTAACGGCTACCGGAGCGCACTGGACAAGGCAGGGATCCCTTTCGATCCCGCACTGATCGCCCCGTGTGAATGGCGCCGCGACGGGGGAGCAGCCGGCGTGGCCGGCCTGCTTGACCGCGGCGTCGAATGCGATGCGGTGTTCGGGCTGAATGATGCCATCGCGCTTGGAGCCATGCACGAGCTGCTCATCCGCGGCGTCAAGGTGCCGCAGCAGGTGGCGGTGGCCGGTTTTGATGACATTGACGAGGCCCGGTTTGCCTCGCCCTCCCTGACCACGGTTTCACCCGGCATGGCCGAGATCGCTGAGCGTTCCATCGCCCTGCTTATCGACAGGATCGAAGGGCATGAAACGGCGGACCAGGGCGTGCACGTGGAAGCCGGGTTCCAGCTGCAGGTCCGCGAATCCGCGCCGTAGGTTTCGCCTGGCGGGCGGCAGGGTACGTCTTTCGGGACGAGCTTAACGAGGAAAGGTGCTTGGATGATTGCCCTTCTTGTCATCGACATGCAGAACGCGTACTTCGAGGCGCCGGAACTGGCAGCCCGGCAGGAGGACCTGGTCAGGTCCTGCAACAGGCTGCTTGAGGCGTTCAAGGCCGGCGGGCACAAGGCATTGATGGTGGGCACCGAGCACGAACGCGACAAATCCACCTGGACGCTGAACATGCTCGACGACGACCAGGGCTTTATCTTCCGCGGCAGCAAGCAGGCCGAGGCTGTGCCCGGGCTGGCCATCGACGGCCTGCCCCAGCTGAACAAGACACGCGACAGCGCCTTTGTGGGCACCAACCTGCTGTCCCGCCTCCGCAACTGGGGTGCCGGTGAGGTGGTGCTCGCCGGCGTCTCCACCGACAACTGCATCGCCCAGACCGGCGCCGACGCCTTCGCCCACAACATCCGGGTCACCTATGCGAAGGAAGCCATGGCCTCCGAGGACAGCCAGGACGCGGCGGACATGCTGCGGATCCTGTCCAGCACCTACCGCCAGCCCGTCCAGTCCACGGAGGAGATCCTCGCCCGGCTCAGCAGCTGAGTTCCTCCGCTGCCGGGGAGCCTTCCCGCTCAGCCCAGGCCGCTGAGTCTTCCCACCTTTAAGGACGGACGACGGCGTGTCCCGGCAAAACGCCGTCGTCCTCCCTTTGCGCTGGGTGAAATCTGGGGAATCCCAGCGCCACAGGTTGCTGCCCCGGTAGTGGAGAGCCGCGCATAATGAGTTTGAAACGTGGCTGAAACGTCCACAACCTAAGGTGGGCAGCACACCGTCGGCTGTCCGTTGAAGGGACCTCTATGCATCTCATGCCACGTGAGCAGGAAAAGCTTCTGATCGTAGTGGCCGCAGATCTGGCCCGACGCCGCCAGGCCCGCGGGCTCAAGCTCAACTACCCCGAGGCCGTGGCCATCATCAGTTACGAATTGATCGAGGGTGCCCGGGACGGCCGCACCGTTGCGGAGCTGATGAGCTACGGCACCACCCTGTTGGCCCGGGAGGACGTGATGGAGGGCGTGCCGGAAATGATCCACGACGTGCAGATCGAGGCAACCTTCCCGGACGGCACCAAGCTCGTCACCGTCCACGATCCCATCCGCTGAAGGGCAGGCCATGATTCCAGGAGAGTACATCCTCCGCCTTGAATCGGTGACGGCGAACGCCGGCCGGGAGGCGATCGACGTCGTCGTCACCAACACCGGCGACAGGCCAGTCCAGGTGGGCTCGCACTTCCACTTTGCCGAAGCCAACGCCGCGCTGGCCTTTGACCGCGAAGCAGCCTACGGCCGCCGGCTGGACATACCCGCCGGCACCGCTGCCAGGTTCGAACCGGGGGACTCCCGGAACGTGCGGCTGATCCAACTTGCTGGCAGCCGCGAGGTGCACGGCCTGAGCAACGCCGTCAACGGGCCGTTGCTGCGCGGACTGGAGTCCGGCGGCCCCGGCCAAGACGCGAAGGAGACTGCCCAGTGAGCTTCGAGATTCCCCGGCGGCAGTACGCCGATCTTTACGGCCCGACTGCCGGTGATGCGATCCGCCTGGCGGACACCGAACTGTTCCTCGAGATCGAGAAGGACCTCACGGTCTATGGCGAGGAAGTGGTGTTCGGCGGCGGCAAGGTGATCCGCGACGGCATGGGCCAGAACGGCCAGGCGGTCCGCGACGAGGACATCCCCGATACCGTGATCACCAACGTGGTGATCCTGGATTACACCGGCATCTGCAAGGCGGACGTCGCGCTGAAGGACGGGCACATCTTCAGGATCGGCAAGGCCGGCAATCCGCAGATCACCGATGGCGTGGACATCGTGATCGGCGCCAGCACCGAAATCATCGCGGGAGAACGCAAGATCCTCACCGCCGGCGGCGTGGACACCCACATCCATTTCATCTCCCCGGACCAGATCCCCACAGCGCTGGCCAGCGGCATAACCACCATGATCGGCGGCGGCACCGGCCCGGCCGAAGGCACCAAGGCCACCACCGTCACTCCGGGAAAGTGGCACATCCAGCGGATGCTGCAGGCGGCTGAGGGATTCCCCGTGAACATCGGCCTGTTGGGCAAGGGCCATGCGTCCGCCGTCGAACCCCTGGCCGAGCAGATCCGCGCGGGCGCCATTGGCCTGAAGGTCCACGAGGACTGGGGGTCCACTACCTCCTCGATAGACACGTCCCTGACCGTGGCGGACGAGTACGACGTCCAGGTGGCCATCCACACCGACACGCTGAACGAGTGCGGCTTCGTGGAGGACACCATCCGCGCCATCAACGGCCGCGTCATCCACACTTTCCACACCGAAGGCGCCGGCGGCGGCCACGCGCCGGACATCATCAAGATCGCCGGGATGCCCAACGTTCTGCCGGCGTCCACCAACCCCACGCTTCCGTACACGCGCAACACCATTGAAGAGCACCTGGACATGCTGATGGTTTGCCACCACCTCAACCCGGACATCCCCGAGGACGTGGCCTTCGCCGATTCCCGGATCCGGGCCGAGACCATCGCCGCGGAGGACGTGCTGCAGGACCTCGGAATCTTCTCCATCACCTCATCGGACTCCCAGGCCATGGGCCGGGTGGGCGAGGTGATCACCCGCACGTGGCAGGTGGCGGACAAGATGAAGAGGCAGCGCGGGGTGTTGCAGGACCCCCGGGGGGACAAAGCAGCCGGAGCGCACGGTTCCGCGGCGGGCCTGGGCGCAGCCAGCGACAACTTCCGGCTCAAGCGCTACGTGGCCAAGTACACCATCAACCCGGCCATCGCCCAGGGCATCGCGGACTCCGTGGGCTCGGTGGAGGTGGGCAAGCTCGCGGACCTGGTGCTGTGGGATCCGGCCTTCTTCGGCGTGAAACCGGAGCTGGTGCTCAAGGGCGGCCAGATTGCCTACGCGCTCATGGGCGACGCCAATGCCTCCATTCCCACCCCGCAGCCCCGCACCATGCGCCCGATGTTCGGCTCGTTCGGCAAAGCAGTCCAGCAGTGCTCCATCACGTTCCTGTCCCAAGCTGCCATCGAGGCCGGCGTACCCCACGAGCTGGGGCTTGAGAAAGTCATCCGGCCCGTCTCGGGCATCCGCACCTTGACCAAAGCGGACCTCAAGTACAACGACGCGACGCCGGACATCCAGGTGGACCCGGAAACCTACCAGGTGACGGTGGACGGCGAAGACGTCACCTGCGAGCCGTCCGATGTCCTGCCCATGGCCCAGCGCTACTTCCTGTTCTAGAACTTCTTTTCCAAATTCGGAGCACCACGTGATCATCGAAAAAGTCCTCGGCAACCTGCACGAACTGCCGGATCCCCACGCCTACGCCCACCTGCACCAGGAAAAAGTGGTCCTGCCCAGCGCCCAGCTGGTCAAACGGATCCAGCGCGCCACCACCGACCACGGCAAGGAGATCGGCATCCGGCTGCCCCCGGGTTCCGGCGACCTTCGCGACGGCGACATCCTGCACGTGGAAGAGTCCAACATGATCGTGGTGTCCGTGCTGCCCACCGATGTGCTCGTGATCGCGCCCCGTTCCGTACACGAGATGGGCGTCGTGGCGCACTCCCTCGGCAACCGGCATCTCCAGGCCCAGTTCTTTGACTCGGCGTCCGAGTACGGGGCCGAGGTCATGGTGTGCGCCTACGACCACACCGTCGAGGACTACCTCCGCCACAACTCAGTGCCCTACTCCCGCCAGGACCGCGTCATGCCTGTGCCTTTCCGCCATGCTGAGCACTCGCACTAGCACTCCGGTGGTTGAGCCTGTCGAAACCCAGGGTGCGTTGGCTAATCCCGTGGTTGAGCCTGTCGAAACCCAGGGTGCGTTGGCCCATCCGGTGGTTGAGCCTGTCGAAACCCATGTTGCGGTCGCGGGGGCTTCAGCGGGTGATAGGAGCCGTGCCCGCTTCGCGGTGCCCACCACGCCGCGGCCCCTATCACCCGCCTCCGCCGATCCAAAAGGGCACCTTTCGTCGAGGTGCTTGTCATGAGCTATCAGCTTGCTTTGCAGCAACTTACTGATTCCGCTTTGCCTACTGGGGCTTTTGCGCACTCTCTTGGATTTGAGGGCTACGTCGATGCCGGTGTTGTTCGTGATGAGGCGTCGTTCCGGGTGTGGCTGTCTGCTTTTATCGGGCAGCAGTTGACCTATTCGGATGGGTTGGCCATTCGGTTTTTGTATGAGGGTGCTGATGTTGGGGAGCTCGATGCGCTGCTCTCTGCTTCCCTTTTGGCCCGGCAGGTTCGGGAGGCCTCCGTCAAGATGGGGCTCCGGCTGTTGGAGATCGGTGCTGAGGTTTTTCCTTCGCCTGAGCTGGAGCTGTACCGGGACATGGTGACCACCGGTCGTGCCGCCGGGCATCAGCCGCTGGCGTTCGCCGTCGTTGCCCTTTCACTCGGCGTGCCGCTGCAGGAGGCGCTCGCCGCCTACCTTTTCGCCACCGCCACGTCCCTGACGCAGAACGCCGTCCGCGCCATCCCGCTGGGCCAGAACGCCGGCCAGCGTCTCCTCAGGCAAGCGGCCGACGACGTCGCTGCCGCCGCCGAGCGGATCCCGCACCTGGCGGCGGACGACTTCGGTGCCGTCAGCCCCGGACTCGAAATTTCGCAAATGCGGCACGAACGGCAACGTGCCCGGATGTTCATGAGCTAGCTGTGCTTTTGAATTCAAGGAGGAAACAATGAGCGAACCCATCAAGATCGGCATCGGCGGACCCGTTGGAGCAGGCAAGACCCAACTCGTGGAGCGCCTCACCCGGCACATGAGCGGCGAAATCTCCATGGCCGCCATCACCAACGACATCTACACCATCGAGGACGCCAGAATCCTCGCCGCCAACGGCGTCCTCCCCGTGGACCGGATCATCGGCGTCGAAACCGGCGGCTGCCCGCACACCGCCATCCGTGAAGACACCTCCATGAACACCGCCGCCATCGAGGAACTCAAAGCCCGCCACCCCGACCTGCAGGTCATCTTTGTCGAATCCGGCGGCGACAACCTCTCCGCCACCTTCAGCCCCGAACTCGTCGACTTCTCCATCTACATCATCGACGTGGCCCAAGGCGAGAAAATTCCCCGCAAAGCCGGCCAAGGCATGATCAAGTCCGACCTCTTCATCATCAACAAAACCGACCTCGCACCACATGTTGGCGCAGACCTGAAGGTCATGGAGCGGGATTCGCGGGAATTCAGGGGCAACAAACCTTTCTGCTTCACGAACCTCAAGACCGACGAAGGGCTCGACGCCGTCATCGACTGGGTGCGCCGGGATGTCCTGATGCTTGATCTGGCCACATGAGCACGACGGCGGCGCCCGCGACTCCGGCGGCTTCACCGGATGTAAGGGGCCGTGCCCGTCCCCAGCCGCCCCCAACGCTCGCAAGCTCGAGTCGGGGCCCTCGCGGCAGTGGGCCCCCCACGAGGCCCACCACGCCGCGGCCCCTTACACCCGGCTCCGCCGCCTCTGCGGTTGAGTCGCCTCGAGGCGTGCTTGAGCTCGTTATCGGTGAACGTGGTGGGCGTTCCATAGCGTCCCGGCAATTTCATGAGGGCGCTCTGCGGGTTTTGCGGCCGCATTACCTTGATGACTCGGGGCAGGTTTGCTATGTCGTTGTGAATCCAGGCGGGGCTTATCTGGGTGCTGATCTCTATTTGTTGGATGTGGAGGTCCAGGACGGGGCCTCTTTGGTGTTCACCACCCAGTCCGCTACCAAGGTTTATCGGACTCCTGGGTCTTTTGCTGAGCAACGGATGGTTGTTCGGCTGGGGGAGGGGGCGCGGCTGGAGCTCATGCCGGACCAGCTCATCGCCTACCGGGAGGCCAGCTACCGGCAACTGACCTCCGTGACGGTCCGGCCGTCGTCGAGCCTGGTGATGGCTGAAGTGGTGACTCCGGGGTGGTCTCCGGACGGGGCGGCCTTCCGGTACGAGGAAGTGCGGCTCCGGAACGCGATCCATGTTGAGGCGGACGAAGGCACCCGGGTCATGGCGCTCGACAACCTGCTGATCCGGCCGCCGTCGGGGGACGTCACAGGGCTGGGGTTCATGGAGGGGTTCAGCCACCTCGGGTCCCTGATTGTTGCCGACCCCCGTGTGGACCAGGCGCTCGCCGATGAGCTGCACCACTTGACGTCGAAAAACGATGCCTTGACCGGAATTTCACTGACCCGCACCGTCCAAGGAACCACCGGACTGGTCCTGCGCTCGCTTTCCAACAGCACCGGAGAACTGAACCTCCTGCTTGGCGCCTGCACAGCCCTCCTCCGCAAGCGGTGGTACGGGCAGGAGCCATTGAACCTGAGGAAGCACTGATGACTGCGGCGTTGAAGGGGCGGCTGACGGGTGGCTCCAGACCATAAGAAGGGGCGAAGCAAGCGGGCACGGGGGCGGTGCCCAGCCGGGCAGGAGCCTCCGCCCTGCCGGCAGGCTCAGGCCGCCATCCGGCCCTTGCTCTTCCGGTGCGGCCGGTTCTTCGCCTGGTCCCGGACTCGCACGCCCGGATCCATTGGGACGTGACCGCCGTCGGGAACTGTAGTATCCGTGTGCAGGTGGACGCCATGTTCAATCAGGACGCTGGAGCCAATCCGCGAGTGGCTCCCGATATGCACCCGGCTTCCGATCACCGTCCCACGGCCGATCCGCACGCCATCACCGATCACCGCGCGCTCGCCAATGGTCGCATCGCGGTCAATCCAGCTGCCGTGCCCAACCCGGCACCCCGAGCCGATCCGGGCGCCGTACTCTACATACGTCATCGGACCGATGCGTGCGCTGTCGGCGACTGTGGCGCCCGGAGCGATAAGCCCGCCGCCGTTGGCATGGCGGGCATAGCGGGTGACCTTCCCGGCGTCGTCTTCAACTGATACAAACTTCGCGTTCATTCAATCCCTCGCTTGAAGGCGCGGACTCTTCCGCACACTCAGTTAACGGTCCACAACTCAAAGGGATTCCCGCGAAATGCGAAGGACGGCAGGCTACGCCACCAGGTTGGCAGCGGCAGTGTCCATGTGTGCCCGAATGGTCTTGCGGGCCAGGGATGCGTCACCGGTTTCGATCGCCGCAACGATTTCATGGTGGCGGTCCACGCTCATGTTTTTGACGCCCTTCTCCAGCCCGGCGAACATGATGGACATCCGGATGGAGCCTTCCAGCGATTCCCATGTGTGCAGCAGGGTCTCGTTCTCCGTGAGCCGGCACAGGGTGCGGTGGAACTCCAGGTCCGATTCAACGCGCTCCTGCAGGCCTGCCTTCTCCGCCGCCTTCATCCCATCGATGGCTGAGCGCAGGGAACCAATGACATGCTGCCGGTCCGGCAGCTCGCACAGCGTCCGGGCGGCCAGGGATTCCAGCGCGGCGCGGACAGCGTAGATGTCCCGGATTTCCTTTTCATCCAGGTGGCGGACCGAAAGCCTGCCACGGGGCCCGGCTGACAGCAGGCCTTCCTGCTCCAGTTGCCGAAGTGCCTCGCGGAGGGTGCCGCGGCTGATCTGCAGCATGTCCGAAAGTTCGGTCTCCACCAGGTGCCGGCCAGGTTCCAGCTCACCGCTGGTGATGGCGGTCCTCAGCGCCGAGAGCGCCTGCTCGCGCAGGCTTTTCTTCTGCAGTCCCAGCAGCGGTGCTGTCACTCCGGCCATGGTGTCTGTCCTCAATGTTCTAAGTCGACTGTTTACAGTCGTAGTTTCGATAATACGGCAGAAGCACGGCGCCGGGCGGGACCTGGTACCGTGCTTCTGCATCGATCAGACCTAGCCGAGTTCGGCGAGGACCTTCGCGACGATCCTGTCCACGGCCAGGCCGTAGCGGTCATGCAGTGTGGGCAGTGCGCCGGCGTCCAGGAACTGGTCCGGGAGGGCGACCGGGACCACGCGCTTGCCCACTCCGGCGGTGACGACGGCCGAGGCCACGGTTTCGAACAGGCCGCCCACCACGGAGTGGTTTTCCAGCGTGACGGCCAGCCGGTCGGTGTTGATCTGGGCGAGGACGGTTTCGGCGTCGAACGGCTTAATGGTGGGGGTATGCACGACGGCGACGTCCACGTTGTGTGCCGCGAGGGCCTTGGCTGCCTGCAGGGCGCGCATGGTCATCAGGCCCGAGGAGATGAAAACAACGTCGTTGCCGCCGCGCAGCACCTTGGCCTTGCCCAGTTCGAACGTGTAGCCGTACTCGTCCAGAACGGTGGGGACATTGCCGCGGAGCAGGCGCAGGTAAGTTGGTCCCTCCGAAGCTGCCAGCTGGGGGACCGCCTGCTCGATGTCCACTGAGTCGCAGGGGTCAACGATGGTCAGGTTGGGCATGCCGCGGAAGATCGCCATGTCCTCCGTGGCCTGGTGGCTGGGACCGTATCCGGTTGTCAGGCCCGGCAGTCCGCCCACGATGTTCACGTTCAGGTTCGGTTCGGCCGCGTCCAGGCAGAGGAAATCGTAGGCGCGCCGGGCGGCGAACACCGAGTAGGTGGACGCGAACGGCACCAACCCGGTTTCAGCCAGGCCGGCGGCGGCGCCGAAGAGCAATTGTTCGGCCATGCCCATCTGGAAGAACCGCTCAGGGAAGGCCTTGGCGAAGATGTGCATGTCCGTGTACTTGCCCAGGTCCGCTGTCAGGCCCACGATCTTGTCGTTCTCCTGCGCGGCCTTCACCAGCGCGTGCCCGAACGGCGCGGAGCTGGTCTTCTGGCCGGGATCGGCAAAGGAGGCGATCATGGCCGAGGTCTTCAGCTTAGGCTTGGCCGCTGTTGCAATGGCTGCAGGTGCCGAAACGGCCGTGGTGGTGGTGCTCATGCTGAAGCCTTTCCTTCGTATCCGGCCGTGAGCTGCTCGCGGCAGGTCTGCCATTCGTGTTCTTCGATGCGCATGAAGTGCGCCTTCTCGCGGTTCTCCAGCAGGGGTACGCCGCGGCCCACCTTCGTGTCACACAGGATCACCGAGGGACGTCCGACGGCGGCGGCCTGGGCTGCGGCGTTGTCGAACGCTGCCAGCAGCGCGCCGACGTCGTTCCCGTCCACGCGCTGGGTGTACCAGCCGAACGATTCCCACTTTTCGGTGACGGGTTCGGTGCGCAGCACCGTGTCCGTTTTGCCGTCCGCCTGCAGGGCGTTGATGTCCACCATCGCCGTGAGGTTCCCGAGTTGGTGGTGGTGGGCGCCCATGGCCGCTTCCCAGGTGGAGCCCTCGTCCAGTTCGCCGTCGGAGAGGAAGTTGAACACCCGGGCGTTGGAGCCCTGGTAGCGCAGGCCCAGGGCCATGCCGACGGCGATGGTCAGGCCGTGTCCCAGGGAGCCGCCGGAGATTTCCATGCCGGGAGTGTAGGTGGACATCCCGGACATCGGCAGGCGGGAATCGTCCGAACCGTAAGTTGCCAGCTCTTCGACCGGGACGATCCCGGCTTCGGCCAGCGCCGCGTAGTGGCCGATTGCGTAGTGGCCGGTGGAGAGCAGGAACCTGTCCCTGGCTTCCCAATGCGGATCTTCTGCCTTGAACCGGAGCTGGTCACCGTAGACGGTGGCGAGCATGTCCGCGGCGCCCAGGGCCTGGCCCACATAGCCTTGGCCCTGGACCTCGCCCATGTTCAGGGCGTGGTGCCGGATCCGGTAGGCGGCGGCGCTGGTCTTCCCGATGCGGTCCTGGGCCATCTGGCTTTCCACAGCCGGGGTCTGGACGGTATCCGTTGGCATTGCATGCTCCGTGTTCGTTTCGTGCGTGAGGGTCATTAGACGCTTACCGTGTTGGGGGTGCTTTTGGTGGCTTCGTCAGCCAGCTGGCGTTCCCGCTTTCCCCAGGTTTCGCGGGTGGCTACAGCAGACCACAGCCCGATGGCGGCGTACAGGCCGAACAGCAGTGCCGGGCCCATCCAGCCGAAGCTGACGAACAGCAGGGTGGTGACGAACGGGGTGAAGCCGGACACCATGGCGGAGATCTGGTACGCCAGGGAAGCACCTGAGGCGCGGGTTTTCGCCTGGAACAGCTCGGGGAACCAGGAGCCCTGGGCGCCGGCGAGCGAGTTCTGGCAGACGGCGTAGGAGATGGCGACCGTGGCGATGATGAAGATGAACAGCCCGGTGTTCACCAGCAGGAACATGGGAACCGCGAAGAGTACGGCGAAGGCGCAGGACCAGATGTACAGCGGCCGGCGGCCGATCCTGTCAGTCAGGCGGGCCCAGGCCATGGTGGCGAAGATGCCGATGGCTGAGGCGATGCAGAGGGCGATGAGGGTCTCGCTCTTGTCCGCCAGCTTTTCGGTGTGCAGGTACGAAATCATGTACGTGATGGACACGGCGTAGCCGGCTGTTTCGGCGACGCGCAGGCCGATGCCGCGGACGATGTTGCGCCAGTCCGTCTTGATGACCTCAATGATGGGAGACTTCACGATGTCGCCGCTGTCCTTGACCTCGTCGAAGACGGGGCTTTCCGGAACCTTTGCACGGATGATCAGGCCCACCACCACCAGCACGATGCTGGCCAGGAACGGAACGCGCCAGGCGAGCTCGCCGCCGAGGTTGACGCTGACCAGGAAGACCAGGTTGGCCAGCAGGAGGCCTACCGGGAAGCCGGCCTGGACGATGCCGGTGAACTTGCCCTTGGACTTCCACGGCGCGTGCTCGTAGCTCATCAGGATGGCGCCGCCCCATTCGGCACCAAAGGCCAGGCCCTGGACAATGCGGACGAACACCAGCAGCGCCGGAGCCAGCAGGCCCACCTGGCTGTAGGTGGGGAGCAGGCCGATCAGGAACGTAGCCACGCCCATCAGGATCAGCGAGGCGACCAGCACAGGCTTGCGGCCTACCTTGTCACCGAGGTGTCCGCCGATGATGCCGCCCAGCGGGCGGGCGGCGAAGCCCACACCCAGGGTGGCGAAGGCAGCCAGGGTGCCGGTGACGGGATCGCCCGTGGGGAAGAAGGCGGTTCCAAAATACAGCGCAGCAGCGGTGCCGAAACCGATGAAGTCGTACGTCTCGATCACTGCGCCCACACCGGAGCCGATGGCGACGCGCCTGGCGTCCTTGGTGCCGTGGACCGGCCCGCGCATAGTCAGAGCATCTTTGCTCATGGTGGTTCCCTTTCGGAGAGCGGCGTCATTGGGGGTAGGCCGCTGTCGACCGTTAACAAATGATAGACCCAGTGTGACGCGGATCATGACCGGTGTCAACAGTCGACTCTGGAGGTTGACTGTCAACACTGCGTCAGTCTACTGTGGTCCTCATCACTACCGCTCGGTATGAGCCGCGCACTACAGAACCAAGGGATCAATGATGTTCCATTCCAGACTCGGGTGCTCATCCATCAGCTTCCGCCACCAGGAGCTCATCGCTGCCCTGGGAACCATGAGCGAACTGGGGTTCGAGGAGATTGACCTGGGTGCCCTTCCGGGCGTCTGCGACCACGTCCCCTACAACCTCGACCCGGTGGCCGTCGCCACTGTTTCCACGCAGGTTGCTGCATCCGGGCTCCGGGTGCGCTCCGTGAACGGCGACATCGGGGACCTTAATGCAGTGCTCGACGGCGACGGCCGGGCAGCGAGGCAGCGGCACCTGGACGCCTTGCTCACCCTGACGGCTGACACCGGAGCCAGGGCGCTGGTGCTGCCCTGCGGCGCACTGGACCATGCCCCCGTCCGGAGCGTGGGGGAGGACCTGGACACCATCGCCGGGCAACTCATCCAGGCACACGAACGGGCTGCGGGGTTCGGCGTCGAACTGTGGACCGAGTCGCTGCACTTCCTGCGGTTCTGCTGGAACCTGGAACGCGCGGGACTGCTGGCTGACCGGCTGGCGGGATCCGGCGTCGGAATTGTTATGGATTTCAGCCACATCGTGGCGGCCGGCGAGGACCCGCTGCAGTACCTCAAGCGGCACCGCGGGCGCATCTCCCACGTCCACCTGCGGGACGCCGTGCCGGGGAACATTAACCTCAGCATCGGCAACGGCAACACTGACTTTGCCGGCGGGCTGAAGCGGCTCGCGGCAGACGGCTACGCCGGGCACTTCTCGCTGGAGCTGGAAACCCGGGACGTCACCCACGACGAACGGCCGGCTGCCGCAGCCAAAGCGGCAAGCTTCATTACCGACCTCATCTGACCCTCGATTGCTGCCTAACTGCCCTTTTGACCCCTCAAAACGGCGCCTGCGGAGCAATCGATCCAACCCACCACACTGAACAAAACCCAAGGAGCATCATGACCACCATCCAGCGCACCGCCGTCCTCACCGGGGCAACCTCGGACCGGGGCATCGGCCTCACCACAGCCCGCCGCTACGCCAGCCAGGGTTGGGCCGTGGTCATCCTGGACCTCGATGGCGAGAAGTCCGCAAAGGTTGCCGCCGAGATCGGCAACGAGTTCAACGTTCCTGCCTTCGGCCACGAAATCGACGTCGCCAACGAGGCCTCCGTGACGGCCGCCCAGGCAGCCGTCGCCGCGGAGGTCGCCGCAGGGAACCTGCCTCCCGTCGGTGCCCTGGCCAATATCGCCGGCATCACCTCCCCGCTTCCGTTCCTCGAGACCACCCTTGAGCTGTGGCACAAGGTGATGGACGTGAACGCCACCGGCACCTACCTTGTCACCAAGGCCTTCCTGCCGGACATGATCGAGAACGGCTGGGGCCGGATCGTCAACATGTCCTCAGTCTCCGCCCAGCGCGGCGGCGGCGTCTTCGGCAAGGTCCCCTACTCCGCCGCCAAGGCCGCCATCCTCGGCTTCACCAAGGCCCTGGCCCGCGAGCTCGGCACCACCGGCGTCACCGTCAATGCCATCACGCCCGGCGCCGTGGACACCAACATCCGCGTGGGCAGCACCGAGGAGCAGGAAGCGGCGATCAACGCCGGCATCCCGCTGGGCCGCAACGCCACCACCGAGGAAGTGGCAGCCGTGATCACGTTCCTGTCTTCCGAGGACTCGGCCTACCTCACGGGCACCACCGTCGACATCAACGGCGGAAGCCACCTGCACTAAAAGTCCCGCGCCCCAAGAAACCACGGATGCCAGAGAGCCCATAATGACAAAGATCTTCAACGACCCCTCAGATTTCGCCGAGGAAGCCCTGGCCGGCTTCTGCGACGTCCACTCTGACCTGGTCCGCCGCGTTCCGGGCGGTGCCGTCCGGAGCCGCCGGCCCGTGCAGCCCAAGGTGGCTGTCCTGGCCGGCGGCGGATCGGGGCACTACCCGGCCTTCGCGGGCCTGATCGGGCAGGGACTTGCGGACGGGGCAGTAGTGGGCAACATCTTCACCTCTCCTTCCGCCCAGCAGGCATATGCCGTGGCCAAAGCCGCAGAGTCCGGCGCGGGCGTCGTTTTCACCTACGGCAACTACGCCGGCGACGTGATGAACTTCGGCATGGCCAGCGAACGGCTGGCGGCCGAGGGCGTCGCGGTGGAGAACGTACTGGTTACGGACGACATCGCCAGCGCTCCGCCGTCGGAAGCGGACAAACGCCGGGGCATCGCCGGCGACTTCACGGTCTTCAAGATCATGGGCGCCGCCGCCGAAGCTGGCTCGGACCTGGCCGACGTCGTCCGACTGGGCCGCAAGGCCAACGCCCGCACCCGCACTATCGGCAGCGCCTTCTCCGGCTGCACCTTCCCGGGCGCTTCCTCCCCGTTGTTCTCGCTTCCGGACGGGCAGATGGGGCTGGGCCTCGGGATCCACGGCGAGCCGGGACTCCTCGACACCGACCTGCCGTCTGCGAAGGACCTGGGCCGGGAGCTGGTAACCCGGCTGCTGGCGGAGACGCCGGAGGGTGCCGGGACACGGATCGCCGTCATCCTCAACGGGCTGGGTTCCACCAAGCACGAAGAGCTCTTCGTGCTGTGGGGAACGGTGGCCCCGCTGCTCCGCGGCGCCGGCTACACCCTGGTGATGCCCGAGGTAGGCGAGCTGGTCACCAGCCTGGACATGGCCGGCGTCTCGCTCACGGTCACCTGGCTTGACGGGGAGCTCGAGCCGCTGTGGACTGCTCCTGCGGAGACACCCGCCTACCGCCGCGGAAACACGTCCCGGGAGGCAGGTGCGTTGGCGGCTGAAGGAACATTCGACGGCGGCGCGGACCTTGCCGCGTTCGATGCCACGGCAGGCTCCCGGGATTATGCCGGCGCCTGTGTTGCGGCGCTGGAAGCAGCCAAGTCCTCGATCCACGATGCCGAGGAGCAACTTGGCAGGCTGGACGCGGTCGCAGGCGACGGCGACCACGGCCGGGGGATGGTCCGTGGAATTGATGCCGCAGCCGCCGCAGCTTCCATCGTCCTGGGGCAAGGGGGCGGGGCCGGTGACGTGCTCGCTGCAGCCGGCGACGCCTGGGCCGACAAGGCAGGCGGAACCTCAGGTGTCCTCTGGGGCGCCGGGTTGCGGGCCTTCGGTGAATGCGTGGGGAATACCGGCGCCCCCGATGCACTGGAACTTGCCGTGGCAGTGACGGCGTTTGCGGACCGGATCGTCCAGCTGGGCAAGGCGGAAACCGGCGACAAAACCATGGTGGACGCCCTGCTGCCCTTTGCTGCCAGCTTCAGCCGCCTCGTGGCGGAGGGCCAGCCGTCCGGCAACGCGTGGCAGGAGTCGGCCGTGCGCGCCACGGAAGCTGCCGCGGCCACCGCAGGCCTGCTGCCCCTGAAGGGCCGCGCCCGCCCGCTGGCCGAAAAAAGCCTCGGAACGCCGGACCCCGGCGCCACGTCGCTGGCCATGGTGTTCGCCGTTATGGGGTCGCATTTCACCGCCCTGCCGGCAGTAAAAGAAACCGTTGGAGCTGAATCATGAGCAGGGAAGGACAATCCGTGGGACTTCGACTCATTGTCGGCGCCGACGAAGCAGGTGTTGACTACAAGGACCGCGTGCTGGAGGACCTCCGGCAGGATCCGCGGGTCAGCGAGGTCATCGACATCGGCGTGAACCGCAGTGATGCCCGGGAGGAGTTCACCAGACCCTACCCGTACGTGGGGATCGCTGCCGGGGAAATGATCCGGGACGGCGCCGCGGATCGTGCGATTCTTTTTTGCGGCACTGGAATCGGGGTAGCCATCGCAGCCAACAAAGTCGAAGGAATCAGGGCCACCGCCGCCCACGATTCGTTTTCCGTGGAACGTTCCATCCTTTCCAACGACTGCCAGGTCGTCACCATGGGCCAGCGTGTAGTGGGCATCGAACTCGCGCGCCGGCTGGCCAGGGAGTGGATCGGCTACACCTTCGACCCGGCTTCCGCCTCAGCGGGCAAGGTCAAGGTTCTGACGGACTTCGAAACCTGCTGACCGGCCGGACGGGTTGGAATAATGACATGGCCGGGAAAGTGCGGTCGAAACAGGGAAATGGCTGGAACAGGCCGATGAAACCGTACCGCTACCATGACTGGTGCCGTCTCATTGGAACGCCCGTCGAGGTCCGAAAGGACTTCGAGACTGTCCGGACCGGCGTGGTGGACGACGCCATGGAGGATTCCTCAGCCCTGTGGATCGCGGCAGACGCCGGCGGTGGCAGGGCCCTGTTTACTGCCGCGGAGGGCTTTGAGGTGTGGATCAGCCCGCAGGAGTTAAACGGAAAATTGTGCTTCAAGATGGCGGCCGTGCAACTCTCTGCACCCCGCCGCTGATGGTGACACTGATGGGGAACGGCCAAGATGGCCGGCATTCCTGACCGTGCTCGGAAGGGGTAGGTTTCCGGCGGCGTGATTCCTACACTGGGGTGATGATCACAGTCACCGGAAGCGTGGAAACAAAACTGCCCGCCGACCAGGCCTTCGCCTACATGCGGGAGTTCGAGAACACCAGCGAGTGGGATCCCAGCACCCCGGTCATGGACAAACTGACCGCTGGCCCGGTGGCTGTAGGGCACCGGTACCACGCAGAGTCCGAGTTCCGGGGGAAGCGGCAGTCCCTCGAATATGAGGTCATCGAACTGACGGAGAACCACATCAAGCTCCGTGGCGAGAACAAGACCGTAACAGCTTTCGACTCCATCGACGTTAGTCCTGCCGGGGGCGGCTCGGTGGTCAAATACACTGCCGAGTTCAGCATCAAAGGGCCGGCCAAGATCATCCAGCCGCTCCTGAAGCCGGCGTTTATGTCGTTGCGGGACCCGGCACTGAACGGAATCAGGGACACTCTCAACTCGCGCGCCCGGGCCTAAAACCCTGCGCCGTTGAGGTGCCTGACGCAGGTGACCTGCCCAGGTGGCTGAGCAGGCGCCGGTGGGAATTCAAGAAAGTTCTGCGAGCCGGCTGCACGCCTCCCACAACCGCCGGCGCGCTTCGGGATCCGATCCCATTCCCGGCGTCGGAAGCTCCTTCCGCTTTGCCCACAGCTTTCCCGAAACCCCGGCGGTTTCGGGTGCGCTGGAAAGCCAGGTTGCGGTGTCGGCGGCTTTTTCCGCGGGGGCGCCAAAGGTATTGGTGATCCAGCGGAACGGGCCGCCGACGTCCGCCAACAGGTTTGTGTTTTTGACCAGCCCGGGATGGACGGCGTTTGCCACCACCCCGGTTCCGGAAAGCCGTTCGGCAAACTCCTGGGTGAGGAGGACGCGGGCCAGCATGGTGGGCGGCGTGGAGCGAAGGTAACTGTACTTACCGTTCGCCGTCTGGAGGTCGTCGAAATTCAGCCTGGTTTTGCCGTACCTGGAAGCGATGTTTACGATGCGTGCATCTCCACGGGCGCCCGCCCCGCGTTTTAGTGCATCCAGCAGCAGGTTGGTCAGCAGGAAATAAGCCATCACGTTCGTCGCGAAAGTCAGCTCGATCCCGTCGGGAGTCACGTGGCGTTCCTTCCGGAACACGCCCGCCGCGTTGACCAGTACATCCAGCCGTTCGTGTCGGGACAGGAAGTCCGACGCCGCCGACCGGATGGAGGACTGGATCGACAGGTCGCAGGCCAGCGGCTCGAGCCTGGCGCCGGGCACCTGTGTGCGGATGCATTCCATGGCTTCCTCAGCCCGGGCAATGGAACGTCCGACGACGACAACTGCCGCCCCTTCGCGTGCCAGCCCCGCAGCCACGACCTTCGCCAGCCCACCAGTCGCACCGGTCACGAGCGCAAGACGCCCATCCATTGCACCCATAGCCGCCTCCTCGCCGCTGAAACGCCTTCAGATTACGCCTCACGAGGGGCTTCTATCACCGCAAGTCAGGAAAGAACGGTAACAGCGGGATTTGGTAGGTAGACTGGGCTACCTACCGCCAGGGAAGGGGCTCCGATGTCCGCGGCTGACGTATCTCCGCCAACAAAGAAGCGCGCCCGGCAACTGTTGCTCGACGCCGCCGCACGGCTCTTTTATGCCCAAGGCGTCGGTGCCACCGGCATCGACGCCATTACGGCGGAGGCTGGAGTGGCAAAAAAGAGCCTCTACAACAACTTCGCTTCCAAGTCGGACCTGGTGGCTGCTTACCTCGAAGCCCGGCATGAGGAATGGCTCGGCCTGTATCAGGCCCGTGTGGACAGCGCTGCCGGCTCCCGGGAACGGGTGCTGGCCGTTTTTGATGCGTACGTGGATCACGCACACTTCGCCTACGAGCATGGATTCCGGGGCTGCGGATTGCTTAACGCGGCGGCAGAGCTGCCCGCCGGCAGTCCGGGACGGCTGGCGGTCCGGCGCCATAAGGAAGAAGTTGAGGCGCTCTTGGCCGGGCACCTGGCGGAGTTGCTCCCGGGGCAAGACGAACGCCGCGCCCGGCTTGGCGCTCATCTGGCCTTCATCCTGGAGGGTGCCATGGTCCGGGCGGGACTCGAAGGCGGGGACGTCCGCCTGCTGGAGGGCCGAACGATTGCCGAGCAGATTCTGGCGGGGCTGTGACGGCTTCCACCGGCGGCTCCTCCCTGCGGTTTCGGAGGCACCGGCGAAAAGGCCGCATACCCGGGACCGGCCACCTGTCCGGGCCGCGTTGGGGTGCTGTTTTTGTGCTGGCCGCGTCGGTCCTGTGGGGTACCACCGGAACGGCTGCCACGTTGGCCCCGGCAGCGAGCCCCCTTGCCATTGGTGCTGTGGCGATGGGAGTGGGTGGTCTGCTCCAGGCCCTGTACGCAGCAAAGCCGATCCGCAGGCAATGGCGGAGGCTTGTGGAGCAATGGCCCCTGGTGTCGTTGGGAGCGCTGGCCGTTGCGGTTTATCCCTTGGCCTTTTACACCTCGATGCATCTTGCCGGCGTCGCCGTGGGAACCATGGTTTCCATTGGTTCAGCCCCTGTGGCCGCAGCGGTCATCGAGCGCTTTGCCGACCAGAAGCCGCTCACCCGCCGGTGGCTGGCCGGGGCGCTGCTCGGCGTCGGCGGCGCCGTGTTGCTTTCCGTTGCCGGCCACCGGCCCGATGCCAGTGTCGCTGTCGCTGTCGCTGGCGGTGGCGCCGGGCTCGGCCTGGGCACATGGGCTGCGCCAGCGGGAATACTGCTGGGCCTGGTTGCGGGCACCACGTATGCCGTCTACTCCTGGGCTGCCCACCGCTTGATTGGCGGTGGTGTGTCCTCGCGCGCCACCATGGGCATGGTTTTCGGGGCGGGCGGGGTGCTGCTGATGCCCGTTCTCTTCTTTACGGGCCGTCCGCTCACCGAGTCCTGGACGAATTTCGGCGTCGGGGCCTACATGGCCATCGTCCCGATGTTTGCCGGGTACGTCCTGTTCGGGTGGGGCCTGGCCCGTATCCGCGCGAGCACCGCCACGGGCCTTTCCCTGGTTGAAACGGTGGTGGCAGCAGTTCTCGCCGTCCTGGTGGTGGGGGAGCGCCTTCCGACGGCGGGGTGGATCGGAGCGGCCGCCGTCCTGGCGGGGCTGGTTTTCCTGCTTCCACGTGCTTCAGGGCAGGGGGAGCAGGAAGGGGGCGGAGGATTAGTCCGCCTGTCCATGCCGTCCACGGCGATTGATCGTGCGCTTGCCCAGCACGAGGCAGGTGCCCAGGGCCAGCAGGAGGAATCCGGTGATGCCGGCTCCGACGATGTGGCCGCTGACACCGGCAATAAAGAGCACAAGGCCCAGCAAGCCCGCGGCTGAACCGTAGTAGACCCCTGCCCTGAACCGACGCGATGGGTAACCGGACAGCAGTTCCATCGCCAGGTGGGGATCGTCGGCTATCAGCCCGAGCTCCAGCTCCTTGAGGAGCCTCCGCTCCTCTTCGGACATTGGCATTGCCACGCCCTTGAAATCTCAATCGGGACTATCGATATTGACGGTAGGAGCCTCGCCGTGCTCCGTCAAGGGTCCGGCCAGCAGCCGGTGATGGTCATTCCGTGACGTCGTAGCGCAAGGAGTTTCCCAGGACCCTGACCCCGGCAGTCGGGACATGGGCGGCGGGCCGGGACCGGGGCATCAGGTGTTGCACTGGCAGCCCGGCGAGCAGTACGCAGTGGTCCGCGATGAGTCTTCGGTGGCATCTCCACCAGAGCGTCTCGCTGCACATGACGGCGGTAGGGACTTCCTGGGCCTGAGCCACCAGCACCGCCGCTGCGGCGCGGAAATCCGCAGTGCGCATGTAGGAGGCGTAGGCCCGGAAGGAGTCATTCCGCAAGGCCGTATCCGGCGGTTCCGGTGGAAGCTTACGAAATCCGCCCAGCCGCTGTTCCCAGCGGTAACTGATTCCTGCTTCCGGCAGCCATTCCGCCATCAGATCCTTGCCGAAGTGTGGGTACCTGCGGCTGCCCGGCCCGATGCGTACGTCCACCAAGGACACCACACCGGCGGCTCGCAGCATCGCCTCGAACCCGTCCTGGGAAGCCGTCCCGTGGCCCACCGTATAAAGAACGCCCACGGGAGCCATGATAGGCAGCCGGGGAACTTTGGCAGTGCGGACCTCCACTCAGGCGGCCCGACGACGGGACTGGACTGGACTAACGCCGTCGTAATTCTGCGAACTCAAGGGATGGAACGATGGCGCCCGCGTCCCGCTCCATAAAGTTCGTGCCGGGCGGCACCACGTCGTCAATCGCATCCAGGACCGACTCGCCGAGCTGGACGTCTGCCGCCTTCAGGTAGGCCGCGAGGTGCTCCTCGCTGCGGGGCCCGATGATCACACTGCTGATGGCCGGGTGCGTCAGGGCGAAGCCAATGGAGAGGTCTACCAGCGAGAGCTCCAGCTTGTCGGCGAGCCGCGCCAGGGCATCCGCCGCATGCAGCTTCCGCTCGCTGGCCGGACCTGAGATGTCGTAACGGCCGGGAAGTGAATGCACCCGGGTAGGCGCCTTTCCCGACTCAAGCACAAAACTGCCTGACAGCCACCCTCCGGCCAGCGGACCGTAGGCCAGCACGCCGAGCCCGTATTGCTGGGCGATCGGGAAGACGTCGCGTTCGTTGGCGCGCACCAGCATGGAGTAGGGCACCTGGTTGCCGAGCGGCGGAATCAAGTGGTTGGTGGTGGCGAGCCATTGGGCCTCCACCAGCTGCGCCGGGGTGAACACCGACGTGCCGTAGTAGAGGATCTTTCCCTGCTTGATCAGGTCGTTGAGGGTGGTGATCGTCTCGAGGACATCGGTGTTGTAGTCGGGCCGGTGCGCCTGGTACAGGTCGATCCGGTCAGTCTGCAGGCGGCGGAGGCTGCCCTCAACGGCCTGGATGATCCAGCGCCGGGAGTTGCCGGAATGGGCAGGATTGGGGCTCATCTGGCCATGGAACTTGGTGGCCAGGAAAACGTCGTCCCGGAGGCCGCGCAGTGCACGCCCCACAACCTGCTCCGACTCTCCCTGCGAGTAGACGTCGGCGGTGTCGATTGAGGTGATGCCGGCGTCCAGCGCCGAGTGGATGATCCGGATGCTTTCCTCGGCTCCGGTGGGGGCGCCGGGCGGCCCACCGGTTCCCTCGCCGAAGTTCATGGTGCCCAGGGTAAGCGGGCTGATCGGAGTGCCTGACCGTCCGAACAACCGCAGTTCGCTGAGGCTCATCTTTTCCGGTCTCCTCACAATTTTTCCGGCACGCTGCTTCTGGCACATGCCCTTGGTCGTCATGAGGCTACACAGATCGGCGATGCACCGGCAGAGCTGCGCCTTAGTGCTTCTCTTTTCGACTTCTGGAGTAACCCTCAGGGCCCGGTGTGACGTTTTATGGAGCGCCCGAAAGGGGCTGCATCGCATATATTGAGGCATGGCCACTCCCAGCAGCGACGAGCAATTCGTCAAGCTGCACGACATGATCATCGGAAGCGCCAATGTGAGCGCGTTCCTTGTCGAGCTGTCCGTCCTGGCTGCCTCCACGCTGGGTGAGACAGCAGGTTCACACATCGAGTGCGGGGTCACCCTCCGGCAGCGCAAGCGCAATGCCACCGTGGCCGGAAGCAGCCCGCGCGCAACCCGGCTGGACAAGCTCGAGCAGGATCTGGGGCAGGGGCCGTGCCTGACGGCCCTGGAAATCATGAAGCCCGTGATCCTCGCGGACGTGGCAACAGATTCCCGCTGGCCTGCTTATCAGAAGCTGCTGAAGGAAAACGGCTGTGGCAGCGTACTGGGAGTTCCTCTCGCGCTCGATGATAACCACGCAGCCGCACTCAACTTCTTCGCTTCCCAACCAGGCGTATTCACGGACGCCGTGGTCCATCGGGCAGAGGGTTTTGCCGAACTGGCGGGACGGGCAGTGCGGCTGGCGCTGAGGATTGCCGATGCCCAGAACCTGGCGGAGGACCTCACTGCAGCCTTGGAACACCGCACGGTCATCAATTTGGCCTGCGGCGTAGTGATGGCTCAAAACAGGTGCTCCCAGGAAGAAGCGATGGCGGTGCTTACCAAGGCTTCCAGCCACCGGAACCGGAAACTGCGTGATCTCGCCGGGGACATCCTGGGCCAGGTCAGCTCCGGTGCCGTCAGCACTCACTTTGAGCCCTGATACAGCCACCCGTTGATGGCCGCCAGGAGCAGGCGGTGCCGCGCGGGCACCGCCTGCTCGGGGGGCGTCAGGGGGCAGGGGAAGCCGGACTGCTTACATAACGCCCGCTACGGTGTACTCGAAGTGACCGGGCCCCACCTCGGCAGGCTCCTGCCCGGGAAGTTCCAGCAGCGCGGTTGTCCCTGTTGGAACCTCGATCTCCACCCTGTGCCCGGACCCGGTGGTCCGCCATGAGATGGAGGCCCGCCCGTACGGGGTTTCGTGTGTTGCGGAAGCCCAAGTGAGCCCGCCTCCCGGCTGCGGCCGGAAGAGGATCCGCCGGTAGCCCGGCTCAAGGGGCGCGAGGCCGGCCACTGAGCGGTGCATCCAGTCAGCCACGGCACCAAGGGCGTAGTGGTTAAAGGATGTCATCTCGCCCGGGTTGACTGTCCCGTCCGGGAGCAGGGAATCCCAGCGTTCCCAGATAGTGGTCCCGCCCTGCGTTACGGAATAGAGCCAGGATGGGCACTCTTTTTCCAGGAGCAGGTCATAAGCGGTGTCCAGCTCTCCAACACCGGTGAGTGCATCGGCGATTACAGGGGTGCCAGCGAAACCAGTGGCAATGCGGTTGCCCGCCTCCCGGACCAGTTCGGCGAGGCGTTTTCCGGCAAGCTGGCGGAGTTCTTCGCTGGGAAACAGGTCGAAGACGAGGGCAAGGGCGTAAGCGGTCTGTGCATCGCTGGTCATGCGCCCGTCCGGCAGGATGTACTCGCTGGCGAAGGCTTTTGAAGCCGCGCTGGCCAGGTCCAGGTAGTGAAGTTCGTCGTCCGGCTTTCCCAGCACACCGGCGATCTTTGCAAGATGCCCCGCTGACCAGGCGAAGTAGGCGCTGGCCACCAGGTGGCGGTCCGTCCGTGCCTCACTGGGTTTTTCCGGCGGCGCACTCGGGTCCAGCCAGTCCCCAAGCTGGAAGCCGGTGTTCCAGAGGTGGCTTTCGCCCGCGAGGGAGTCCAGCAGGTCCACCCAGGACTTGGCGCTCTGGTACTGGTCCGCCAGGATCTTCGAGTCGCTGAACCGCTCATACAGGACCCAGGGCGTGAGGACGGCAACGTCACCCCACACAGCACCTGGCCGTACCGGCGACCAGTAGTCGCCGCCAGGAATGACAGGCACGTACCACGGCACAGTCCCGTCCGGCGCTTGTTCCACGGCTACATCCTTCAGCCAGGAGGAGAGCATCCCCGAGCAGTCATAGAGAAACGTTGCGGTCGGGGCGAAAACCTGAAGATCCCCGGTCCAGCCCAGCCGCTCATCCCGCTGGGGGCAGTCAGTGGGAATGTCCACGAAGTTGCCCTTCATGCTCCAGAGCACGTTCTCATGAAGCCGATTAAGGTCCGGGTTCGAGCACTCAAACCACCCGGTACGCGCCATGTCCGTGTGATAAACCCGGGCCACCACGTTCGCGGCAACCTCCCCGCCGGTCCACCCGTCAATTTCCGCGTACCGGAAGCCATGGAGTGTGAACCGGGGCTCCCACGTTTCGGGCGCGCCTCCTGCCAGCGTGTAGATGTCCGTGGCAGACGCGCCCCGCAGGGGGCGGGTGTAGAGCTCGCCGTCCTGGAGGACCTCAGCGTGGCGGATAGTGACTTTGCGTCCCGCCTCGCCCTGGACGTTGATCCGCAGGCGGCCCACGAGATTCTGGCCGAAATCAAGGATCAGTTTTCCCGATGGCGACACCGAGACCTGCACGGGCGGCACTTCATCCGTGCACCGTACCGGCGGTCCCTCCGGGGCCACCAAAGTAGCCGTGTCCCGCTGGACCTTGACCACGGGCTGCCACCGGTCGTCGTCAAATCCAGGACTACTCCAGCCAGCCGGCAGTTGGCGGGCGTCGTAGTCCTCACCCTCGTAAAGGCCCGTAAACAGAATCGGCCCGAAGGAAGCTTTCCACTGGCCGTCCGTGCCCACGACGGTGACGGAGCCGTCGTCGTGCGTCATGTGCAGTTGCGCCAGGAGTGCGGCCTTGTCGCCATAGAGGTTCCGGTGCCCGCCGTTGAATCCGAAGCGGCCGCGGTACCAGCCGTCCGCCAGCCACGCACCCATGGCGTTGTCACCTTCTGCAAGCTGTCCCGTGACGTCGTACGTGTAGTAGCGCAGGCGTTCGCCATAGACGGTCCAGCCGGGCGACAGAGCGTCCGCTCCGACCCTGGTTCCATTGATTTCCATTTCGTAGAGTCCATGCGCCGTGACATAGAGGCGGGCCGCGGCAACAGGCTTGGGCACCTGGAAACTGCGCCGCAGCAGCGGAGGCCGGCGGTCGGAGTCCCGGTCCTCGTTCCATGCCGGAGTGATGGCTGTGGCCGCCCAGTCGCCGGGCAAAAGCAGGCCGGGCTCGACGGCGGCGTCAGGGCTCCATGCGCTGGGCGCCGCGTCCGGCGTCCCCCAGACCCGTACGCTGACCTCTGCCCGCTCGGCCGAAGCCAGCGGCCGGCCCCGCCACGGCTGAAGCACGGACTCAGGGGTCTCGAAGCGCTCACTGATCCACTGGCCACCGGCTGTTGTGATGGACACTTGGTAGGCCGTCTGGGCCCAGCCGGCCTCGGCGCGGGTTTTCCAGGAGAGACGGGGCGTTCCGGTCCCGATGCCCAAGGCACCGGGAAGATGCTCGAAGGTCACGGGGTGGACATTGGCGGTCATAGAGGCCTTCTTCCAGGCAGGGGTGATGAACGGACGGCGGGGAAGCCCCGCAGGGGATTGATGACCCGGCTCACCAGGAGCGGGGCTCTTTGCGGCGGCTAGCCCTTGACGGCGCCGGCGGTCATGCCGGCAACGATCTGGCGGTTGAAGAACAGGTACATGACCAACGGCGGGATGGTGATCAGCAGGATGTTCATAAAGAGCAGGTTGTAGGCAGTGGTGAACTGGCTCTGGAAGTTGAAGAGGGTCAGCTGCACCGTGGCGTTGGCATCCCCGGGAAGGAAGTACAGCGGGTGCTGGAAGTCGTTGAAGACGGCCACCGACTGGACCACGATGACGGTGACGATGACTGAACGCAGCAGTGGGAAGATCACCCTGAAGAACAGCCGCACCGGGCCGCACCCGTCGATGACCGCGGCTTCGTCCAGCTCCCGGGGGATGGTGGAGATGAAGGCGCGGAACAACATGATGCAGAAGGAGAGGCCGAAGGCCACCTCGATGAGGATCAGGCCGGGCAGCGTCTTGAACAGTCCCAAACCCTGAAGTACCCAGATGGTGGGAACGACGGCGGGCGGGATGATGAGGCCCGAAAGGATCAGGAAGTTGATAAGGGGGTTCCAGCGGCTGCGGCGGCGCTGCAGGACCCAGGCCACCATCGCGGCCAGGATCACCATGATGGCCACGCTGGCAACCGTGAGGATGGTGCTGTTGATGAACGCCGTGACCAGCATGAACCGCCGGGCGGACAGGACTTCCTGGAAGTTCTCAACCAGGGCGAAGTTGGTGGGCCAGGAAAATTCAAGCCGGTTGGCCTCCCGGCGGTCCTTCATGGCGGTCAAGACCATAAAGAGCAGGGGGACGACAAACAGCACAACGGTGACGGCGATGGCCAGGATGCCGAGGCCGTAGCGTTTCAGGGCGGCGGTCATGCCTCCACCTCCTTGCGGTTCAGGAACATGGACAGGGGGACAATGATCGCGGTGACAATCAGGAACAGCACTACGTTGCCGGCGGTGGAGAGCCCGTAGAAACCTGCCTGGTACTGCTTGTAGATCACAGAAGCGATCACGTCCGAGGTGAAGCCCGGGCCGCCCTTGGTCATGGCCCAGATCAGGTCGAAGGAACGTAAACCGCCAATGAGGGAGAGGATGATTACGGTTGCTGTTGCCGGCCGGGCCAGCGGTACGGTAATGCTCCAGAAGCTTTTGAAGGAGCTGGCGCCGTCCATCTTTGCGGCCTCAAAATACTCCGCGGGAATGGAGACTATGCCGGCGATGAAGATGACTGTTGCCAGGCCGACGCCCTTCCAGACGTCCACAAAGGCCACCGACAGCAGTGCCCAGGCCGGATCGGTAAGCCATTTGGGGCCCTCGATGCCTACCAGCGCCAGGGCATCGTTGATCATGCCTTTGGAAGGGTCCATCAGCACGGTGAAGACGATGCCGACGCCGATGCTGCTCAGCAGGACAGGAAAGAAGATTACCGAACGCAGGTAGCCGCGGGCGATGATCTGGGATGTGAGCAGCACGGCCAGCAGCATTCCGAGGATGACCTTGAGGCTGGAGGTTACAACCCCATAGATGAAGGTGTTGGTCAAACCCTTGAGGAGTGCGGGCTCGGAGAAAAACTGGACGAAGTTGTCCACGCCGATCCACGTGAACTCCGTCAGGTTCCACCGCGTGAAGCTGAAGAAGAAGGACGCGAAGGTGGGCACCAGAAACAGGGTGGCGTAGATCAGGGCGGCGGGCAGGTAAAACCAGTACGGATAGGGCGATTTGCCCCCAGTCCTCTTTGCTGTGCCGGAGCGCAGGACCCGCCCGGCGGGAACGGCGAGTGTGGTGTCGGTTGTCATATCAATATCTCCAGGCTGCCGTCCGGCCCGGTCACCCGGGCCGGACGGCAATTGGTATCGGAGGGTTAGTTCCAGCCAGGCAGGTTGAGCTGCTGTGCCTGCTTCTTGACATCCTCGTCATAGAGGGCGGCGCCGTCCTTGGCGGAACGGATGCCCGATCCCACCTCGACGGTGATTTGTTCAAGGGCCGGGCCCTTGACAGGGGAAAGGAATTCCAGGGCGGGGCTGTTCTTGCTCTCGTCCTCGAAGAACGGCAGCATGTCCTTCACCGCGGTGGGGACGTCATCAGGCAGGTCGCAGCCTTCCACCAGGTAGGGGCCGTTCGCGCCCACGGCTTCCGTCTGGGAATCGCAGCCTTCCTTGCTCGCGATAAAGGCCAGGAACTTCTTGGCCTCCTCCACATTCTTGGTGGATTTGGGGAGGTAGACGCCACCCGGCAGCCATACCGTAAGCGGGTTCTTGGCGGCGTCTTCCCCCGGGAGCGGGAAGAGCCCGATGTCATTGAGCTGGTCCGGGAAGCTGACCTTCAACTCCGGGAGGGCAAAGCTGAGGATGGGGTACTGGGCACCCTCGCCGTTGGCGAGCTTTTCCAAAGCCTGGGCGTAGCTGGTGGATGCAAAGTCCTCGTTGAAAAGCCCGGCCTTGAAGGCTTCCTCCAAGTGCTCAAAGCCTTTGATTGCAGCGGGATCGGTGCCGTACTTGACCTTATTTGCTGTGTAATCCTCGGCGAAGGTGGGGTTTGCGGCTGCGACATTGGCGAAGTCACCGAGGACGAACAGCTGTGAGGTCCACGTGGTCTGGTACGACTGGATGATGGCAGCGGTTCCGGAATCCTTGATCGTGCGGCTGTTCTCCATGAACTCGTCCCACGTCTTGGGAGCTGAGAGTCCAAGCTTCTCGTATACCTTCTTGTTGTAAAGCACGGCGCCGGCCGAGCCGGTGCCCACAGGCACTCCGTACACTTCGCTTCCGGCGGTCACTACTGGCTTGAAGGACTCAGAAACATTGCCCATGTAGGAGTCGCCGGTGAGGGGTACAAGGTTCTGTTCCGGGTTGATCTGCTGGAACAGGGAGCCGGTGTTGTACGAGAAGACATCCGCCATATCCCCGGTGGCGAGCTTGGTTTTGACGATGTTGTCCCCGTCGCCGCCCTGCGGCCGGGTCTCGATCTCAACCTTGATGTCCGGGTTGGCTGCATTGAAGTCCTCGGCAAGCTTCTCCGCGTACGTAATGGTGTTTTGTGTGTTATCGACAAGCCAGGTGATGGTCTTGGCGTCCGTGCTGCCGCCTCCACCGGCGGAACAACCGGTGAGGACCAGCGCTGCTGCTGTGACACTTCCAGCAAGGACGGACCAGCGCCGTCTGGGGGTGATGTTCATCTTTACCTCCTCGTAAAGCCGCAGGTCCTGCCGGCCCTGTGGAACGTTTCAAACAAAGCTTTCAGCAAATTCAAGCTTCTATTGGTGGTGCGAAAGGTGTGTAGATCGGTCTACGCATTTACTGTAAGGGAACTCACATGGCAGCGCAAGGATTTCTGTAGATCAGTCTACAATTTCTTGTGGGGCTACCTGAGGGCGGAAAAGTGGACGGACAGCACAAGCGGGCAACTATCACTGACGTTGCCGCGCATGCCGGTGTATCCCGGGCTGCCGTTTCCAAGGTCCTTCGCGGGGCATACGGCGTCAGTGACGTGATGAGAAAGCGCGTCGAGGAGTCCATGGAGACTTTGGGGTACCGTCCCTCAGCCCTTGCGCGCGGAATGCGAGGCCGCAGCTTCACTCTGGGGGTCTTCGTGGTGGACCTTTCCAATACTTTTGTTACCGTCCTCATCGAAGGTATCCGCGCCGAAGCGGAGAGCCGCGGCTATCAGGTGTTCATCGGTGAAGCAGATACGGGGCTGGCGCAGCAAAAGCGGATGATCGAGGCAATGATGGACAGGAAGATGGATGGCCTGGTCCTGATCGCCCCCTTCGGCCCTGAAGAGGAGCTAGAAATGATCGGCCGAAGTATCCCCACAGTTGTGCTTGGCCGGCACGGCCCCGGGCGCGGCTATGACACTGTTGCAAGTGACGACATTGCCGGCAGTGCGCTGATCGTTGACCACCTGGCGTCCCTGGGCCATCGGAGGATTGCCCATCTCAAACACGTTGGCCGGGAGAAAAACGAAAGCACGATGCCACAGTCGGTCCGGGCTGAAGGTTATGTGCAGGCGATGATGCGTAACGGGCTGGAGGTGGACGTGATCGAATCGCGGTGGAATCACGAGGGCGGTGCCGCAGCTGTGGACTTGATGCTCGAGCGGGACACTAGACCCACCGCTGTCCACACCGGAACTGATATGGCGGCCTTTGGTGTTTTGGCGCGATTCTATGAGCTGGGCCTGCCGATTCCGGAAACCCTTTCCGTGGTTGGCTACGACAACGCCCGTGCAGCCTCCCTGCCACAGGTTGCGCTCACTACCGTGGACCAGTCCGGATTCGAGATGGGCGCCTTAGCCACGAGACTGCTGGTGGAGCGCATCGACGGACGCCGCGAAGAAGTATCTACCTTGGTGCAGCCAACCCTGATGATCCGGAAAACCACCGGCCCCCCGCCCAAGGTGCATGGCCTGGCAAATGAACCACTCGTCCAGGAGGCAAAGGGATAGTGGTGCACCGGTCGGCCGCCGTGCGACTCCATGCGACTCAAACCAGCCTGGGTTTCACCTGTGCGCCGGCCTGCAATAATCTGAACCAACGGTTGTGCGCGGGGTGCAAACGCCCGGTGCAACAGGCAGCACTGTAAGTTCGGGCCACATCACAGCAGACGAGGCGGACACGAATGACGGCTTCAGACCAGCAGCACTTCCCACCATCGCCGGCGCCCAAGGATATGCCGGGCTTCCCACCCGCTGCCCGTGAAGCTGCTGGCAGGGAGGCCGTTGATCCGCACCTGCTCCAGCAGTTGGCGGATGCGCATGGGGTGGGAACCTCCTTTCAGGGCTGGGACGGGCTGCCGCACGCTGTTGCCATGGACACCTTGATCAAGGTCCTCGCCTCCCTCGGGGTGCAGGCGCACACCAACCAGCTCATCGAAGAGGCCCTGGCGGAAGCGGAACTCGCGCCCTGGCGGCGCATGCTGCCACCCGCCGTCGTCATCCAGCAGGGTGAACCGGCGCAGGTTCCGGTCCACGTGCGCGACGGCGCCACAGCGCGGCTGAGCATCACCCTTGAAGGCGGCGCCGGGTCCATGGACGCGGCGCAGCAGGATCTTTGGATGCAGCCACGGGATGTCGACGGCGTTGCGACCGGACGTGCCACCTTCGCGCTCCCGCCGGACTTGCCGCTCGGATGGCATACCCTCCATGCCGAATCCGAAGGTGCCACCGCACCCGCCACCCTGGTGGTGGTGCCTGCGCGGCTTACCACGGCAGCGCCACTGGAAGAGCGCCGGGGCTGGGGACTGGCTACCCAGCTCTATTCCGTACGCTCAAAACGGTCCTGGGGCATCGGCGACTTCTCCGACCTGGCTGACCTGGCCGCCCTCAGCGGCAGCCGCGGGGCGGACTACGTCCTGGTTAACCCGTTGCACGCTGCCGAGCCGGTTCCGCCCGTGCAGCCGTCACCGTATTCGCCGTCCACCCGGCGGTTCTTCAACCCGCTGTACATCCGCATCGAGGCGATCCCCGAGCTGGCGTACCTCAAGCCGCGCAAGCGCGCCGCGGTGGAGAAGCTCCGCGAGGAGGTGGCCGGGCTGAACAGGGAGGGCGCCCGCCTGGACCGCGACGCCGTCTACGCGGCGAAGCTGCAGGCACTTGAGCTGCTCTACCATGCCCGCCGCCCGCCGGCCCGGCAGGCTGCCTTCGACGAGTTCTGCCGCATCTCCGGCCAAGGGCTTGACGACTTTGCCCTGTGGTCCGCGATCCGGGAGGACCTGCCGGCAGGGGACCCGTTCTGGTCTGATCCCGCCTGCGCACTCGGCACGCCGCAGAGCGAGGCGCTCCGCGAGCGGCTGGCAGACCGTATCGGGTTTTACCGCTGGCTCCAGTGGATCTGCGACGAACAGCTCGAAGATGCCCAGCGAGCCGCGCTCCGTGCCGGAATGCGGCTTGGCGTGGTCCACGACCTCGCCGTCGGCGTGGACCACAGCAGCGCTGACGCATGGACACTCCGCGACGTGCTTGCTCCGGGCACCAGCGTGGGTGCGCCGCCGGACATGTACAACCAGCAGGGCCAGGACTGGGGCCAGCCGCCTTGGCATCCTGCCCGCCTGGCGGAGGCGGGCTACATCCCGTTCCGGAACATGCTGGCCACCGTGCTGCGCCATGCCGGCGGCGTCCGGGTGGACCACATCCTGGGTCTCTTCCGGCTGTGGTGGATCCCGGCCGGAAACGCTCCGGGGGACGGCGCGTACGTGAAATACGACCACGAGGCATTGATTGGCATCCTGGCCCTCGAGGCGCAGCGTGCGGGAGCCGTGGTGATCGGGGAGGACTTGGGCACCTTCGAGCCGTGGGTCCGGGACTACCTTGCCGCCCGCGGCATCCTGGGCACCTCCATCCTTTGGTTTGAGTACGACGGCGATTCGCCCCTTGCGCCCGAAAGGTACCGCACGCAGGCACTCGCCAGCGTCAACACCCACGACCTTCCGCCCACCGCCGGCTACCTCGCCGGGGATCACGTGGCTTTGCGCAGCGGGCTGGGCCTGCTGGAGCGTTCGGAAGCCGAGGAGCGGGCCGAGCACAACGCCGCACTGGAAAAGATGTTTGCGCTGCTGCGGGAGCGCGGCCACCTGCCCGAAGACGGAGCGGGCGGGCAAGCCGGGAGTGAAGAAGGGACCATCGAGGCGCTGCACCTGCTGCTGGCCCAGGCGCCGTCGGTGCTGCTTGGCGTTGCCCTGGTGGACGCCGTGGGCGAGCGGCGGGTCCAGAACCAGCCCGGGACCACCGAAGCGCTCTACCCGAACTGGCAGGTTCCGCTGGGCGGCCCGGACGGCCGGCCTGTTTTCCTGGATGATCTTCCCGCAAACCCGCGGTTCAACTCGCTGCTGGCTGCGGTGGAAGGGGCCCTGCACGGCTAGGGAATGCCAGCCAGGTCAGGCGGCCAGGTCAACAGTCAGGAGAAGTCGATGGGTGAAGGACCAGTACTCGTTGTAGGCGGCACCGGCATGCTCGGCGGCCAGGTGGTCACGGAGCTGTTGAACCGGGGGAAGCAGGTGCGTGCCCTGGTGCGCCCGGGCTCGGATGCGTCCCGGCTGGAGTCATCGGGCGTGGAGATCGCCCGCGGGGACATGATGGACCCGGACTCGTTGCTTCGGGCGATGACCGGTGCGGACGCGGTGGTTACCTCGGCTGCCGGCTATACCAGGCACCGGAAGGGCGACAACCCGAAAATCGACACGGTAGGCAATTCAAACCTCGCTGATGCTGCCAAGCGTGCCGGGGTACGCAGGTTTGTGCTCACCAGCATCTTGACCTGCGACCAGACGCCGGACGTGCCGCATTTTTGGCACAAACGGCTGATGGAGGACAGGCTGCAGGCCCTGGGCGTCCCGTTTGTGGCATTACGTCCCGGGGCTTTCCTGGACCAGGTGACCCGGTTTGGCGGCGACCCCATCAGCAAGCACAGGGTCAGATGGTTCGGCTCGGCAGGAATCCCGCTGTCCTTTGTGCTCACCTCGGATCTTGCGGGATACCTCGCGGCCGCCGTGGATGCTCCGGGCGTGGAGGGCCAGCGGATCGATATCGGCTGGGACCGGCCCATCTCCATGCAGGAGTTCGCCGACATCGCGGAGCGGTTGACCGGTGAGGAGATCCGGGTGCAGTCCGTTCCCCTTGGCCTGCTGAGGGGAGCCGGGGTCCTGCTGGGGCCGGTCAACCCCATGGCAAAGGACCTGGCTGCCATGATGGGCTGGTTCCAGACTGGCAAGTACGTTGCCGACACAAGGCGGCAGGTCGAGGTTTTTGGTGCTCCCCCCACCGCAGAGGACGCGGTGCGGCGGGTCATCATTAGCCTGGGGCACGCTGTGAAGAGCTAGCTGACTCGCGAGCATCTACACAAAAGGCGGGGCCGCTTAGCGCCTGTCCGGGAATGCCGGATGGATGCTAAGCGGCCCTGCCCGCCCGCCCCCTGGCCTCGCAAGCTCGGTCAGGGAACCCTGCGGCCGAGGCCCGCGCTGCTGCTAGCTTGCGGTGACCAGGTGGGTGAAGTGGTCGTAGCGGAAGGTGACGCCGCCGCCGTCGTGCTCAAACGGGATATTGCCGCCGTTCGGCACGCCGTTGGCGCCGTAGTTCACATTCCAGGACCGGTCCATGGCCGCCTTGAACTCGTAAGTGCCTGCCGGCAGGTTCATAACCGTCAGCTTCCACACAAGGTCGGTAGGGTCCAGTGCCAGCTGTGCCTGGTCGCATTCGGGCAGCCAATCGCCGATGCAGCCCAGCTCGGACCCCAGGTTGCCGGCAACCGAAACGGCCTGCGGCTGCTGCGACGCGTACACCGCGCTGATCACATGCGTTCTGTTGTCATAGCGGAACGTGACCGCTCCGCCCGCATGGTCCAGCACGATGTTTGATCCGTTCAAGGCACCGTCGGCTCCGTAGCTCACATCCCAGTTGCCGTTGAGTGCGGCCTTGTACTCGTACTTGCCGGCGGGAAGATCAACGGTGAGGCGCCAGATGTTGTCCGCGGGATCCAGGACCATCGTGGCCTGGGTGCACGCAAGGTCCCACGGCTCAGCGCAGCCCATGGCCTGGTTCAGGGAGCCTGCCACAGTGACCGAATCCGGCTGCGGCGCGTCGCCTACCGTGACGGTCCGGACGCCGCTGGAGACGTTGAAACCGGTGCCCGCCGTGCTGGCGCGGTACCGCAGTTGCGTGCCGTCCGCGAGGCCCGACACGTCGTCGGTCACCGAGTACACCGGCGAAGAGCCGTCCGAACCCACCGCGGTCCAGTCCCCGCCGGCGACGCTTCGCTCAAACAACATCACGTGGCTGGCCTTTTCCGGGTCTACCGTCGCACTAAGCTCCACGGAGCCCTTCACACTGCTGCCCTCAACGGGCTTCTGGAGCGTGGGGACGGGCGCGGGAACTGCGGCGTTGCGGGGTTGGGAAGTGGCCGCGTGGCCGCCGTTGTCCAGGACGGCGGCCCGGTACTCCACGGGAGTGCCGGCATCCAAGGCTGCTACCTCGTGGAACACCTGGTAAGGCGCGGTGTCGTCCGTGCCGATGGCCTGCCACCCTCCGCCTGCCGTCCTGGCCTCGAAGGTGACCTCATAGAATGAGGAGCCGCCGACGTCGGCCGTCACCTTAAGCCGCCCGTTGTCACCTTGCGCCGCGGCCGGTTCCTGGAGGACGACGGCGGGCGCCGCCTGGGAGTGCGGAATCCGGCCGGAGGACTGGTAAACCACGGCGGAAAGCGGGGGAACAGTGACCGTGAGCTTGCCGTCCACGGCCGTTTTGGCCTCGTCCGCTCCTTCACCGTAAATCCTGGTGTAGGTGCGCTTCGCGATGTACGTAGGCACCTCCGCCGTCTGCGGCTGCTCGCCGTTGTTCAATGCCACGACGTACTCACGCTGGTCCTCGGCGTCCGTGCGGGAGAAGGCGTAGATGCCTGGGCCCTCCGCGGCGTACCGGTGCTGGTGCGCGCCGTCGCGCAGTGCGGGGTGCTCCTTGGTCAGTTCCGCAAGCTGGCTGATTTTGCCGTAAAGCGGGTGCCCGGTGTTGAAGTTGTCCGTGGCATGTGTTGCATCGGTGCCCAGCAGGTCGTCGTCAAGGTACTCCAGCACCTTGCTCGCGAAGAGCGTCTGCCGGGCATCCTGGTCGCCCCCGGGGCCGGTGAAACCCTGTTCGTCACCGTAGTAGATCACGGGGTTGCCGCGGGAGAGGTACATCAGCTCGTGGGCCAGCTGGTCGCGGGCCACCTGCTCGGCGTCGGTTGATCCGGGGTTGTCCGCGGCGATGAAGCTGCCGATCCGGCCCATGTCGTGGTTGCCCAGGAAGGTGGGGAGCTGGTAGACGTTCGAATCGGCGTCGGTGTACCAGTCGTCGCCCGCGAAGAACGTTTCCAGCGCGGCTGCGTCCTCGCCCTTGGAAGCGAAGTTGCGCGCCGCGTCCTGGAAGGGGAAGTCCAGCACTGCCTGCATGTTGTTCCGGGTGGTGAACTGCGAGGTGAAGCTCTTGGTGGTGTCGAAGACCTCGCCGAACATAAAGAACTCGTCCTTGCCCTGCTCCTTGGCGTAGGTGAGGACGTCGGGGCCGAATTCCTGCCAGAACCCGTCGTTGACGTGCTTCATGGTGTCGATCCGGAAGCCGTCCACGCCGAAGTCGCGAATCCAGGTTTCGTAGATGTTCTTCATTCCGTCCACTACCTTGGGGTGCTCGGTGAAGAGGTCGTCCAGGCCGAAGAAATCACCATAGAAGGAGTCCTCGCCCACAAATGTGGTGTCGCCGCGGTTGTGGTACAGCGTGGGATCGTTCAGCCAGGCCGGGACCTTCAGGTTTTCTTCGCCCGGTTCCAGGACGGGTTTGTAGGGGAACGATGTGGCTGCGCCGAGTTTGGGAAAGCTTTCGGCGCCCGCGTAGTCCCGGTCGTCGAATTCGGCACCTTCCGCCGTCTCGTACGGCACGGCATCCTTGGAGATATAGCCCTTCCGCGCGCCTTCCTTGTAGCCGATGACGTCCGCGGTGTGGTTGGTGATGATGTCGAAGTACACCTTCATGCCGCGGCTGTGGGCCTCGTCAATGAGTGCCTTGAGTTCGTCATTCGTGCCAAGGTGCGGATCGATCTGGGTGAAGTCCGTGACCCAGTATCCGTGGTAGCCGGCCGACTTGTCCTCGGGCTGTACCGCTTTGTTCTTGAAGCTGGGAGTCAGCCAGATGGAGGTGGTGCCCAGGCCCTGGATGTAGTCGATCTTGTCCAGCAGGCCGGCCAGATCGCCGCCGTTGTAGAACCCCTTCCTGGTGGGATCGAAGCCGGACACCATCGGATCACTGCCCAGGCCGCCGTCGTCGTTTATGGGGCTCCCGTTGCTGAAGCGGTCAGCCATGACGAAGTAGAAGTTTTCGTCCGTGACGGGCCCTCGCAAGCTGTGCAGGGCCGACGTCTGGCCTTGGTTCTTGTTGGCTTGTCCCTCCGCCCCTGGATCTTTGGCGCCCGGGGCGGCCTGAGCGGGAAGAACAGAGGCAGAAACGGCGACTATCGCAGCCGCAAGGGCAGCCGCTGTGCGCGTTGTGGTCCTCGGGGCGGTTTGAGCCCGCGTGCCCCTTTTACTTCGGCTGGGCGTTTGAGGAGGTGTGATGGTTGGAGTGGCGGTTGTTCCGGTGGTCGTTTTGGCGCGTAGGGATGCGCGCGGAAGGGTGCGGAATTTCAAGGAAGAGACCTTTCCTGGTAGCTGCGCTGCTGTACAGGCTTGCCGGGGCAAGGGGTGCGGCAAGAGGATGCCGGGGCCAGGAAGGCCGCCCTGTCCCTGTGAAGCACGTCATAACTGTAAGCGCTTGCACTGAATAACTCCAGCGTTTAGGAAAACAGCCTGTGTCCCAGCATCACTGCTCTGCACCCCAGCATTGTGCCGCAGAGTCAGCCATAAGCGGTGGCGGGACTTACCGTCAGAGAGCCGGCACCAGGGCCGTGGGTGACGGCGTCTGCAGGTCGTGGACCAGGGGTCCGGGCAGCCCACTGGCAGGGTCCAGCTCGAAAGTGGCGATGTTGTCCGACCGTTCGTGGGCCACATGGAGCCAGTTTCTCCGGACGATGTGGTGGCGCGGCCAGTTCCCTCCGCTGGGAAAGTCGTGGACGGGCAGCAGCTCCGTCCCTTCGGCAGCCACGTCCAGCACGCTCACAAGGTTGGAACCGCGCACCCCGACGTAAGCGTGCCTTCCCTCCTGGTCGAGGCAGATCTCCGCTGCGGAGTCATCGCGCATGTTGCCGCCGGCGGTTGCCGGACCCCGGAAAACGAGTTCAAATGTCCCGGCCTCGGGCCGGACCACGAAGACCTCGACGGAGTATTCAGAAACCACAAAGACGTTGCCGCTGGCGTGCTGCACCAAGTGGCGGGGCCCGCAGCCGAAGGGGAGGGCCACCTCGTGGTCCGCTTCCAGTCCTGATCCCGGCACATAGTTCCAGATACGGAGGGTGTCGTGCCCCAGGTCTGTTGTCATGATCCGGCCGTCCTGCAGCATGAGGCTGGCGTGGGCGCGGCTCTGACGGGGCTTACCTGGAGTCTGGATGGAGTGCGGATCCGCTGAGGCGGGGGCGGGGAAGCGTGCCGTGATGCCGCCGTCGGAATCGAGTTCGTAGAGCAGCACCTGGCCGTCGCCCCAGCAAGCTGCGGTGAGGAAGCGCCCCTGGGGGCCTACCGCCACGTGGCAGGTTGCTTCCCCGGCTGGTTGGGGCTCGCCAAGCGGCTCAAGCCCGAAATCGCCCTTCCGCCGGAAGGCACGTACCATCTTGCGCTGCTCCGCCACCGCGTACACCACGGGCAGGGCGGGATGGACAGCAACGAACGACGGCGAATCCGCCTTGGCTGCCGTACCCAGCCATTCCAGCGTCCCGTCAGGGTGGGCGGACAAGGCGCCGATCCCTTCAGCCCGGCCGCCGCCGTCAGGGGTGTACGTGCCGGTCCAGATGATGGGGTGCTGGGCGGGGGAAGTCATATGTCAATCCTGCCAATAAAGTGCCCCCAATCGGTGGAACTACGGTTTAGCATTGGATTCCAGCCATGGCAAAAGGAGGTGAGTCCGATTCGTGCTTCATCAGTTTCGGGTACTCCTTTCCAACGCCGCCCGGGCCGCCAAGGCTAGTCTGGACAAGCCCCTGGAAGACGCGTGAGTGCCCGCTGGCTCACCGAAAGGCGTTCCCATGCCGCGCCCCGAACCACTTGCCCGTCCCCTTTTTGCCGAAATTGTCACCCTGCTCAGGGCGGCTGGCTGCGTTTTCGCGGAAGAAGAAGCCCAGCTGCTGGTGTCCGAAGCGTCCAGTGCCACGAAGCTCACCGAGTGGATCAGCCGGCGCCTTGCGGGTGAGCCACTTGAATATATTGTTGGCTGGGCCAGTTTTTGTGGTCTGCGCATTGCCGTCGATCCCGGTGTCTTTGTGCCGCGCCGGCGCACGCAACTAGTTGTTTCGGAGGCCGTTACGCTGCTGCGGCAAAGCCTCCCGGCAGGCGCGAAGCCCGGCGTCGTTGTTGATCTCTGCTGTGGATCCGGAGCCGTGGGTGTGGCGGTTGCTTCCCAAATGCAGGTCAAGGAACTTCACGCTGCCGATATCGACTCCATGGCCGTAGAATGCGCGCGCCGGAACCTCGCGATTGTGCGCGGGCAGGTCCATCAAGGCGATCTCTATGGCGGGCTTCCTTCCCGGCTCCGGGGGCAGGTGAAGCTCATCGTGGTGAACGCTCCGTACGTACCCACGGACGTGCTGCCGACCATGCCGTCCGAGGCCCGGATCCATGAGCCGCGACTCTCGCTCGACGGAGGGCCGGACGGTTTGAGCCTCCACCGCCGGGTCCTCGGCGAAGCCCCGGATTGGTTGGCTCCGGACGGTCATCTTGTCATCGAAACCAGTGAGCGTCAGGCAGCTGGAACGGCTGGCATCGTGGCCGCGGCAGGACTGGCCGCGCGAACTGTTCACTCCGAGGACCTGGACGGAACGGTAGTCGTCGGCACCCTGCCCCTTAGGTAGCGACAGCAGCTTTCGGCGTCCCTTTTGCTGCCGGCGGTAGCGGCATCCGGCGAACGGGGTTGGAAACCCTGTGGTTTTCGGCCAGGCGCCTTCCCCCGATTTCCTCCTAAAGATGGTCGATGCCTCGTTGGACCGGTGAACGGCTTTACGGGACCGCGTACGATTCCAAAACGTTCCCGGCTTCTGCAGACGCCCCTTATAAGGGGTCCCGGCGTTCAGCCGTGCTGGATGCAGTGCTGTGGCCGGCAGCGGGGCGGTCGCGCGGTTTATTCGCGGGGTGTTGGTGGTGGGGGTGGTTTGAAGTAGTGGTTTTGTTGGGGTTTTTGGTGGGGGTCGAGGTGTTTTGGGGGTGTGAACCAGGGGGTGCCGTTGGTGGTGGTGATGGTCCATTGTTCTTTGTGGATGAGGTGGTGGTGGCCGCTGCAGAGGAGGACGCCGTTGTCCAGGTTGGTGGGGCCGCCTTGGGACCAGTAGGTGATGTGGTGGGCTTCGCACCAGGGTGCGGGGATGGTGCAGTGGGGGAAGGCGCAGCCTTGGTCGCGGGCGGTGAGGGCGGTGCGTTGGGCTGGGGTGAAGAGCCGGGTTTTGCGGCCGAGGTCCAGGAGTTCGCCGTGGGTGCCGAGGAGGGCGGGGATGATGTCGGCGTCGCAGGCGATTTTGCGCAGGGTGGCGGCGGCGATGGGGCCGGTGAACGCGAAGTTCCCGGTGCCTGTTCCGGCGCTGGTTTGGGTTCCGATGCTGGTTTGGGTTCCGGTCCTGGCTTCCGTGCCGGTGCCGGTGCCGGTGCCCGTGCCCGTGCCGGCGTCGGCTTCGGCTTCGGTGCCGGCGGGGCCTGGCTCTTCTCGGTTCCCTGCCCCTGGGTGTGCCCCGGTGGGGGTGCTGGTGTGGTGGGGGAGGAGGTCGTGGTAGTTGATGGTGGCGATGATTTGGGGGCGGTTGCCGCCGGTGGCGGGCAGGCTGTTGGTGGCCAGGGCTACTTTGGCGGCGCCGACGAGGCCATCGAGTTGTTTTTGCGGCCGGGTGCGGCGGTCCAGGTCCGGGCCGGGGTTGTTCTTGTTCCAGACCCCGTCCTGGCTGGTGCGGTCCTTTTCTGCGGTGCCGCCGTCGTTGATGCCGCCGTTGGTGCCCGTGGCTGCTGCAGGGGTGGTGCCGGTGGCGCTCGGGTCTGCGGTGCCGGTGGTGCGGGGGTTGGTGGCGGTGTTCATGACGGTGAGGAGGTGTTCGTATTGGTCGGTGGTTGCGTAGATTTCGAGGTGGTGCAGGCCGTGGCGGGGTTTGCGGATGAACGCGCCTTGGGTGTGGCGGAGGGCTTCTTCGCTGGGTTCGGTGCCGTCGGCGTCGATGGTGTCGGCCCAGCGGCGGGCGGCGCGGGCGAGGAAGTCGGGGTCGGCGGTCGCCGCGGTGGTGGTGAGGTTCTGTTCGATGAGGGCCAGTTTCTCGGGTGTGGTGAGGTGCTGGAGCCGGTTCAGGGTCAGGGCGATGATTGTCCCGGCCCGGGACGAGGCCAGGGGGACGCCGGCGCTCTCTTCGCCGTCGGCTTGCGGGGTGAGGGCGGCGGCGAGGTGTTCGCGGGGCGCGGGGATGGTGTCGCCGGTGAGGGTGGTGGCGGGCAGGATGTCTGTTGCGAGGGTGAGGCGGCGGTTGGCTTCGCTTTTGCCGATCCGGAGCCGCTGCCGGAGGAACTCGGCGGTGTTGGCGCAGCCGTCATCGGCCGGTGAGGTGATCACCGGGCCCTGGCTGCCGGTCGCCGTCCCGGTTCCAGTCCCCGCCCCGATTCCGGCTTCCGTTTCGGTGTGGGCGGCGCTGGCGGTTGAACCGGGCGCTGCGGGTTGGCCGGGCCAGGCGATGTCTGTTTCGTTCAGGGTTTCGACGCCGTTGTCCCAGCCGGTGACCCAGCCTTTGCCGGTGCGGGAGCGGCTGGCGCGGGCTGCGTCCGCGGCGGCAATGGCCCGGGTGCGGGTCCGATCCACGGTCCCGGCAGAGAGGACCTGCAGGTACTCCACGCCGCGGGAGAGTTCCTCTACCTGACCGGCATATTTGGCGGCTTCAACATAATCGGCCCCGGCGAGGGCAGCTGGTGCGGCGGCAGCGGCCTCGGCCAGGAGCCTGCCGATCTCCCCAAGGCTCAGCGGCTCCCCGGCATGCACGACCGTACCCGGCTGGAGTGATGCCGGATCAAGGGGCTCAGCTGCTGCCGTTGGAGGTTCTTCGGGCGGCGTTGCTTCGACCTGCGCGGACGCTTCTGGTGCGGAATCTACTAGTTCGGATTCTGTTGGCCCGGACCCTGCTGGTGCGGACTCAGCCGGCGCGGACCCGGCCGGTACGGCGCGAAGGGGCCAGCCGGGACTAAGCCCAAGGCCGTCGTCGTGGGTTCCGGAGTCACCATGAACCAGCCCAGGCACGGCGGCAGAGCCGCCGAACTCCGCAAGCTGATCCGCAATGGCTTCCATAGGTCCACTCTGCCAAAGGGCACCGACAAAAGTGCCTCCCGGAAGAGCTATGTGGATAACCTGCTCAAGGGTTTCGAAGGCAAGGGTTTGGAAGGCAACGGTTTGGAAAGCGACTGCGCTGCCGGTCAGCTCAGGGCGCCTCGTTAAACGCCGCTGGCCGCCGCGTCCCCCAAGGATCGCGACGGCCAGCAAAACCATCCAGTTGTAGCACATGAGAGCGGCTGGCCCCTTGTCACAGGGGGAATGCCGCGTCATGAGCAGCCGCGTTGCTTACGCTTTGGACTCCGTTTCGCCGCTGGAGGTATCCAGGTTGAGCGTCTCGGGGTGCGTGCTGTGCGCCGGGATGTGGCTGTCGTCCAGGCCAGCGGCCGAGGAAGGAGTGCCTGCCGGAGATGCCGTGCCAGTGGTGCCGGCGGTGCCCGAAGTGCCAAGCCCGCTTGAAGTGCCTGCAGGAGCACCAGCTGAAGTTCCGCCGGCGGGCGTTGCGGACTTGCCCTCGCCGGACGAGCCTTCCCGGTGCATGGCGGAGCCAATCACGGTGCCTGCACGGCGGGCCGCCTCTGTCAGTTGATCCGCAACTTCGGGGGCTTTTTCTTTGATCGCCTCGGTGGCTACGTTCACTTTGTCCTGGACAGGCTTGCTGTCCCAGATGCCGGCAGCCCGCGCCTTGAGCTTGTCGTAGGCCGCCCGGCCGGACCGCGATCCGAGAACGTACCCTGCGGCGATTCCGACGCCCAAAAGAAGTTTGTTTTTCATGATGAACTCCTGCTCCGTGAGAAGGTTTTCAGTTCCGGCCCGAGACAATCTCAGAGGCCGGGAAAGGGAAAACCGGCCCGGGGATGGTGTCCCCAGGCCGGTTTCCTGGCTGGTGTGCCAGTTAGCGGCGAGCGCCGCGGTTCGTGACCAGGCCGTAGACCAGCAGCACGATGAGTGCGCCGCCGATGGCCAGCAGCCACGTCTGCAGGGAGAAGAACTCCTGCAGTCCGGTGCCGAAGATCATTCCGCCGATCCAGCCGCCGAGGAGTGCTCCAACGACGCCCAGCACGAGGGTGACGAGCCAGCCGCCGCCCTGCCTGCCGGGAAGGATCGCCTTAGCGATCGCACCAGCAATAAGTCCGAGAATCAAGAATGCAATAAATCCCATTTTTCGTTCCTCTTCCTAAGTAAAGGAGGCCTCCGGATCCCGGAAGCACTTCATCCTTCTGCCTCAATAGTAATCATGCTTACTATCCATTTGCCAACCCCAGCGATCAGAAGAAGCGCACTTCAGGCCCGTTTTAGTGGCCGGTGACGTCCGAATTGTTGCCCGCACCGGGGCCCTCGTCGAGGATGGATAATTCCGCGAGATCCTGCGGATCCAAGGCGAAATCGAAGATGTCCAGGTTCTCCTGCATCCGGTCCGGATTGCCCGTTTTCGGAATCGTTACAAGTCCGTGCTGAATATGCCACCGCAGGACCAGTTGACCGGGTGTTTTTCCATGTTTTTCGGCCAGTTGGGACAGGATGGGAGCGTCGAGCAGGCCCGCCCCGGATCCACCCAGCGGGCTGTAGGACTCGGTAACAATTCCATGCTTTTCGTGGAACTCCCGCTCCGCCGCCCGGGTCACGGCCGGACTGAGCTGGATCTGGTTCACTGCCGGCACCACCTCCGTCTCGGCCATCAGCCGCTCAAGGTGGGCCGGCTTGAAGTTGGAAACACCGATGGAACGCACCTTGCCCTCCGCCTGCAACCGCTCAAAGGTCTTCCAAGTGGACACGTATTCATCGCGCTGGGGCAGCGGCCAATGGATCAGGAGCAGGTCCACGTAGTCGAGCCCCAGCCGCTCCAGCGCCCCGTCCAGCCCCTCAATGGCGCGATCGTTGCCCTGATACTGCCCATCCAGCTTGGTGGTGATGAACAGCTCCCCACGGTCCACCCCGCTGGCCCGGACGCCGTTTCCCACGCCACGCTCGTTGCCGTATTTCACGGCAGTATCGATGTGCCTGTACCCGGCTTCCAGGGCCTGTACGACGGCGGTGGCCGCCTGATCGTCGTCCAGCGGCCAGGTGCCGAGGCCGAGTTGGGGGATGGAGTAGCCGTCATTGAGTTTGATCAACGGTGCAAGTGTCATTCCAACAGTCTCTCCCTTATCGAATGATCCTAGCCCTCAAACGCCCGCAGAATATTTTCCGTGGACGCCGGGCGTGCCTGGCTTGGAAGAGGGGCCGACGGCGGAGGCCGGGGCTGCGAGGCAGCCGAAAGTCAGGGCGACTCCAACGGCGGCGACGGAAAAAAGGCGCGCAGGATTACGGCTCGGATTCATCAGTGAATCCTTTCAATTCTCGGATGGGAAAACGCTTCCCCAGCAACCTAGTGGCGGCGGGCGGGCAACGCAAGCCCTTGCGGCCGGGCAGGAAGGCGGTATTTAGAACGTTGTATATTCGGGATTGCTGGTGGCTCAGGCGCCCGTGCGTGCCCATCCGGTCAGCCGCTCGCTCACGTCCATAAATTCCTGGTCCACCACTTGGAGATCAGGATTGGCGTCGTACCAGTCCACAATCTCGCGGGCGCCATCAGCAAAGGGGATGGTTGCGCAGTAATCAGGCACAAGGGATTTGATCTTGGTGTTGTCAAAAACCACCGAGTGGGAGCGGTCACCCAGGAGGTTCGCTCCCAACTCTTCGCTGTGGGCGGCGATGGTTTCCGAAGCGACGTGGACCAGGTCCAATTCCGTTACCCCGGCTGCCCTGGCGAACAACTGGTAGATCTGGTTCCAGGGCAGGTACTCATCCGATGTGATCGTGTAGCTCTCACCTACTGCTTGGGGCCGGCCAAGCAGGCCGACGAAGGCTTTGGCGAAGTCGCGGCTGTGGGTCAAGGTCCAGAGCGATGTGCCGTCCCCGTGCACCATCACCGGGAGCCCGGCGCGCATCCGGTGAATATCGGTCCAGCCGCCCACCATAGCGATCTTGGTGCGGTCGTAGGTGTGGGACGGCCGCACGACGGTGACCGGGAAGTCCTGCTCGCGGTAGGCCTCGAACAGCAGTTCCTCGCAGGCAATTTTGTCCCTCGAATACTGCCAGAACGGGTTCTTCAACGGCGTGGATTCCCGGATCGGCAGACGGGTTGGTGGCTTCTGGTAGGCGGACGCCGAACTGATGAAGACGTACTGTCCGGCTCGGCCGGCGAACAGGTCCAGGCTGGCCTTGGCCTGGTCAGGTGTGTAGGTGATGAAGTCCGCAACGGCGTCGAACTCCCGGCCGGCCAGCGCTTCCCGGACCGCCGAGGCGTCCCGGACGTCCGCTGACAGGATTTCCGCCCCTTCGGGGACCGGCCTGGTGGACCGGCCCCGGTTGAGGATTGTCAGCCGGTGGCCCAGCGCGACGGCGCGTTGTGCCGCCGCCGCGCTGATGACCCCGGTGCCGCCAATGAAAAGAATGCTTTTCCGCGCCACAGTATCGGCCTCGAGAACGAGTGGGTTCACCACGCGTAGTCTTCCGGTGCTGTCTTGTGCCCGGGAAAGATGTCATCCAGCCGCTTGAGGGCATCGGCGTCGAGCGTGACGTCCAGAGCCCGGACTGCGGCGTCGAGCTGTTCCTGCGTCCGCGGTCCCACGATAGGCGCCGTGACCGCGGGCTGGTGCAGCAGCCAGGCGAGGGCGATGTCACCGGGTTCCTGTCCCAGCTCATCGGCAAAGTCCTCGTACTGCTGGATCTGGTCCTGGTGCTTCTTGAGCGTCTCGGCGGCGCGGCCCTCGGTCCGCCGGACGCCTTGCTGCTCCTTCTTCAACACGCCCCCGAGGAGACCGCCCTGGAGCGGGGACCAGGGGATGAGCCCCAGCCCGTACTGCTGGGCCGCCGGGACGACCTCAAGTTCCACCTGCCGCATGAACAGGTTGTAGATGGATTGCTCGCTGACAAGGCCGGTGTAGTTCCGCCGCCGCGCCGCTTCCTGCGCCTGGGCGATGTGCCACCCTGCGAAGTTGCTGCTGCCTGAGTACAGGATTTTCCCCTGTTGCACCGCGACTTCGATGGCCTGCCAGATCTCGTCCCACGGGGTGTCCCGGTCAATGTGGTGGAACTGGTAGATGTCGATGTAGTCCGTTTGCAGCCGCTTCAGGCTTGCGTCCAGGGCACGGCGGATGTTCAGCGCTGACAGCTTCGATTCATTGGGCCGGTCCGTCATGGTGCCGTAGAGCTTGGTGGCCAGCACAGTGTGCTCGCGGCGCTCGCCGCCCTTGGCGAACCAGCGGCCGATGATTTCTTCGGTCCAGCCTCGGTGCCCGGCACCGCCGTACACATTGGCCGTATCAAAGAAGTTGATGCCGTTATCGTGAGCGGAGTCCATGATGCTGTGCGCATCGGCTTCCTCCGTCTGCGGGCCGAAGTTCATGGTGCCCAGGCAGAGCCGGGAGACCTTCAGGCCTGAGCGGCCAAGGTGGGTGTACTGCATCGTTCAATCCTTTCGGTGGTACAGCTTGCCGAACCGGTGGTTGAGCCTGTCGAAACCGGTTAGAGCTGGGTGAAGGAGGCGACGGCGGGATCCGAACCTTGTCGCGCTCCGGACTCGAGGGCTGTGATGGCCGCGAGTTCCTCGCTGGAAAGCGTGAGGGCCGAGGCAGCGAAGTTTTCCCGGATCCGCGTGGCCTGGCTGGACTTGGGAATCACGATGTTCCCGGCGGCCAGGTGCCAGGCGAGGACCACCTGGGCCGTGGTGGCGTTGTGGGCATCGGCGATGGCGGTCACAGCATTGCCGTTCAGGTCCGCGCCGCGGCCCAGCGGGCTGTACGCTTCCACGGCAATGCCCAGGTTCCTGCACTTGTCCGCCAGTTCCGCCTGCTGGTAGCTGGGGTGCAGCTCGATCTGGTTGACGGCCGGGACTATTTCTGCGGACTCCAGCAGCTTGTCCAGGTGGTCTGCGAGGAAGTTGGATACGCCGATTGCACGGATCTCGTTGTTTTCATACAGCCGCTCCATCTCCTTCCAAGCCTGGACATACAGCCCTTGGGACGGGACCGGCCAGTGGATGAGGTACAGGTCCACATAGTCGAGGCCGAGCTCCTTGCGGCTGTTCTGAAATGCCGCTTGGGCCCGGTCCTGTTCGCCGTTCCGGAGCTTGGTGGTGACAAAGATGTCCTCACGCGGAATACCAGCGGCCGCGATCGCGGCTCCCACTCCGGCCTCGTTGCGGTAAGCGGCGGCAGTGTCGATGTGGCGGTATCCGGCCTCGAAGGCGTCCTCCACGGCCCGCTGCGTGTCTTCCGGCGGTACCTGGAAAACGCCGAAACCCAGCTGGGGGATGGTGACGCCGTTGTTGAGTGTCAGCTCTGACATGGTGTGCTCCTTGGAACGATATGGGGATGGAACGTGCTGGTGCTGGGAATGGGTGCCGGGTGCTCGACGGAGGAGAAAGCGGTTTCCGCCGGCTCATCCCTGAGCCTATGCATTTATCGCCACCAAGTCAGCACGCAAGGCTGTTCCTGTTTTTCCTAGGACTGCCAGTCCTACCTTCGTTGTAGAGCAGGGTCCTGATCGCGGGGCACAATGGTCTGCATGGGTCAAAGCGCCGAGTTCGGAAAATTCCTCAAAGCCATGCGGTCCCGGCTGAGCCCGGAGGTTGCCGGGACCGGCCCCAGCACGGGCGCCCGAAGGGTTCCGGGCCTCCGGCGGGAGGAAGTGGCGCGCTTGGCCGGGGTCAGCACTGACTATTACGTCAGGCTGGAGCAGGGCCGCAACATCCATCCGTCACGGACTGTCCTGGATGCGGTGGCCCGGGCGCTGCGCCTGGACAGCAGCGAGCACGCGCACATGATGGACCTGCTGGAGAACTGCGCCGGCGCTCCCCGCGAGCCCGGCACGGCTGCTGCCCAAGGGGTCCGGCCGGCTCTCCGGCAGCTCCTTGACGCGGTGGGGGAGGTGCCCGCGATGGTGCTGGGCCGTCGCAGCGACGTCCTGGCGGGCAACAGGATGGCATTCCTGCTGTTCACCGAATTTCCGGCCCTGCCGCCCGTGGAGCGGAACCTCACCCGCTGGACCATCCTGGACCCGGCCGCCCGGGAGCTTTTCCGCGACTGGAAGACAGTGGCCGCGGAAGCCGCAGGAGCCCTCCGCCTCGACGTCGGCCGGCACCCCAACGACGCACAGGCCAATCAGCTGGTGGGGGAACTGGCAGTCAACAGCGAACACTTCCGCCAGTGGTGGGCCGGGCACCGGGTGGCCACCCGCTCCGCCGGCACCGTCCGGCTGCACCATCCAGCCGTGGGGGACCTGGAACTGAACTTTGAAAACCTTGTCCTGCCGGAGGACCCCGACCAGACACTGAGGGTCTATTCCGCCCGGCCCGGCTCGCCGTCGTCAGACGCCCTGGCACTGCTGGGCAGCCTCGGCGCGGAGCCTGCAGCCGGGCAGCCGCCCGTCATCCCGGTGGACGCCCCGGCCGCCGTCCTGGAGAGCGGGGATTAGCTGCGCGCCGGGGTCAGCGCTGTACATTTGGCCAGCCGCGCGCGCTGATTCTGGCCAGGAGCCCATTGGGAAGCTGCTGCCGCCTTCCTAGGCTGGAAGCACGAACTGCTTACCCAAGGATGGTCTCAACGATGAAACGCATCGCACTGCTCAAGGAACGCCAGGCCTCGCCGGCCGGCACTCCCTCCACCGCCACCGGCTCGCACTGCCCGGTCTCCGGCCTCTGGAGCCCTGACCATGACCCGCACACAGTGCTGTCCTTCTTCGAGGGCCACGTGTTTCCAGCGTTCGACGGCGTCCCCACCGTGTGGCGGCGGCGTTCAGCCGGCACTGTCTCACCCAACTAGGTCCCGGTTAAAACAAAACTGGCCCGCAATTAACGTCCCCACGACGGGTTTTCACGACGTTAACTGCGGGCCAGTCGGGTTTAGGCTTAGTGCTCTTCCAACCGGAAACCGAGCTTCATGGTCACCTGCCAGTCGGCGATCTTGCCCTCTTCCAGGTGCCCCCGGATTTCCTTGACTTCGAACCAGTCAAGGTTGCGCAGTGTCTGGGAGGCCTTGGCAATACCGTTGCGGACGGCGTCGTCCACCCCCTGATCCGACGTGCCGACAATTTCGGAAATGCTGTACGTGTGGTTGGACAAGTTCGCTCCTCGTGATTGCCTTGGGGCTCCCGGTTGCGGGCCGTTCTTGAAGACTAGTGGCAGGCCAAGAGCGTTGACCAGCCCTTATCCGGATGTTCCGTTGGAAGCCACAGCCGCGCCCGGGGGCTAAGGCAGCTGCTATTTCGCCTCGAGCACCAGGTTCTTGAGGTCGTCCAGGGTCTGCTGCATGTGCGCGTCCATCGCTTCGCGTGAGCGTGCAGCATCCCGGGATTCCAGCGCTTCGGCGATGTTCTGGTGATGCCCGATGGCGTGCACCTGGATCTCGGGCACCGCTGACGTTTCAGTCCGCCGCTTTTCCAGGACCCGGTGGAGCGGTTCGAAGAGAACGGCCACAAAAACGTTCTCGGAGGAGTGCAGGATCAGGTCGTGGAAAGCGAGGTCCGCTTCCACAAACGCGGCAACGTCATTCACCTCGTGGGCGGCGCGCATGGCGGCCACGTGGCCGAAGAGCGCCTGGATATCAGCGTCAGTGATCCGTCCGGCCGCGAGTTCACAGGCCCCCGTCTCCAGCATGCGCCGGAGTTCGATGAGCTGGACGGAAGCCTCTGCTTCGTTTTTGCCTTCGGAGGCAGCGCGCAGGACAGCCTCCAGGGAGGCCCACCGGTTGAGCGGGTTCACGAAGGTGCCGCGGCCGCGCTCCACACTGAGGATCCGCTGCGCCTCAAGTGTCTTCATGGCCTCGCGGACGGTCATCCGGCTGACTTCGTGCCTCGCGCTGAGCTCGTGCTCTCCGGGAACGGTGGCGCCGGGCGGAAATTCTCCTGCAATGATGCGGTCCAGGAGCTCGTCGGCCACCTGCCCTACCAGCGACTTCCTTGCCATGCTGCTGCCCCCATCACTGCCTTTGTGGATATGTCAGACAAGTCTACTTGCGCGTTTTTATGTCGTGTGCCACACTGACATTCAAATGCAAGATGTCAGACATCTTACAGTTTCCTTTACATCAGGATCCGCCCCCGGATCCATACACAACGGAGTGCAGCGTGACGCTTGAAGCAGACGTTCTGGCCGCCTACCCGGCCGAGGTCCGGATTCCCGCCGAACTGGTGGCCAGCACTATGGCCGCCTCCAATGCGGAGACCCCGCGTGTCCTGGTGGTGCTCGACGACGACCCCACCGGAACGCAGTCCGTGGCAGATCTGCCCGTGCTCACCCGCTGGGACGTAGAGGACTTCATCTGGGCCTTCGGCCAGTCCAGGCCGGCCGTCTACGTCCTCACCAACACCCGCAGCCTGGACCCCGCAGAAGCCGCCGTCCGCAACGAGGAAGTGGTCCGTAACGCCCTCGCCGCCGCCGGCTCTCCCGCTCACAACGCCGGTTCCGGCCTGCGCCTCGGCTTCGTCAGCCGCAGCGATTCCACCCTGCGCGGCCATTACCCCCTGGAGCCGGACGTCATCGCCGCCACCGTGGCGGATGTCAGCGGAGAAAAGACTGACGGCGTGGTGCTGGTTCCAGCCTTCCCCGACGCCGGGCGGGTCACCATCGGCGGCGTCCACTACATGCGCGGCACCGGCGAGGCAGCGGGCACACTCACCCCGGTGTCCGAAACGGAATTCGCCAAGGACGCCACCTTCGGCTTCGCCACCTCCGTGATGGCCGACTACGTCCAGGAGAAGTCCCGGGGACGCTTCGCCGCCAGCGGGGTCATCGTCCTGGACCTCAACATCATCCGAGCCGGAGCCGGAGCCGGAGCCGGAGCCGGGTCCGGGGCTGCGGCTGCAAAGATCAGCGCCAACGCCATCGCCGACGCCATCGAAGCCGCCACTGACTCCACGCCCATCGTGGCCGACATCGTCACCGAAAACGACCTCCGCGCGCTGTCCCTCGGCCTGGAAGAAGCCGAACGCCGCGGCAAAAAGCTCCTTTACCGCGTCGGACCGCCATTCGGGCGTGCCCGGATCGGCCAGGAGATCCGCACCGAACTCAGCGGCGCCGAAGCCTACGCCGGCAACACCCCGTCCGAGGCAGGCGGCCTGATCGTCGTCGGGTCGCACGTTGGCGTCACCACCCGCCAGCTCAAGGCCCTGACCGAACAGCACAGCGCCGCCCGGATCGTCGAGATCGACGTCGAGAAACTGCTTGCCGCCGAAACCGAAACAGCCGCTGACGCCTACCTGGATGAGACCGTGGACGACGTCGTTGAAGCCCTCCGCGGCGGCGACGTCATCGTCCACACCAGCCGGCTGTTGATCAAGACTGACGATCCGGCCGCGAGCCTCAAGATTGCACGCACCGTGTCGGCCGCCGTCGTGGCCGTGGTGAACCGGACGCTCAAGACCTTTCCGCCCCGGTTTGTCATCGCCAAGGGCGGCATTACGTCCTCGGATGTTGCCGCGCACGGCCTGGAAATCCGCCATGCGATTGTCCGCGGTCCCATGCTGCCGGGCATCGTCTCGCTCTGGGAACCGGTGGACGGTCCCGCCAAGGGCATCCCGTACGTCGTCTTCGCCGGCAACGTGGGGGATGACCAATCCCTCGCCGACGTCACCCGCAAGCTCAGCAACACCTTCTAACCCGTGGTTGAGCCTGGGCCCACACGTGCAGGGTCCCCTGGCCGAGCTTGCGAGGCTAGGGGGCACGTGGGGAGCGAAACCAATCACCGGCACAACCCCAATCACCACCCGCCAGAAATTCAATGGAGAACACCATGACCAGCAACTACACCGTCACCGTTCTGGGCCTTGGCGCCATGGGCCTGCCCATGGCCACCCGCCTCGCATCCCAGCTGACCGTCCACGGCTTCGACATCGCCGAGTCCCGCCTTAAGCTCGCCGAAGAAGCCGGTATCGCCACCTTCAGCACCGCCCGTGAAGCCGCCAAGGGCGCAGACGCAGTGCTCCTGGCCGTCCGCAACGGCGAACAGCTCAACGACGTCCTCTTCGGCGAGAACGGCGTGGCCTCGGTGCTGGAGGCGGGCGGCGTCGTCATCCTCGGCAGCACCGTGGGCACCGATGCCATCCCGGCCACCGTGGCCAAGCTGGCCGAATACGGAGTCGAGCTCGTTGACGCCCCGCTGTCCGGCGGCCCCAAGCGCGCCGGCGAAGGCGACCTGCTGATCGTCGTCGGTGCTTCCCCCGAGGCCCGCGAAAAGGCAGCTCCCGCGCTGGAACTCCTGGCTTCCACCCTCACTGTTGTGGGCGATAAACCCGGCGATGGCCAGGCCCTGAAGACCGTGAACCAGCTGCTCTGCGGCGTCCACATCGCCGCTGCTGCCGAGGCCATGGCCCTTGCCGACGCACTGGGGCTGGACCAGGCCAAGACCCTGGCCGCCCTCGAAGCCGGTGCTGCGGGCTCATTTATGCTCTCCAACCGCGGCCCGCGCATCCTTGAGGCCTACAACGAGGAAGGCGCCGAGGTCCTCTCCCGCCTGGACATCTTCGTCAAGGACATGGGCATCGTGGGCAAGGCGACCCGCGCCGCCGGCCTTGCAGCGCCCGTTGCCGCCGCCGCGGAGCAGCTCTACCTGCTGGGACAGGCCCAGGGCCTCGCCGCCGCCGATGACTCCGCCGTCATCAAGGTGGTCGCCCCCACCAAGCGCACCAAGTAGCAAATCGCCCCTCAAAAGAAGCCCGACGACGGCGGTCCCCCCTCCGCCGTCGTCGTATCCACCCAGTTCGCTAGGCTTAACTAGCGATGTCAAAGGAGACACACGATGAGCGCATTAGCTCTTCTGGCCATAGCAGTGGCGGGCGTCGCCCTGCTGCTCGTGGCCGTCATCAAGTTCAAGATTCCCGCGTTCCTTGCCCTGCTCGTGGTCAGCGTGGCAGTCGCCCTGGTGGCAGGTATCCCGCTGCCGGACATCATCAAAACCGTTACTGAAGGCATGGGCGGAACCCTTGGATCCGTGGCCATCCTGGTTGGCCTGGGCGCGATGCTGGGCAAAATGATCGAGATTTCCGGCGGCGCACAGTCCCTTGCCGGCAAATTCACCCAACTGCTCGGCCCCCGCAGGGTCATCGCCGCCCTGACGTCCGCAGCCTTCCTGCTGGCCATCCCGGTCTTCTTCGACGTCGGATTCATCATCCTCATCCCCATCATCTACGGCTTCGCCAAGGCTGCAGGGGTCAACCCCGTCAAGATCGGCCTGCCCGTCGGGGCGATCATGCTGGCCATCCACGTTGTTGTTCCGCCGCACCCCGGCGTGGTGGGCGGTGCCGGTATCCTCGGCGCGGACATCGGCTGGGCCACCATCATCGGACTCACCCTTTGCATCCCCGTGGGCGTCCTGGGTTACTTCGTTGCCCGCAGGCTCAACCGCCGCGACTTCGCCATGCTGCCCGCCACCGCCGAGCAGTTCCGCCTCTTTGGCACCGGCACTTCGCAGGTAGAGCGGGAAGCAGCCCAGGGCTCGTCCAACGTCGCCGTCAAGACCGAGGTCAAGACGGCCCCCAGCCCGGCCATGATCATCTCCCTGATTGTCCTTCCGATCCTCATGATCATGGTGGGAACTGTCGGCGCTGTCATCCTGCCCAAGGACAGCTTTGCTTCGCAGCTTGCCGCTTTTGTCGGAGCTCCGCTGATCGCCCTCCTCACTGCCCTGGGCCTGGCCTACTACTTCCTGGGCATCCGCCGCGGCTGGTCCTCGCAGCACACCGGCGAAGTCATGGACTCCGCACTGGCCCCCACCGCGATCGTCATCCTGGTCACCGGCGCCGGCGGCGTCTTCGGCAAGGTGCTCACCGTCTCCGGCATCGGCAAAGCCCTCGCGGAAGGCCTGCAGACTGCCGGCCTCCCGGTCATCGTGATGGCCTTCGTCCTCGCGGCCATCCTGCGCGCATCCCAGGGGTCCGCTACGGTGGCCATCATCACCACTTCCGGCCTGCTGGCAGCATCCGTGGCCGACGGCGGCTTCTCACCTTTCCAGACCGCACTCATCCTTGTTGCCATGGGCTTCGGCGCGTTTGGCCTCAGCCACGTCAATGACTCCGGTTTCTGGATCGTCACCCGCTTCCTGGGCCTCTCGGTGGCAGACGGGCTCAAGACCTGGACGGTGCTCACCACCATCCTGGGCGTTGCAGGGTTCGCGCTCACCTTCCTGGTCTGGATCCTCACCGGCGGACTCACCGTCTGATGCGCACCCGACTCGACCACCTGGTCACTGCCGCCCTCCAGCACGGGTCCGCCGTCCCGGCCTTCACCTGCTACGACTTCACCACCGCGCTGGCCGTGGTGGCCGCTGCGGAGGAAGCCGGCCGGGGCGTGATCCTGCTGGTGGCTCCCAAGACCGCGGCCACGCCCAACGGACTGCGCCTCATCGGAGCCCTCCGCGGCCTCGCCGACGCCGCGGCAGTTCCGGTCGCAGTGCAGCTTGACCACGCAACCGACCTGGAAGTGATGGCCGACGCCGTCGCGGCGGGGGCGGATTCCGTCCTCGCCGACGGTTCCTCCCTCCCTTACGAGGACAACATCGCGCTGGTCCAGGCGGCCCGCGGGGTGCTGGGACCGGACGTGGTGCTGGAAGCCGAGCTGGGCGGCCTGGCAGGAGACGAGGACCGCGCCTTCGGCGAGGACCAGTCCGGTGTGTCCGTGGCCGGCCTGACGGATTCGGCGCAGGTGGAGGACTTCGTGTCCCGGACCGGCGCGGAGCTGCTGGCGGTCGCCGTCGGAAATGTCCACGGCAAGTACAAGGGGGAGCCGCAGCTGCGCTGGGATGTCCTGCAGGATATTGCCGTGCGGACCCATATTCCGCTGGTGCTCCACGGCGCCTCCGGTATTCCTGCCGGGGAGCTGGTGAAGGCGGCGTCCATGAACGTCGGCAAGGTCAACTTCAACACCGAGCTCCGCACCGGCGTCCTGGCCACGCTGCAGGAGCAGCTGCCGGCCCACCGGTCCGACGGCGAAAACCTCCAGGGGCTCCTGGGTCACTGGAACCGCTCCGCGGGCAGCTTCGCAAGCACCGCATTGGCGACGCTCACGCGCTGAAATTTTCCCGCAGGGGGAGGCCAGGATCAAGCAATGGTCCTGGCCTCCCCCTTTTTTGCCTTCCTGGCCGCCGGGGCCTTCATCGGTGTCGGATGCCTGGCTCCGGGACCTGAGGGTCCGGCCTGTTCTGTGGCCGGCTGGACCCTGGTTTTCAGTTGCTGTGGAGGAGGGGGCGCCCGGGCATTGCCAGCGGGGTGAAGTAGTGCCAGTGTCGAACCATGACCGAGAACAGGATGTCCACAGAGGATAGGTTCACCCCGGATGTAACCCTGAGGCGCAATGACGCGCAACACCGTTACGAGTTGCTGGTGGGCGGCAAACTTGCCGTGCAGTCCTTCTACCGGGATCTGCCCGGCCACATCGACTTCAGCCACACCGAAACGTCACCGGATTTTGAAGGCCAGGGCCTGGGGAAGGTCCTCGCCCACTTTGCGCTGGACGATGTGGTGGCAGCAGGTAAGCGGATCATCCCGCACTGCCCGTTCATCGCCGCCTACCTTCGCAAGCACGAGGGCTATGAGCAGTGCGTCGATTGGCCGGAGCGGCCGGCCAGCACCGGTTTAGGAGCTTGATCCGGCCCCGGTAGCTGCTTCCTTCATTCCTGCCTGCTTTCCTGCCGGGAAACCGGGGCTGCGCGTTATTGTGCCGCAGCGCCGGGTAATTCCTCATCAGCGGGTCTTGCAGAAGGCGCGGGCATCATGAATGCGCACGCTTTTTTTGTGCTGCGCAAAAACCGGGAAGGAATCCGGGATGAACCACCTGGAGCAACTGTTTGATGTTGCTGTTATTGGCGGCGGGCCGGCAGGGCTGAGTGCGGGAGTTGCCCTGGCCAGGGCGTTGCGCTCGGTCCTCGTGATCGACGCCGGCGGGCAGCGGAACCTGCGGGCGGAAGGCGTGCACGGTTTCCTGACGCGCGAAGGAGTGAGTCCCAAGGAGCTGCTGGCCGCGGGACGCGCAGAACTGGAAGGCTATGGCGGGACGGCGGTGACCGGTTATGTGACGTCTGCCCGCCGGGAGGGAGGGAACTTTGTGCTCTCGCTCGAGGACGGTTCCACCTGCACTGCCCGCCGTCTGCTGATCACATCGGGGATCGAGGATGAGCTTCCGGACCTGCCGGGCATGCGCGAGCGTTGGGGCCGGGACGTCCTGTACTGCCCCTACTGCCACGGCTGGGAGATCCGGAACCAAAAGGTGGGCGTGTTGGCTTCCGATTCCCATGCCGTGCTCCAGGCCCTGACCTTCCGGCAATGGAGCCACGACGTGACCCTCCTGCTCAACAGCGGACTGACGCTTAGCCCGGGTCACCGGGAACAGCTGGACGCCCGGTCCGTCAAGGTGGTCGATGGCAGGGTGCGCGGGCTGGTGGTCCAGGACGACAGGCTCCGGGCGGTCACCCTTGACGACGGTTCGGCGATACCGCTGGAGGTGCTCGTGGTGAGCCCCGCAACCGTCAGCAGGGCGAACATGCTTCAGGCCCTCGGGCTGGAACCGGACGGCCTGGACGAGGGGCCGGGCACCCGCCTGGAGACCGACGAATCGGGATTGACGTCCTGTCCTGGAGTGTGGGCCGCCGGGAATGCCACGGATGTTTCGGCGCAGGTGATGACCGCGGCGGCCGCCGGACTGAAAGCGGCCGCCGCCATCAACGCGGACCTGGTGCTGGAAGATACGCGGCTGGCAGTGGAGGCTGCCAAGGCTCCCGGGCGTTAGCCCGGCCGGCCAGGGGTGTGCCCGGGGCTGGCTGCCTTTGCCGGCCTGGCTACATGGCGGCCTGGCTACATGCGGCTGCGGGTGGGTCAGCTGGCCAAGGCGTGTGCCGTTGCCGCGGGGACATCAATGGTGAAGCCGCAGGCGCAGCGGTAGGTTTCGACGCTGGCGCCTAACGGGTCGGCAGGGGACGGAGAGCCGACGGTGAGCGGGGAACCGGCGCCGACGGGAATAACGGTGGCGCCATCAACGTGCACCGGCTGGAACAGGGGTGTCTCGTCCGGGTCCACGCGCTTCATAGGGGTTCGGCAATGCATTTTTGAACTGAACGTCTCCAGCAAACCCATGTCTGCAGGACGGATGGAGCTCACGGGAGCCCCTGCTTCTGCTGCCTTTTCCATGGGGGCCGGAAACTGGTTCTGTATAGCGGTGGTCATGATGTTCGTCCTTGGGCTTCTTACGGTCCTGCCGGCATTGGCAGGCCGCCGCGACTGCTTGCGGAGGTTCACTTGCCCCATAAGCAAAGCATGCTTACTAATCCCGAAACAAATCCACGTGTTTCCCAGGTCACATCACCAGTTCCCCCCGGCTGACCCTTAGCGATGCCGGGCAAACCTCCGCTGCCACTGGAGTGCATGCCAGAACAGCAGGCAAATGACGGTGATGGTGCCGCTCAGCACCGCATAGGGGGCAAAGGTAAAAATCACGAAAGACGCCGGCATCGATCCACTTGACGGCCCAACCGCCAAGCTGGTGGTGAGGAAAGCGAAGATTATGCCGCCCACAAGCACGGCTGCAACGGCCCACAAAGCTACGATGAACGGATTTATCGCGGCCGTGAGCCACCTGCTGGACTGGTCCTCCGCCGCCGCGTGGTCTTCATCGACCACCGGATTTCCGTCCCTGTCCACTTCCCGGAACCCGATCGTGCCTGCTGGCTGCTCCATGTTTCCCCCTATGGATCTGCAGCCCGGCCGGCTGCCTGTACTCCACCCTAGTCCTCGTTCTGCCGCCCCGACTTGCCGCGACCGCCCGTGGCAGCGGCGGGGCATTCTGCAGCAGGAGGAGCGTGGGCTGCCAGTCAATGACGCGCGCAGAAGCTGGAATCCGGCAAAATTCCGGCCCTGTAGATAAATACATCACGAAAGTTTGATTAAAAGGCTGCCCTAAGTAAGGCTTGCCTTTGCAATGGAGTGAACCGCCGAAATAAAGGATGACCAGTGCCGCTAATGCCCCGCCTTGATGAGTTGGAAGTGGACGAACCGCGAGAGGACCAGGACTGCCCGGGCCAGGATTTCGGCTCCCGGGTGGAGCTCGCGCTCGCGGCCAGCAACCACCTTCTCAACGCACGCAATTCACCCCGTTACGTGGCGCAGGTGCTGCAGGGCGTCACGGCCGTGGCCACCAAACTGGAGCGGACCACGCGGCCTTTCTCCGGCGTCGGGCCTTCCGAGCTGAAGGCCCGCGTGGCAGCGGTGGACCTGGAAACACCCCTGCCGGACACGGCAGCAGCCTTGCAGGAACTCGAAGACGTGTACCTGCGCGACGCCGTCTATTTCCACGACGCCAAGTACGCCGCCCACCTCAACTGCCCCGTGGTGATTCCGGCGCTGGTGGGCGAGGCCGTCCTGTCCGCGGTGAACTCCTCGCTGGACACCTGGGACCAGAGCGCCGGGGCCACCATGATCGAGCGGCGCCTCATCGACTGGGCCGCCGCCCGGCTGCACCTCGGCGAAGCCGCCGACGGCATCTTCACCTCCGGCGGCAGCCAGTCGAACCTCCAGGCCCTGCTGATCGCCCGCAACCACGCCGTCGCCGGCCTCCGCCAGGACCCCGCGCGCACGGGGCTTCGGCTGCCGGCCCTGCTGGACACGCTGCGGATCTTCACCTCGGAGGACAGCCACTTCAGCATCCAGAAGTCGGCATCGATGCTGGGACTGGGGTTCGACGCCGTCGTCACCGTCCCCTGCACTGGTGACCACCGGATGGACCCCGCCGCCCTCGCAGAAGCCATGGCGGCAGCGCGCGGCGCCGGGTTGGCCCCCATGGCCGTGGTGGCCACCGCAGGCACCACAGACTTCGGCGCGGTGGACCCGCTCGCCGAGCCCGCGGCACTGGCCAGGGCCTACGGCGCCTGGTTCCACATCGATGCCGCATACGGCGGCGGCCTGATGGTCTCCGGCCGATACCGGCATCTCCTGGACGGAACCAGGCTCGCGGACTCGGTCACCGTTGACTTCCACAAGACGTTCTTCCAGCCAGTGAGCTCAAGCGCCCTCCTGGTCCGCGACCGGACCATGCTGCGACACATCACCTACTACGCCGATTACCTGAACCCGGAAAGCGCGGCACTCGCTGAAATTCCCAACCAGGTGGACAAGAGCATCCAGACCACCCGCCGGTTCGACGCACTGAAGCTGTGGCTTACCCTGCGGATCATGGGCGCGGACGCCATCGGTGCCCTGTTCGACGAAGCGATCGACCTCGCTGCCCGTGTGGGCACGCTCCTTGCTGCCGAGGACGACTTCGAACTCGCCGCGCCGCCGCAGCTGTCCACCCTGGTCTTCCGGTACCGGCCCCGCTTAGAAGGCGGCGGGCGGCTCTCGGAAGAGGACTCCGACGCCCTCAACCCGGCCATCCGCGCCGCCGTCTTCGCCTCCGGGGAAGCGGTTGTTGCGGGCACCAAGGTGGGCGGCCGCCACTACCTGAAGTTCACCCTCCTTAATGCCGAGGCAACCCTCGAGGACATTGCCCAGATCATCAACCTCCTGCGCCGCACGGGCGCCGGGCTGCTGCGGAGCGAGGTATCCGCATGAGCACCTCCTGCAACGGCCGCATCTACGACTTCGCTGCCATCGGCGTCGGACCCTTCAACCTGGGCCTGGCCGCACTCGCCGAGCCGGTGGAAGAGCTGGACGGCGTCTTCCTGGAACGCAGGGAATCCTTTGACTGGCACCCCGGCATGATGCTGGAGCCGGCCCACCTGCAGGTGCCCTTTATGGCGGACCTCGTCACCCTGGCCGACCCCACCTCGCCATACTCCTTCCTGAACTTCCTTAAGCAGACCGGCAGGCTGTACCGCTTCTATATCCGCGAGAACTTCTACCCGTTGCGGGCGGAGTACAACCAGTACTGCCAGTGGGTGGCGGGGCAGTTGCCCGCCGTCCGTTTTGGCACAGCTGTGCTGGATATAACGCACGACGACGGCGTGTACCGGCTTTCCCTCTCGGGACCGGAAGGGCCGGAGGTACTGCTGGCGCGGCGCCTGGTGCTGGGAACCGGCACCTGCCCGTACGTGCCGGAGGCGGCGGCAGGAATTGTGGCCGACGCAGCTGCAGGCCGCGGGGGAGTGGTGCTGCACAATGCCGACTACCTGGCGCGGAAGGCGGAACTGCAGCAGCAGCGCAGCATCACTATCCTGGGGAGCGGCCAAAGCGCCGCCGAGATCTACTACGAGCTGCTCCAGGAATCGGAGGCCCACGGGTACCAGTTGAACTGGGTGACCCGCTCCGGCCGGTTCTTCCCGCTGGAATACACCAAGCTGACACTTGAAATGACCTCGCCCGAGTATGTGGACTACTTCCACGGACTCCCGCAGCACCGGCGCGACCACCTCAACAAGACGCAGAAGAACCTCTACAAGGGAATCAACTCGGACCTGATCGACGCGATCTACGACCTGCTCTACACCAGGAGCATCCCCGGCACAGTGGACACACAACTGCTGACCCACTCCACGCTGACGGCCGCACAGTGGGACCCCGACGCCCGCACCCATACCCTGCACCTGCAGCGCGGGGAGCAGGGCACGTCCTACACACTGGACAGCGAAGCCGTGGTGCTGGCCACCGGCTACGGCTACCAGGAACCCGGATTCCTGGTTGGCATCCAGGACCGGATCGCCCGGGACAGCGCCGGCAGGTTCGCCGTGGACCGGAACTACAGCACGGGCGTGGAAACTGGCGAAATCTTCGTCCAGAATGCCGAGCTGCACACCCACGGGTTCGTCACCCCGGACCTGGGCATGGGCGCCTACCGCAACTCCTGCATCCTGCGCGAAATCACCGGCCGCGAGGTGTACCGCGTGGAGCGGAGCATCGCCTTCCAGCAGTTCGGGGCGCCGGTGGACCTAAGTGCACGAGCGGACCTCAGTACACCGGCGGACGCCGCGGCGGGGGTGCCGGCATGAGCTTCACGTTCCGCTGCCTTGACGCAAAGTCCGACGCACCACTCCTCCACAGCTGGGTCACCCAGCCCTACGCCTCGTTCTGGGGCATGCTGTCCGCCAGCGTCGAGGACGTGGCGGAGGAGTACACCAGGATCCAGGGCAGCGGCCACCACCACGCCTTGCTGGGGCTCGACGACGGCGTCCCCGCCTTCCTGACGGAGGAGTACCTTCCTGCGTCCTCACCACTCGCGGCGGTGTACCCCGTCCTCCCCGGGGACCTGGGGATGCACCTGCTGGTGGCACCGCCGTCGAACGCCCCGGTGCCCGGCTACACCACAGCTGTGATGGACGCAGTCCTTGACCGGCTGTTCGCCCAGCCGGGAGTGGACCGGATCGTGGTGGAGCCGGACGCCAGGAACACCAGGATCCACGCACTGAATGAACGGCTGGGCTTCCAGCCTGCCGGGGTGGTGACCCTCCCGGACAAGGACGCGCTGCTGAGCTTCTGCAGCCGCTCCGACTACCTCGCCGCCCGCACTGCACCAGACACTCTTTCCACACCCACCACCCAGGGAGCCTCACTGTGACCGTCCACCTCAATTCCGCCATACCTGCCTTCCCTGCCACCGCCGCGACCGCCAATGCCGCCGCACCGCACCTCGCCGGCGACCGGTGGGACAACGCGAACCGGCACCTGCTCCGGAAGGCGCTCGCCGAGTTCTCCCACGAACGGATCCTTGCCCCCGAGCCCCTCGACGAAAGGACCGGTACCTACCGGGTGTGCAGCGGCGACGGCACGCACGAGTACCGCTTCAACGCCCGGATCCTGGAACTGGACCACTGGTCCATCGACGCCGGTTCCATCCGCTGCTTTCAGGATGGCGCTGAAGCACCGTTGGACGTGCTGGAATTCATCACGGCGTTCCACGGCACCTTGGGCATCAACCTCCAGATGCTCCCGGTCTACCTCGAAGAGGTCAGCAGCACGCTGGCAAGCCACGCCTACAAGCAGTGGGCCGGCCGGCCCTCGGCCGCCGAACTGGCCGCCGGAGTCACCGGCGGCAGCAACCCGGCCGTGGACTTCCAGGCGATAGAGCGCAGCATGACCGAAGGCCACCCCTGCTTTGTGGCCAACAACGGCCGCCTCGGCTTCGGCATCACCGATTACCACGCCTTCGCGCCGGAGACCGGTGCCCCGGTGCAGCTGGAGTGGATCGCCGTACACCGGAGCCATGCTGCCTTCACCGCAACTAACGCACTCGATTACCGGGCGCACCTGGACTCCGAACTGGGTCCACTGCTGGGCGATTTCCACGCCGCGCTCCAGGTACAGGGCCTCGACCCGGACCAGTACTTCCTGATGCCCGTGCACCCATGGCAGTGGGAGAACAAGCTCACGGTAACGTTCGCGGCGGAGATCGCACGGCAGCGCATTGTGTACCTGGGTACCGGGATGGACAGTTACCAGGCGCAGCAGTCCATCCGGACCTTCTTCAACACCAGCGCCCCGGGCCGGCACTACGTCAAGACCGCCATGTCCGTGTTGAACATGGGCTTCATGCGCGGACTGTCGCCGCAGTACATGAAGGCCACGCCGGCCATCAATGACTGGCTGCGGAACCTGATCGAATCGGACGAAGCCCTCCAAGGCCGGGCGTTCACCATGATCGGCGAACTCGCCGCGATCGGCTACCACAACGGGTACTACGAGGCCGCCTCCGCCAAGGGTTCGCCGTACCGGAAAATGCTCTCCGCCCTGTGGCGCGAAAGCCCCCTTCCGCTGCTGCAGGAAGGACAGCAACTGTGCACCATGGCCGCGCTCCTGCATGTGGATGCCGCGGGGAAACCGATGGTCTCCGCGCTGATCGAGCGGTCCGGGCTGGCCCCGCAGGACTGGCTGCGGCGGTACTTCGAGGCCTACCTGGTTCCGCTGGCGCACTGCCTGTTTAAGTACGAGCTGGCCTTTATGCCGCATGGTGAGAACGTGATCCTCGTCCTCGAGGATGGCGTACCGGTGCGGGCCATCATGAAGGACATCGCCGAGGAAATCGTGGTGATGGGGGACAGGCTGGACCTTCCGGAGGAGGTGTCGCGCATCAAGGTGGCCATCCCGGACGGGGAGAAGGTGCTGGCCATCTTCACGGACATCTTCGATTGCATCTTCCGCTTCCTGGCGGCGCTCCTGGCCGAGGACGGCAAGGTCAGCCAGGAGGAGTTCTGGCGCACCGCGGCCGCCAGCATCAGGGACTACCAGGAGCAGCACCCGGAGCTTGCCGCCCAGTTCTCCCGCCATAACCTGTTCGCTCCCGACTTTGAGCTGTCCTGCCTGAACCGCCTCCAGATGCGCAACAACCAGCAGATGCTGGACCTGGACGACCCCTCCGGTGGACTGCAGATGGCCGGGCGGCTCGCGAACCCGCTGGCGAGGTTCGCGGGGCTGTGAACCGGTAAAGCCGGACAGCCAAGCTGACGGTGGCTAGGCTGGCACCATGACTTCAGATATCTCAGGAACAACAGCCCTGGTCACCGGGGCAAGCGCCGGCCTGGGAGCAGAGTTCGCACGCCAGCTCGCTGCCCAGGGCTGCAACGTGGTGCTGGTGGCGCGGGACCGGGCCCGCCTGGAGGAAACCGCGGCGGGCCTGGAACGGCGCCACGGGATCACGGCGGAGGTGCTCCCCGCGGACCTGACCGATGACGCGGACGTTGCCGCCGTCGTCGTACGCCTGTCCGATCCCGGGCGGCCGGTGGGGATCCTGGTCAACAACGCCGGGATCGGGCTGCTGCACAACTTCGAGGACAACCCCATCCAAGAGGAGAAAATGCACCTGAAGCTGCATGTGGAAACGTCCATGGTGCTGGCGCACGCCGCCCTGCAGGGCATGCTGGAACGTGGCGAGGGCCGGATTATCAACGTGGCCAGCATCGCCGCGTTCCTGCCGCGGGGCACGTACTCGGCGGCGAAAGCCTGGATGGTGAGCTTCAGCCGTTGGGCCAACCTCGCCTACGCTGGGCGGGGCGTCAAAGTTACGGCGGTCTGTCCCGGCTTTATCCACACGGAATTCCACGACCGCATGGGTATGGACAAATCCGTGGTTCCGTCATGGACCTGGCTGCGTCCGGCGCGCGTGGTCCGCGAAGGCCTGGCCGACAACGAACGGGGCCTCGCCGTTTCCATCCCCACCAAGCGCTACAAGCTGGTGGCTGCGTTGGCGCGGATAGCACCGGCGAAACTAGTGGCGGGCCCTCCGCGGAAGCCCAAGGAGGGCAGCAGCGGTCCGTGATCCGGACCGCCGCACGGCCACTACCACCAGGATGCCCACCAGCGCCCCCACCAGGGTCTCCACGCCGCGTTCCAGGATCAGGACAGCGGGGTCGATCGGTGCGGCGAGCTGGGTCATCAGCAGGATCACCGGCGTAAAGGAGACCATGGCCAGGCCGTAGTGACGGGCCATAAACAGCTCTGTGGTGAACTGGAAAAGGATCACCAGGAGGGCCAGCACTAAGGTCTGCTGCCCGGGAATCAGTCCCGCCAGGGTCCACGGCCCGGGAATAAGTACGACGGCGGTGACCGCCAATCCCACGAACGTTCCGACGATGCGGTGGATGCCTCGCCGGACGCTGCTGGGCAGGTCGGCGCCGGCAAGGGGAACGGCTGCGGCGGCCATCGCCCAGTGCGGGTGGCCACTGCCGCTGAGGACCCCCACGGTACCGGCAGCACCCACGGCAAGAACATACCGCGCGGCGTGCACCAGCACTTCCGGGAGGCCGGCAGCCTGCAGGGCGGGCGCGCCCCGGACGGCACCCCGCTGCCAGGACCTGTGCCGGACCCAGCCGCCGAAACCCACCAGCACGGAAAATGCGGCGGACCCCGCAGCGATGAGCAGAGCCACCTGCCAGGGAACCACCACGGGCACCGAGGCGCAGGCACCGAGCGCCAGGATGCCAAAGAACGGCCCGTTCGGCTTGAGCCGCACCCGGTCCGCGAAAACCGATCCGACGCCGGCCAGAACCGCTTCGACGGCAACGAGCCACCAGGACTGGAGGTGGTTGACGGACAGGAACAGGCCTGCCGCGACGCCGCCCAGCAGGACCACCGCGGCCTGGCACTGGTGCAGGAGGCGGAGCTGGTGCGTTTCCGAACGCCCGTACATCCCGGTCAGGGCACCGAAAACGGCATACATGATGAGGTCGGTCCGGCCCGCGGCCAGCAGCAGGAGCGAGGGGACGGCGACGCTGATGGCCACGCGCAGGGCGGCGAGGTGGTCGCGGTTCGCCGGTTCCAGCCGGTGGAGGGCGCGCATCTGCTCCATCAGAAGCTTCATGCCGCACCTTCCCTGACTGGATCCCGGATCCCTTAAGGTCCCTTTGGAAAGTATCACCGGGGCCGTCTGAAAGCATTTCCTGAAGTGTTCGGGGAAACAAAACGACATCGGCGCGTCAGCTGGCAAGGCCAAGGCCGGCCCCGCGAACGGGGCGAGCCCGGGTGGCCCTGCACGGCAAAGGCCCGCCCCGCGCGCTTCACTTGAAGCTGCAGGACGGGCCTTGGGAGCGTGGGCCGCTAAATCTGCCCGGTCCGAATTCTGCCGGCCTGAATGGCTACAAGCTAAACGTGGGCGGGGACCTTCCCTGCACTCGAATCGGTGATGTCCTGGGTTTCGAACGGGAGCTCGTCCAGGTCAATCAGCGGGTTCTCGTCCTGGGTGGCCACCAGTTCGCGGGCTTCCGCCTGGGTATCCACGCTGGGCATGGAGCCGGGCAGCGGCCGCTGGGCCGATTCCTTCAGGAAGTAGATGGCCACGGCGCCCACCAGCGATGTACCCATGAGGTAGTAGGCAGGCATCATGTCGTTGCCGGTGGCGCTGATCAGGGCTGCCACGATGAACGGGGTGGTACCGCCGAAGATCGCCACCGAGAAGTTGTAGGCAATGCCCATGGCGCCGTAGCGGCTGGAGGTGGGGAACTGGGCCGGCAGGGCCGAGGCCAGGTTGGCAACGTAGAACGTCACCGGGAACGCGATGAGTGCAAGGCCGGCCAGCGTGGACCAGATCTGGCCGACGCCGATCAGCATAAAGGCCGGGGCTGCCAGGACAACCGTGCTCAGCGCACCGATCCACAGCACTGGCCGGCGGCCGATCCGGTCGGACAGCTTGCCGGTCAGCGGAATGCAGAGGCTCATCACCACCAGGACGGGGATGGTCAGCAGGGTGCCGTGCACCTCGTCGTAGCCCTTGGACTCGGTGAGGTAAGTAGGCATGTAGGACGTCAGCGCGTAGCCGGCGGTATTGGCGGCGGCCACCAGGACCATCGCCACAATGAGGGAGCGCCAGTAGGCCTTCACGATTCCTACCGGCCCCTTTGCCGTTGCCTCGTCCGAGGCGGCGGCATGCTTGGCGAGGTCTTCCTGCGCATCCAGGGTGGCCTGGAATTGGGGGGACTCCTCGATCTTGCTCCGGAAGTAGATGGCGATCAGGCCCAGGGGACCCGCCACCAGGAACGGGATGCGCCAGCCCCATTCCTCCATAACACCCTGGCCCAGGGTCAGCTGCAGTGCGGAAACCAAGGCAGCGCCGAGGGCAAAGCCGAGGTAGCTGCCCATATCCAGGAAGCTCGCGAAGAAGCCGCGGCGCTTGTCCGGGGCATATTCGCTGACGAACGTGGTGGCGCCGGCGTACTCACCGCCCGTGGAGAAGCCCTGGATGATCTTCAGCAGCACCAGCAGGCCGGCGGCCCACAGCCCGATCTGCGCATAGCCGGGCAGGAGCCCGATGGCGAACGTGCTCGCGGCCATCAGCATCAGCGTGGCGGCGAGGATCTTCTGCCGTCCCACCTTGTCGCCCATCCAGCCGAAGATGACTCCGCCCAGGGGACGGGCGATGAAGGTGGCGGCAAAAGTTCCGAGCAGGAACAGCGTTTGGGTGGTGGGATCCGATTCCGGCAGGAAGACGGGTCCCATAGTGGTGATGAGGTAGCCGAAAACGCCTACGTCGTACCATTCCATGGTGTTGCCCACGATGGTTCCGCCCAGTGCTTTCTTGAGCATGGGCTGGTTCACCACGTTGACGTCCGACTCCTTGAGCCGGCGGCGCCCCAGTTTTTTGGGTTTCCGTGGTGCCGTGGCAGCCGCGGGTGGGGTGCCGGGGGGTGTAACAGGGTTGGTTCCGGAGGCGCTGTACGTGCCTGCGGAAGAGTCGGTGATGCTTCGGTCTGTGGGCATTTGGGCAACTCCTGTGGAGGTCATTTGCTTGCGACTGGTAGCTGCCCCGCTCCGGGCAGGCCTTCAATTTTACGCGAAACCCATGGCGCTTGCCCGTTCCATGCCGTAGGATCAACCCTTTTAGGCACCTTTCAAGACGGTTTCGCCGATTTCTTTTCCCTGCTTTTCCCGCGCCAGCACAGGGATCGGCGAGCTACGCCGCAATCGTTACCGAATTTTTTTCGCGATGACGCCCCGCAGAGTTGTTTTTGCCATGCTTCTGGCGCAAATAGTGATGCGGCCCACGGGTTCAGGCCGTCTTCGGGGAGCGTCCCGCCCGGGCGGACACGGCCGCCGTCGTTCTTTGCGTTGGCACTCTCCCTTCCCGGCAGTTTGCGGGGGTTCACAGGGGCCCGGCACTTCCCTAATCTTGACCCATGGGAACAGTCTCTTTTAGCTAGGCGGACGCCTGCGGCCAGCCCATTGCCGGCCACCCAACAGTCGTGAAAAGGCCTCGCCGGGCCTGTCTTTGGTAACACTTCATTTCATCGCGGAAAGGAAGAACAAATGGCTGACGAAATCACTGGAAAGAAACTGGCGCCGGAGGTCGCGCAGCATCTGGCGGAGGCAATGAAAGCCCCCGACATGCCAGGGGCTGCAGCTCCGATCTCGCCCATGGGGGCGGGCGGACCGAGCATCTGGCCGGAGGGCAGCGGGAAGCGGCGGCATCCCAAGGAACGCGGGTCTGGGCACGGCCGCATGGGGGAGGCGGCAGCCGTGACGGCGGTCCACCGCACCAGCCGCCCACAGATGCCGCACTCATCCTAGGCACCCGCGTTCAGGACAGGCATCCAGTCTCATGACACGGAAACGGCCTGGCGACACCCATATTTGCGTGTCATCAGGCCGTTTCAGTGTCCTGGAAGAATACGTGGATCGCGGGGCCAGCTCACACCTCGCGCACAACCTCCGCAGGCTCCTTGTCCAGCCGCCAGCCGCGCCACACCGGGTGCCGGAGCCGCCCGGTTCCGGTCCACTCGCTGTACGTCACCTCGCCCACCAATTGAGGGCTCACCCAGTGGGCATCGGCTGCGTCCTCACGCGGGACGTCCTGGAAGGGCGACGTTTTCCGGGCGAGGCCGTCCACGGTTTGCCGGAGTTCCGTCAGTTCGCGGAAGCTGAAACCGCTGCCCACCCTGCCGACGTACCTCAGGTTCCGGCCGTCCGGGATCCCGACCAGCAGCGATCCCACCGACCCTGCACGGGCGCCCTTGCCCGGCCGCCAGCCGCCCACCACAACCTCCTGGGTCTGGTCGAGCTTGAGCTTGATCCAGGTCCGGGTCCGCTGCCCGCTGACATAACGGCTGTCCGTGCGCTTCGCCATTACGCCTTCCAGGCCCAGTTCCCGTGCGCTCTCAAGGATGTGTTCAACCGGTTCCTCGAGGACCGTGGACAGGTCCACCGGGCAGTCCGAGGGGCTGAAGAACTGCTCCAGCCGCCTGCGACGCTTCGTGAGGGGCAGTGCGCGGAGGTCCGTGCCGGTGTCGTAGAGCAGGTCGAAAAGCATCAGCCGGACCGGAATGGCCTTGCGCGCTTTGGCGACGTCGCCGGGCCGGGTAAGTTTCATCCGCCCCTGGAGCAGCCCGAAGTCAGGCCGGCCTGAGGGGCCGACGGCGATGATCTCGCCGTCGGCAACGAACGGCCGGGGCGGCCAGCAGTCCCTGTCCGTGAACTCGGGGTACGTCTTGCTGACGTCGTTTCCGTTGCGGCTGAAGATGCGGATACTTTGCTCGTCGGCAACAAGGATGGCGCGGACCCCGTCCCACTTGAGCTCGAACTGCCAGTTGCTGCCGTGCAGGTCCGCGGTTGTCCCGGACGTGGCCATCATGGGGCCAAAATCATTGGGTGCTACCGAAGCGGCGGCCCGCTGCGAGTCCGGGGACGGCCCGTCATTCTCCTCTTCAGGCTTATCGTCAGCCTCCTCGTCAGGTTTGTCGGCATCGGCGTCCAGTTCCTCCGGCTCGTCAACGGCGTTGTCCGGCGCTGCGGCCTCCTCGTCCTCAGGCCCTTGGTCCCCGTCGTCGGGCACTGCCATAGCCACGGGCGCGTGCCGCCTGCTGTGACGGTCTTTGTCCATGAGGTGGATGAGCCATTGCCCTTCGGCGTCCTTACCCTGGCCGCGGCCGGTGTGGATGAGCGCGAACTTCTTCGTCCCGCCCAGGCCGCCGTCCTCGGAACCGTGCAAGGTAACGATGACCTCCCTGCCGTTGATCCACTTGTGCAGTTCATAGGTGCCGTGGTCCCAGATGGTCATTTCGCCGGCACCGTATTCGCCTTTGGGGATGGTTCCGTGAAAGGTGAGGTAGTCCATCGGATGATCCTCGGTCTGGACGGCCAGGTGGTTCTTGCCGCCAATTTCAGGGACGCCTTTCGGCAAAGCCCAGGACACCAGGACGCCGTCGTGCTCCAGCCGGAGGTCGAAGTGGAGCCGGCTGGCGTGGTGCTCCTGGATGACAAACGCGTCACCGCCGCCGGCCGCGCCGCTGAACGGTTCCGGTGTGGCTTCAGGATCACGCATGGAGCGGTACTTGCCCAGGCGCGGGTCGCCGTCGTTATGCTTGTCCGGAACGTCCATGCTTTGGTTCGAGGCGCGGACGACGGCGGCGAATGGGTCAGTGCCTTCCTGCACCCGGCGCAGCACGGCCTGGTAGTCCAGGTGCTTCAGTCCCGGTGAACTGATTTCCTCCCAGGTCCGTGGAGCGGCCACCATGGGGGTGGGTCGGCCGCGCAGCGAATAGGGCACGATGGTGGTTTTGGCCGCATTATTCTGGCTCCAGTCCACCAGCACCTTGCCTTGGCGCAGGGACTTTTTCATGTCGCTGACGGCCAGGTCGGGATGGTCGGCTTCCAGGGCGCGGGCCAGTTCCCGGGCAAACGCGGAGATCTGGTCGGAGGTCTGGCTCCGGTCCAGCGCTGCATACAAATGGATGCCTTTGCTGCCGCTGGTCACCGGGACCGGGTCCAGTCCCACGTCCTCGAGGATGGTGCGTGCCAGTAACGCCACCTCCACGCATTCCTCAAGGCCGGCGCCGGTGCCGGGGTCGAGGTCCAGGACCAGCCGGTCCGGATTCAGCTGGTTGCCGTGCGAATCCACCTGCCACTGGGGGACGTGGACTTCCAGGGAGTTGATCTGGCCGAACCAGGTGAGCGTCGCTGCGTCGTTAACCATCGGATAGTGGATGGTCCGGTCCTTGTGGGTGATGGCCGCGCGGGGGAGCCAGCCGGGGGCGGAGTCCTCAAGGTTTTTCTGGAAGAAGACCTCTCCCGGCTTCTCTGCGGTTCCGACGCCGTTGACCCACCTTTTCCGGGTGGCCGGCCTGTTCGCTGCGGCGGGGATGAGGACGTGCGCTACGGCGGCGTAGTATGCCAGGATGTCCGCCTTGGTGGTGCCGGTCTCCGGATAGATGACCTTGCCCAGGTTGGTAAGGGTTAATTCCCGGCCCGCGACCCGGACACGTTCCTTAGCGGCGGCCACGGGTCTTCACCTCCGGCGCTGCGTGCTGTTGACTTAGGGAATGAGAGCCATCTGGAAAGGTGCCATCGCGTTTGGCCTGGTGAACGTTCCCGTGAAGGTCTACAGTGCCACCGAAGATCATGACATCAGTCTGCACCAGGTCCACAATGCCGATGGCGGCCGGATCCGGTACCAGCGCAGGTGCGAGGTGTGCAGCCAGGTGATCGACTATTCGGACATCGAGAAGGCCTACGAGGAGGATGGAAAGACCGTGGTCCTCTCCAAGGATGAGCTCAAGGCCATTCCCGCCGAGAACAGCCACGAGATCGAAGTGGTGCAGTTCGTCCCGTCCGAGCAGCTTGAACCGATGATGTTCGAGAAGAGCTACTACCTGGAGCCCGACTCCAAATCGCCCAAAGCCTACGTTCTGCTCCGCCGTGCGCTGGAGGACACGGACAGGGTGGCAATCGTCCAGTTCGCGCTGCGCGAGAAGACACGGCTGGGCGCCCTGCGGATCAAGGACGACGTCCTGGTGCTGCAGTCCCTGCTCTGGCCGGACGAGGTGCGCGAAGCGAACTTCCCGTCCCTGGACGCATCCATCAAGATCTCCCCGCAGGAACGCGACATGTCCGCGGCCCTGGTGGAGTCCATGGCGGCCGATTTCGATCCGGACCACTTCACCGATGACTACCAGGTGCAGCTGCGCCACCTGATCGAGGCCAAACTCGAGCAGGGCGACGCACTGGACACGGACGAGACCTTTGGTGTGGAAGCCGGTGAAGGCGGCAAGGGCGAGGTCATCGACCTCATGGAAGCACTGAAGCGGAGCCTGGACCGGAAACGCGGGGGCGGGTCCGCATCTGCTGCCGGCGGCTCCGGGGACGAGGCCGCGGAGTCCGGTGACGACGAAGAGGCCGCCACTCCGGCGGCCAAGAGGGCGACGGCCGGCAAGGCGACGGCAACCAAGTCTGCCGGGACCAAATCCACGGCCGGCAGGTCCGCTACAGGTAAGACCGCAGCCAAATCCACTGCGACCAAGTCCACTTCCGCGAAATCGACGGACACAAAGACCAGTACTGCCAAGGCCGGTACCGGCAAGTCCACGGCCACTAAGTCCACGGCCGCTAAATCCACCACCGCCAAGTCCACGGCGGCCAAGACAGCCGCCAAGCCCGCCGCGAAAACCGCCGCCAGCAAGGCAACGGGCACCAGGACGCGCAAGCCGGCGTGATAATCGGGCGCCTGCCGGGAACGCAGCGTGGGTAAGTGCCATGTCTACGAAACTACTAAGCTTGCTTGCTTTTTGATAGTCGGTGTAGAGCCGCTCTCTTTACAGTCAAGGCAGGCACGTCCACAATGAGTCGCATCACAGCCTCCGTTGTGTCGGCAGTGCTGTTAACTCACTGGGAACCATCGCAGTAGGGAGGCACAGTCATGAATGACCAGGCTGATGTTCTGGAGGCGGACCGGGCGCTCAAGCAAAAGCACCGGGCGATGTGGGCATCGGGGGATTACCCTGCGCTCGCAAGTGAGCTGCTCCTCGAGCTGGGGGCGGTCCTCGTTGAAGCCTGCGGCATCAACTCGCGCCAGCGGGTCCTGGACGTCGCCGCCGGCGCCGGGAACGCCGCCATCCCTGCCGCGATGATGGGCGCGAAAGTCGTGGCCAGCGACCTCACGCCGGAGTTATTCGACGCCGGCCGCCACCAGGCCGCCGACCGCGGCGTTGAGCTGGAATGGAAAGAGGGGGACGCGGAGGCCCTGCCGTTCGGTGACGATGAGTTCGATGCCGTGATCTCCTGCCTGGGGGTGATGTTCGCGCCCCATCACCAGCCCGCAGCGGACCAGCTCCTGCGCGTTTGCAAACCGGGAGGCAGCATCGGGCTGCTCAGCTGGACGCCGGAGGGGTTCATCGGCAAAATGTTCGCCGCAATGAAGCCGTTTGCCCCGCCGCCGCCCCCGGGCGCGCAGCCCCCGCCACTGTGGGGGAGCGAGGACCACGTACGGGAACTGCTCGGCGGGAGGGTCACGGACGTCCAGGCCCGCAAACAGTCCCTGGCCGTCCGGAGTTTCCACCACCCGGAGGACTTCGTGCGCTACTTCAAGTCCCACTACGGGCCAACCATCTCCGTGTACAAGTTCATCGCCGAGGACGCGGACAAGGTCAAGGAGCTGGACACGGCGCTGACTGAGCTGGCTGACTCCTTCGGCGATGCCCACGGTGATTCGCCGTTCCAGATGGAATGGGAGTACCTGCTCTTCACGGCGAAGAAGGCCAAGGGCGATGCCGGGTGACCATGTAACGGAGTCCGCCGTCACCATCGAGGCGCCGCCCGGCCGGGTGTGGGACGTCATCACGGATCCGGTGGCCACCAAGGAGTTTATGTTTGGGGCCCGGCTCGCCACGGACTGGAGCGTTGGCGGACCCATCACCTGGCGGGGGACCTGGGAAGGCAAGGAGTACGAGGACAAGGGAGTGGTCCATGAAGTGGAACCCGGCCAGCGGCTGGTGTACACACACTTCAGCCCCCTTGGAGGCCAGGAGGACAAGCCGGAAAACTACCACACCCTGACCTGGACGCTGCAGGACCAGGGCGGCCGCACGCTGCTGACGCTGGCCCAGGACAACAACCCCACAGCGGAGGCGGCCGAGCACTCACAGGGCATGTGGGACCGGCTGGTGGCAGACGTCAAGAGGCTGTCCGAGCGCGGCTGACCCGCTACCTGCTTGGGCCTGACGCTTAACGCGGGCGGCCGCCGTCGGACACTTCCCAAGGGAGGGAAAGTCCGACGGCGGCCGCGCGTCTTTGTTGCCGTTACTCGGCGTCGTGGTCCGTTTCCAGGATCTGGACCAGGTGGTCCAGGGCCGTGTCAGCGCCGTCGCCCTCGGCCCGGAGGACCACCACGTCGCCGTGTGAGGCGCCCAGGCTCATGAGGGACAGGATGCTGGCGGCGTCCATGGCCTCGTCGGCCGGCTCGCCTTCGCGGGCGATGGTGATGTCCAGGTCGTACTCTCCGGCTGCCTCGGCAAAGATGGCGGCAGGGCGGGCGTGCAGGCCCACGCGGCTGGCGACGGTTGCTGTGCGTTCTGGCATTTTTGCTCCTTTGTCTTCCGGCGGCTGGTGGGATGCCGGGTAGAGGTAGTGGGTGAGGCGGGGTCAGACGGTTGCTGGAACGGTCTCCACCGTAGCAGCGCTCTTCGGGGCTGCCCAACGCTTCAGGGCCACCACAGCCAGCGCGCTGACGATGGTTCCCGCGATGATCGACAGGACGAACATCAGCAGGTTGCCGATGGCGAAGAACACGAAGATGCCGCCGTGGGGTGCCTGGGACGTGACTCCGAAGGCCATGGAGAGTGCGCCGGTGAGGGCGCCGCCCAGCATGCTGGCGGGGATGACGCGCAGCGGGTCGGCTGCGGCGAACGGGATGGCGCCTTCGGAGATGAAGGACGCGCCCAGCAGCCAGGCGGCCTTGCCGTTTTCGCGCTCAGCGAGGCTGAAGAGCCTCCGGTCCAGGACCGTGGCGAGTGCCATCGCGAGTGGGGGCACCATGCCTGCGGCCATCACGGTGGCCATGATCTGCCACGGCGCCTGGTTCGTGGCGCTGCCTGCGCTCAGGCCGGCTACAGCGAAGGCGTAGGCCACCTTGTTGACCGGGCCGCCGAGGTCGAAGCACATCATGAGGCCGAGGATGATGCCGAGGACCACCGCGGAGGCGCCTGTCATGCCGGTGAGCCAGGCGTTGAGGGCGTTGGTGAGGCCCGCGATGGGTCCGCCGAGCACCAGGAACATCAGGCCGGAGGCAACGATGGAGGCGAGCAGCGGGATGATGACAACAGGCATCAGGCCGCGCAGCCAGCGCGGCACCTGCCAGGTGCCGATGAGGTGCGCGATGTAGCCGGCCAGCAGGCCGCCCACGATGCCGCCGAGGAACCCGGCGCCCATGAAGCCGGACACCGCACCGGCAACGAAGCCTGGGGCGATGCCGGGACGGTCGGCAATGGCGTAGGCAATGTAGCCGGCCAGCGCCGGGACCAGGAAGCCCATGGACAGGGCACCGATCTTGAACAGGACCGCGCCCAGGTAAATGGCCAGGCCGCCCTCCGGGAGGTTCCCGAAGTTGTTGGCAAGGACCACCTTGTCTGCCACCGCGGTGATGTTGTAGCCGCCCAGCAGGAAGCCCAGGGCGATCAGCAGGCCGCCGCCGGCCACGAACGGGATCATGTAACTGACACCGGTGAGCAGTGCACGCTTCAGCTTCTGGCCGATGTGCTCGCCCCGTTCCTCGGCCTCATGCTCGGCCTGCTCTTCCGCGCCGAAGTGCGGGACACGGCGGGCGTTGGGGTTGTCCGCTGCGGCGAGGGCCTCCTGGACCATCTTGGCCGGCTCGTCGATACCGCGCTTGACCGGTGCGTTGATGACGGGCTTGCCGGCGAAGCGCTCCTTGCCGCGTACGTCCACGTCCACCGCGAAGATGACGGCATCGGCGGCCGCGATGACGGCGGGGTCCAGCGGCTTGGCGCCGGAGGAACCCTGCGTCTCAACCTGCAGGTCAACGCCGGCCTCCTGTGCGGCCAGAACCAGTGAGTCTGCCGCCATGTACGTGTGGGCGATGCCGGTGGGGCATGCGGTCACGGCCACGAGGCGCTTGGGCCCTGAGCCTGCAGAAGCGCCGGTGGTTGAGCTTGTCGAAACCGGGTCGGCGGAAACCGAGCCTACCGAAGTAGAACCGGCGGATGCACCGGCAGCACCTGCCGCAACGCCTGCGGGAGCGGCCGCGGCGTGGGCGGCAGGCTTGTCAGCCAGTGCGCCGTCCACCAGTTCCACGATCTCCTCTCGGGAGGAAGCGTTGCGCAGGGCTGCAGTGAAGTCCTTCTTGATCAGGGACCGGGCGAGCTTGGACAGCAGCTTGAGGTGCTCCTGGTCCGCGCCGTCCGGGGCTGCGATGAAGAAAATCAGGTCCGCCGGGCCGTCCTTGGCGCCGAAGTCCACCTTGGGGTCCAGGCGGGCCATGGCCAGGGTGGGTTCGTTGACGGCCGCGGAGCGGCAGTGCGGGATGGCAATGCCGCCGGGGATACCCGTGGCAGTTTTCTGCTCGCGGGCGAAGGCATCCGCGAAGAGGCCTTCAACTTCTGATGCGCGTCCGGTGGCAGCTACTTTGCTTGCCAGGTGCCGGATCACCGTTTCGGGGGAGTTGCCCAGGTTCTGGTCGAGCTCGACCAGTTCCGTGGTGATGAGCTGGGTCACTGTCAATCCTTTCGAAGGGCCGTGATGGTTACGGCGTCCGGGGTGGTTTGGTGGACTGCCGGGACTGTGGAGCCCGGCAGGGAGGCGGCTGCGGCACCGTGGGCCACCGCCTGACGAAGGCAATCGGCCGGGGCGGCGCCCTGGCCTTGGGCGAGCAGGTAGCCGGCCAGGGCTGAATCGCCCGCGCCGACCGTACTGACCGCGGCGACCGGCGGGTGCGTGGCCAGCCACGCGCCGTCGGCCGTTACCAGGACAGCTCCCTTGGATCCGAGAGTTGCCAGAACAGCGCCCACACCGGAACGTACGACGGCGGCGGCTGCTGCCGCTGCTGCAGCCGGGTCCGCTTCCAGTTCGTCAGCGGTGGCCGGGGAGGCGAAACCGGCTGCGGCAGCCAGCTCCGCCAGTTCTTCGGCGTTGGGTTTGAGGAGGTCCGGTTTTCCCGAACCATTGCCTGCCTGGCCGCTGGACGACTCGTCGCTGGACAAGGCGGCGGCCAGAGGGGCGCCGGAGGAGTCCACGGCAATCTGCGGGGCGGCCCCGTCTCCGGCGGAGCGCAGCCGGCGGGCCACTGTGGCGTAGAAGTCGGCGGGGAATCCCGGGGGCAGCGAACCGGCCAGGACCACCCAGCTGGCACCGCGGGAGCTCTCCACCAGCAGCTTCATCAGGGATTCCTGCTGGTCCGCATCCAGCAGCGGGCCGGGTTCGTTGATTTTGGTGGTCACGCCGCCGGGCTCGGTGAGCGCAACGTTGGTGCGCAGCGGCTCATCGATAGGCAGGGAAACGAAGGGTACGCCGCTTTCGCGCAGGCCGGCCAGGACGGGATCACTGTCCGCTCCCGGGAGGACGGCCAGGGACTCCAGGCCGGAGGCTACCAGGGCGCGGGAGACGTTGACGCCCTTGCCGCCGGACTCCTGGCTGACGGAGACGGCGCGCTGAACTTCGCCCCGTTGCAGCGGGCCGGGGAGGGCCACGGTGCGGTCAAGGCTTGGGTTGGCTGTGAAGGTGACGATCATGCGATCACCACGTCCACGCCGGCGTCCTCAAGGGCGGCTGCGAGTTCCGGGCCGGGTTCGCTGTCTGTAATCAAGGTGTCCAGATCTTTCAGGGAGGCGAACTGGACCAGGGTTTCCGTGTCCAGCTTGGAGGAATCGGCCAGCACCACGATCCGGCGGGCCGAACGGACGAAAGCTGCCTTGACGGCGGCTTCCTCGGGGTCGGGGGTGCTGAGGCCGAACGATGCGTGGATGCCGTTGGTGCCGATGAACGCGATATCCGGCCGGAGCTTGTTGGCGGCGTCCACTGTTGCCTGGCCTACGGCAACCTGGGTGATTCCGCGGACTCTTCCGCCCAGGACATCGAGCGCAATTCCGGGAATGCTGGAAAGCTTGCCGGCGATGGGAAGCGCGTGGGTAATGGCAACCAGCTCGGCCCGGCGTTCTGCAGGGTCGAAAGGTTCGCTGGCGGTGCGCCGGGAGAGCAGGTCTGCCAGGACTTCGGTAGTGGTGCCGCCGTCGATCAGGACGCTGCCGGGCGACGTGCGGGGGATGAGGGCCAGCGCGGCCTCTGCAATGCGGATCTTCTGGTCCGGACGCTGGATGGCCCGTTCGGGGATGCTTTCTTCCGTGGTGCTGAACCTGTCTGCAGCCACGGCACCGCCGTGCACCCGGCGGACCGTACCGGAGTTCTCGAGCGTGGCAAGGTCCCGGCGGATGGTTTCGGTGGTGATGCGGAAGCGCTCGGCCAGGTGGGTGACGCTGACCCGGCCGGTGCCGGCTACAAGCTCGGCAATCTTCTGCTGGCGCTCCTCGGCGAACACATACCCTCCGTTGCGTAAGGCTTGCTGTGAGTGATTGGCATCACATGATGTTGAGTTACTTGACTTTATCTTTGCTTCTGTTGGTTTGTCAATGGAAACCCACATGAAACAAAATGACCTGCCGTTTTTGCTGGTGTTTGCTTCGCCCGCTTGCGCAGTCCACGGGGGCACCCTTACGGGCTCCGAGGACCTGGACTCCGACAAAAACTTCGGGGGCGATGAAAAGCCGGGCCGGACCATACTGGCCCAGCCCGGCTTCCTCGGGTTCCTGACAGTTTTTCTTTCCTCGGTTCCTTCTGCCCTGGCTACAGGCCGCCGTCGCGGCTTTCGTTCCTTGTGATGCGCTCACCGGTGTTCGGGTCCACGACGGACCGGCTTTCGCTGATCCGGCGGCTGCGGCCCGGCGAGGCGAGGATCAGTGAGGCGATAAGGCCAATCACGCCCACGGCCATGAGGATGTAGCCGATAAGCACCTGGTCGACGAAGGGGATCAGGCCTGGAGCAACCGCCCAGGCGAGGATGGCGCCAAGTGCGATGAGGAAGATGGATGAGCCGATTCTCATGTGCTGCTCCTTGCTGGTCGCGGGACGGGCCCTGTGGCAGCCCGTGACGAGATGCTAAGTATGCTGTCCGTCAAGCGCCACGCTACAGCGCGGGGGTGCACTGTTCAATGGTTTTTGCCTGTCGCCGGGCGTCTCAAATGGGTAACAGCTTTGTGGCCACAGGGGTTGGGGTTTCTGCCCCTGGCATTGCCTCAACGGCTGGCCGAGCGGCACGGCTCAGGTGCCGGGACGGCCTCCCTCGCTAGGCTGATCCGATGAAAACAGTTGTCTGGTCCAAGCCCGAGGACGAGCGGGCGGGCACTCCGCTGCTGGTGATGATGCACGGCTACGGCACGGACGAGTCCCGGATGGTCCGCCTCTTTGAGTACTTGCCGGCGGAATTCACCTGCGCGGCGCTGCGGGCTCCCATGGCCATTGGGGACCACTTCGGGTGGTTCCTGCTGGACTACTTCCTGGCCAACGACTTCGCTGACGTCATCAAGGCGTCCAATGCCGTCCAGACCTGGATTAACAGCGTCAAGGGCCAGCACACCAGCGTCAGCCTGCTCGGCTATTCCCAGGGTATGGCGATGGCCAGCACGCTCCTGCGCCTGCATCCCAAGGACTATGCGGCCGTTGTGGGGCTTTCCGGCTTTGTGCTCGAAAATGAGCTCCTGTCCCTCACGGAATCTTTCGATACCCCGCCGCCTTTTTTCTGGGGACGCGACAAGGCTGACCTGGTGATCAACGAAGACGCGGTGGCGTACACCGAGGAGTGGCTGCAGGAGAACACGCTCCTCACTGCCAGGACCTACCCCGGCATGGGCCATGCCATGTCCAAGACGGAAATGGTGGATGTCAGCGCCTTCCTGCGCCACTACGTGCTGCGCGCCGGCGGGCGTACGAACACCTAGCGCGCCCGGAGTGCGCACAGCGAGACGTGCGTCACAAAGGGGGCTGATGAAAAAACAGTTGCCAGCCGAATTTGTAAGCGCTTACACTCGACTTCGGCCGCGAGTGCGGACGTGGACTGGGCAAAGAAGGAGGGCGCTGCTGTGCAGACGCTTTGCTGCAGCGGACTACGGTGCGTCGCCGTTTGCTCCTGCGGCAGTGCCGGACGTCAGGCGAGCTTGTCCGGCAACCCGGAACAGGCCCATGATGGTAGGAACAGATGGATCGGCAAGGCCCCCGGACGGACAGCACCGCCGGGCATGTAACGCCGGCCGCCCGCCGGCTCTGCAGATGATCCGGGCACCGAAGCCACCACACACCAGAAGCACCCGCCTTCGAGGCTGCCCGCCGTCTGAAAGGACACCGCACCACGCATGAATGAACACACCGCAACAGACCATACAGTCAACAGCCTCACCGCCTGGACGGACGCCTCGGCCATCCTCTTCGACCTCGACGGCGTGCTGACGCCCACCGCAACGGTGCATGAGCAGGCGTGGCAGGAGTTGTTCGAAGGCTACCTCTCCTCCGAGCCGCAGGTTACGGGCTACAGCGAGAGCGATTACTTCGACCACATCGACGGCAAGCCGCGCTTTGACGGCGTCCGTGATTTCCTCGCCTCCCGCGGGATCGTCCTTCCGGAAGGCCCCACGGATGACGACCCCGCCCACACCACGGTGCAGGGCCTGGGGAACCGCAAAAACCGGATCTTCAATGACATTGTCAGCACGGGCGTGGAACCCTTCGAGGGATCGGTCCGCTTCCTGGAAGCCGTGCTTGACCGCGGACTGAAGGTCGCCGTCGTCTCCTCCTCACGCAACGCCCCCGCAGTCCTGGAAGCGGCGGGGCTCAGCCGCCACTTCGCCGTCGTGGTGGATGGCGTGGTGGCAGCCGGGGAAGGCCTGCCGGGCAAACCCAGCCCGGCAACGTACCAGTACGCCGCCGGGCTGCTGGGCTTCCCGAGTGAAGAGTGCGTGGTAGTGGAGGACGCCGTCTCCGGTGTCCAGGCCGGACAGGCAGGTTCATTCCATTCCGTGATCGGAGTGGACCGCGGCGCCGGACGGCAAACCCTCCTGGACGCTGGAGCAACCGTGGTGGTCAACGACCTCGACGAACTCCTCTAGCCGCCCGGCACACAGCCGTATCCCCAATCCCCGGCACCCGAAGTCATCGAATTACTCAAGCAAGCAGTAAGCAGCACCCAAGCTGCCGCGCCCGCAACGGCCAACGACAGCTGCCCCAGCACACGCCGAAGGACCAACACCATGGCTCTCATCACCGCAGACCGCGAGCGGTTCCCCAACACCCCCTGGCAGCTCGTCGAAACACGCCACGAGCCGGGCGCCGAAGGCACCCTGGAGACGCTTTTTGCCCTCGGCAACGGGCATCTGGGAATCCGTGGCGCCCACTGGGCTGCAGCAGACTCCGACCTGCCGGGCAGCTTCATCAATGGATTCCACGAGATCTGGGACATCAAGCACGCCGAAAATGCCTTCGGCTTTGCCCGCACCGGCCAGCGCATCCTGTACATCCCGGACGCCAACAACTTCACCCTGGTCATCGACGGGGAGTCCCTCAGCCTGGCCGAATCCGAGGTCCTTGACTACCGCCGCTCCGTTGACTTCGGCACCGGGGTCTACGAATGCCGCATTACGTGGCAGTGCCGCTCCGGGGCCGTAGCCACCACCACTGAGCGCCGCGCCGTCGGGTTCGCTTCCCGTGGGTCCCTCGGCATTTCGCTGGAAGTCGCCACCGATCGCGAGATCTCCCTGGACGTCACCTCCTCCGTGATCAACCGCCAGGACCAGCCGGTGGAGGACCACTCGGTCCATGACCCCCGCAGGGCGGGCCGCCATGCCGGGCGCGTGCTGCTGCCCCTGCGCCTTGACGGCGGTGACGGCTCGCTCCGCCTGGCCTGGGAAGCCGCTGAATCCAAGCAGCGCGTGGGCATCGCCGTGGACCACTGGACCTCGGCAGGCCACCAGCCGTTCGATACGCTCGTGGACCAGGACGACAGCAGCGTCCGCTACGTGCTGGCGGTGAGCGCGGACGAGCCGTTCCGCCTGGAAAAGACCGTCAGCTACGCCGCCGGCGCCGGAATCCAGGAGCCATCCATTGACGCAGCCGCCGTCGCGGAAGAAGGCCTGCGGCCGGTCGCCGACATCTTCGCCGAAAGTGAAGCGCACTACCGCGGGCACTGGGCCACCTCGGACATCGTGGTGGCCGGCGGGAAGCCCGGACTCCAGCAGGCCATCCGCTGGAACCTGTTCCAGCTGGCCCAGGCAACGGCCCGCGCGGACATGGCCGGAATCCCGGCCAAAGGCGTTACCGGTTCGGGCTACGAGGGCCACTATTTCTGGGACCAGGAGGTATACCTCCTGCCGTACCTGACTTACACCAACCCCGCGGGCGCCCGCCGAGTCCTGGAATTCCGCCACGCCATTCTTCCCGAAGCCAAGATCCGGGCCAAGGAACTGAGTATGGAAGGCGCCCTGTTCCCGTGGCGCACCATCAACGGGCTCGAGGCCAGCGCCTACTACGCCGCCGGCACCGCCCAGTTCCATATCGCCGCAGCTATCGCTTTCGCCACCCACCGGTTCGTCTGGGCCACGGGGGACACCGAGTTCCGTGACGGCATGGGCGCCGAACTGCTGGTGGAGACCGCCCGGATGTGGATTTCTCTCGGGTTCTTCGGTAAGGACGGCATGTTCCACATCCACGGCGTCACCGGCCCGGACGAATATACGGCAGTGGTCAACGACAACCTCTACACCAACGTTATGGCCCGCTTTAACCTGCGCGCCGCCGCTGCCCTGGAACACGCCGGCGTCGCCCAGGAGGAGCGGCAACTGTGGGAGGCGGCAGCCAAACGCATGCACCTGCCGTTCGACAAGCGCATGCAGGTGTACTCGCAGGACAACGACTTTATGACCCTGGAGCCCTGGGACTGGACCACGCCCCGGTCCAAGTACCCGCTGCTCCTGCACTTCCATCCGCTGGTCATCTACCGCCACCAGGTCCTGAAACAGGCGGACACCGTCCTGGCGATGTTCCTGCAGTGGCAGGATTTTACCGCCGAGGAAAAACACCGGGCCTTCGACTTCTACGATCCCCTGACCACTGGAGACTCAACGCTTTCCACGTGTGTCCAAGGAATCATGGCCGCCGAGGTGGGGTACTCGCGCGAGGCGCTGGAGCACTTCACCAATGCCGTGTTCATCGACTTGGATGATACGCACGGCAACACCATCGACGGCGTGCACATCGCCTCCACCGGCGGGGTGTGGAGCTCCCTGGTTTGCGGCTTCGCGGGCCTGCGGGACCAGGGCCCGGTTCCGTTCTTCGATCCGCGGCTTCCTGCCGAGTGGGACGGGCTCACCTTCCACCTGAAGATCCGCGGACGCCTGTTGCTGGTCCAGCTCGACTCGGGGTCGATCACCCTGGCCATCCAGGAAGGCGACGCGCTGGAGGTGGACGTCCGCGGGCAGCAGTTCACCGTGGGAGCCGAGCCTGTGCAGGTGGCACTCGCGCCCGTTCCGGTGCCGGAGCCCACGGTCTTCCCGAGCGGACATCCGACGGCGAGCATCCCGGTGGTGCGGGCCAACAGTGACGTGCCGCGCCCGGCGGCCTAATCCCCGGGGGCCTAATCCCCGGCGGCCTGGTCCGCGGCGGGCTGGTCGACGCCGGGCTGGCTCCCGCCCGCCGTCGTCCGTTCTGCCCGAGGTGAGCGGTCCAGTGGGTGGGCCAGTTCGTCGTCGCCCATCCGCCCCGCAGTCATGGCAATGACCGCCATGACGGGGCACACGCCCCCGGCCACCACAAAGATCAGCCAGATGGACAGGACTTCGGCGGCGGGCCCGGCCAGGGCCATGGACACCGGCATCAGGGCAAGCGAGACAAAGAAATCCAGGCTGGACACCCGGCCCAGGAGGTGCGGCGGAACGCGCCGCTGGAGCAGCGTGCCCCAGATGACCATGCCCACGCTGCCCGTGGCCCCGAAAATGAACAGCGCCGCCGCGATGGTCCAGAAGTTGTCCATGATTCCGACGGCGGCGAGGGGCAGGCTGCCCGCGCCCCAGCTCACCATCATCACCCTGAGGTAGCGCCGGGGCAGCCGCAGGGAGGCCGTGAGCAGCGAGCCCAGTGCCGAGCCGACGCCCATCACGGCGAGCAGGAAACCGAACATGCTGGAATCGCCGCCCAGCTGGTCGCGGACCACAAACGGCAGCAGTACTTCGATGGGTCCGATCAGGAACAGCACTGAGATGCACGCCCAGACCAGGGTCCAGAGCAGCCACGGGGTCCGCAGCGTGTAGCTGACACCTTCGCGCAGGTCATGGAAAAAGGATGTTGTGCCGCGCCCAGCGACGCCGCCACCAGCCTCAGTGCCGTTGACCGGCGCAGCCAGCGCGTGCTGGCCCAGGAAGTTCAGGACGATGAAGGCTGAGAGGTGGCACAGTGCCACGGCAGTCACAGCGTGCGACGGAGAGAGGGCAGCCACCGCCACACCGGCCACGGCTGGCCCGGCAGCCTGCTGCAGGACCGGCCGCATGGAGCCCTCCATCCCGTTCGCAGCGAGCAGATCCTCCGCGGGAAGGATGCGGGGCAGGATGGCCGAATAGGCGGGAAAGAAGAAGGCTGCCCCAACACCGAGTACAAACGCGCCGGCAGCCACATGCCACAGCTGCAGCAAGCCCGCGATGGCCAACCCGCTGATCGCAGCGATGACGGCAAGGTTCGCGCCCTCCACGGCAATGATCAGGCGGCGCTGCGGAACCCTGTCGGCGGCGATGCCGCCTGCCAGGACAAAGGCCACCAGGCCTACGCTGCCGGAAGCAGCCACCAGGGACAGTTCCAGCGGTCCGCCGCCGAGATGGATTACCTGGTAGACCATGGCGACTGCCCACATGCCGGAGCCGAAAATGGAGATGGCCAGTGCCGAAATCAGTACCCGGTACTCACGGTGGACAAAAGGCCGCAAGGCTTTGGGAGCGGGCATAGGGTAAGTCTAGGCTTCGCCCGGTGCCCGGGCCTCCGGATACGCGCCGGTCCCCGGGCACCTGGATACCGGGGCACTCGGGGCACCCGGGGCCCTGCCGTGAAAGCGACTGGGGCAGCCGCCGTGCCGTGGCCTAATGTTAAGCAAGCTTAGTATCAGGAGAGCCGCAACCAACGCGGCAGTCGAGACCAACAGAGGTGACCATGGCCAGGCGCAGCAACCCCGCAGTACGGATCGCAACCGAAACCGCCCACAACGCAGTGTTCGACGCCGACGGCAAACCGAAGCCGGGCGTCCACAACGCGCTCCTGAAGGCGGTGGAGATCCAGCGTCCGCTGGTCCTGGCGTACATCCGCCGGCTGCAGAAAAAGCACCCGCGCGCCACCGCCGCCCAATTGGCAGACATCCTGGAGCGCGACTACCTGCGTGCCGTCACCGGCGGCGGGGCTCTTGTGGGCGCAACCGCCGTCGTCCCCGGCGTTGGCACCGTAGCGTCCCTGGGACTCTCGGCTGCGGCGACCGTGGGGTTCCTGGAAGCAACCGCGCTGTACGCCACTTCCCTCGCCGAACTGCACGGCATCCGCCTCACCAACCCGGAAAAAGCCAGCACCATGGTCATGGCCATCATGCTGGGCGAGGAAGGCACCGCGCTCCTCGGAACGCTCAGCGGCCAGGCGGCCGGCAACGGCATGAACGCCACCAGGGCCTGGGGCAACGTGCTGTCCAGATCCACCGTGCCCGGCTTCGGCTCGATCCGGAACCGCATCCAGAAAGCCTTCCTCAAGAACCTCCTCAAAAGGCAGGGGACTGCCTTATTCGGCCGGGCACTGCCGTTCGGCATCGGCGCGGTAGTGGGCGGAGCCGGTAACCTCGTGATGGGGCGGGCAGTCGTGGGGAACGCGAAGGAAGCGTTTGGTCCCATGCCGGATACCATCCCCGGCGAGCTGAACGCCGCCGCACCGGACCACCTGACGCTGGAAGGCAACAATTTTGGATCTCAACGCTGACCTCGGCGAATCATTCGGCTCCTGGAACATGGGGGACGACGCCGCGATGTTCCGGCTGGTCACGAGCGCCAACGTGGCCTGCGGATTCCATGCCGGTGATCCCGTCACCATGCTGGACAGCTGCCGCGCTGCTTATGAGCTGGATGTAACCGTCGGCGCGCACGTGGGCTACCGCGACCTCGCCGGTTTCGGCCGCCGCTCGCTGGACATGTCCTTCGACGAGCTGTTCGGCGATGTGCTCTACCAGTTGGGCGCGCTCGACGGCGTGGCGCATGCCGTGGGTGCTTCCGTGGACTACGTGAAGCCGCACGGCGCGCTGTACAACCGGATTGTCCACGACGCCGATCAGGCGTCCGCTGTGGTGGCAGCCGTGAACTCCTACGATCCGGGCCTGCCAATCCTGGGCCTGCCCGGGTCTGAGCTGTTGAAGCAGGCGAAGGAAGCCGGGCACCCGGTCTTCATCGAGGCCTTTGTGGACCGCGCCTACCAGGCCAACGGAACACTGGTCCCGCGCTCGCAGGAAGGGGCCGTCCTGCACGACGTCGACGCGATCGTTGAGCGGGCCGTCCGCCTTGCCACCAAAGGTGAAGTCGTGGCCCTGGACGGGACAGTGGTCCAGGTGCAGCCGGACTCCCTGTGCATCCACGGCGACACCCCCGGTGCTGTGGGGATGGCTGCGGCCGTCCGTGCCGGGCTTGAGGCCGCCGGTGTGGAGCTGGAAGCGTTCGCCTGAAATCTCGACGCGCATAGTCGCTGGCGCTGGGCATGTTCGCCGGCGCGGGCCAAATATGCGGTGCGCATAAGCTTTTGCGCGTCGCCGGAATTTATCCGCGTCGAAAAGCCTGGAAAAACTCACCCGAAAATCAGGTGCGCCACCGTAAAGATCGCCAGGCCGGCAAGCGAGCCCACCACCGTGCCGTTGATCCTGATGAACTGCAGGTCCTTGCCCACCTGCAGCTCGATCTTCTGGGAAGTTTCCTCGGCATCCCACCGGGCCACCGTGTCTGTGATCACCCCGGCGATGTCTGAGCGGTAGGTCCGCACCAGGTAGCCGGCGGCGTCGCCGATCCAGGCGTTTACCTTCCCCGCGAGTTCGGGGTCGTTGACCAGCCGGGAGCCGAAGTCGCGGACGGCGCCCTTGAACTTGATGGTCAGGTCACTGTCCGGATCGTCAACGGCGCCCAGCAGCGCATTCTTCACGGTGCCCCAGGTACGGGAGGCAAGTTCGCGCACTTCCGGATCACCCAGGACCTGTGCCTTGATGTCCTCCGCGCGGGCGATCATGGCCGGATCGTGTTGCAGGTCCTGGGCCAGGTCGTTCAGGTATTTGTCGATTTGCTGCCGCACCTGGTGGTTCTGGTCGGCCTGCACGGCGCGGACGAACTTCAGGATTTCCACGTAGACCTTGTCGCCCACCAGGCCGTCCACGAACTGCGGGACCCAGGTGGGGGAGCGGTCAGCGACCAGCCGGCTGACGGTCTCGTGGTTGTCGTCCACCCAGTCGGCTGCCCGGTCCACCAGCAGGTCCACGAGCTTGTGGTGATGGCCATCGTGGAAAATCCGCTCCGCCATCCTGCCCACGGGTGGTCCCCACGGCGGAGCCAGCAGGTGCTTACGCACCATTCCCTCGATCACTGCCTGGACGTCGTCGTCATTCAGGACCTTGAACACGCCGCGGATGACGGCGGCCCCCTCCTTCGCGACGCGCTCGGCGCCGCCCGGTGTTGCGAGCCATTCGCCTGCCCGGCGGGCGATGTTGACGCTGGCCAGCTTCTCCTGGACCACCTGTTCAGACAGGAAATTGGTTTCCACGAACTCGCCCAGCGATGCGCCGATCTGGTCCTTCCGGCGCGGAATGATGGCGGTGTGCGGGATTTTGATGCCCATGGGGTACTTGAACAGCGCGGTGACGGCGAACCAGTCGGCCAGCGCACCCACCATGCCGCCCTCTGCCGCCGCGCGCACGTACTGCAGCCACGGATAGTCCTTTTGCAGCGCGAACGCGAAGACGAAAATCACGGCCATGGCAATCAGCAGGCCCAGCGCCAGAAGCTTCATTTTCCGCAGCGCTGCCGCCTTTTCAGCGTCGCCGGCACTGAGTTGCTGGCGGACGACGGCGGCACGCGCCTTGGTGCGGTCCCTCCCGGGAGGTGCCCCGGACGTTGCCGCTCTGGGGGGTGCTTCCCGGGTAGTTGGCTCAGAGTTCACCTGCATGTGCCAAGCCTAGCCCCGCAGCCCGGGCCGGGTCGGCTACCGTGTCTGCATGACTACTGACGAGTCACCGCTGCAGCGGCCGCTGGTCTTCGCCCACCGGGGTTCCAGCGCCGCGTTTGCAGAACACACCCGCGCAGCCTACCTGCAGGCGCTGGCGGACGGGGCCGACGGCGTGGAGTGCGATGTCCACCTGACCCGCGACCAGCACGTCATCCTCCTGCACGACGCCAACCTGGACCGCACTTCCGACGGAACCGGGCCAGCGGCGGAGCGGACCCTGCGGGAACTCCGCCGCCTGGACTTTTCTTCCTGGAAGGGGGTGCGCATTCCCGAAATGTACGGGGCGCGCTCCGAGCAGTTTTTGACCCTTCCGGAGTTACTGGAGATCCTCCGCGGCGCCGGCCGGCCCGTCGGGCTTGCCATCGAGCTGAAGCATCCCAGCCCCTACCAGCTCAAGCTGGAGGACCGGGTGATTGAAGTCCTGCAGGCCGAGGGATGGGAGGCGGCAGGCTCTTCTGTGGACAACGTGTCGGTGACGTTCATGAGCTTCAGCCCGGAGTCCGTCCGCCGGCTCCTCCGGTCCGTTCCGCCGCAATACGTCTGCCAGCTGGTGGACGACGTGGATGCGCGGGAACTCCGCGAGGAACTGGGCCTGGGACTGATCACCGGGGGCGCCATCGCGAACGTGATGAAAGCTGCCCAGGTGGAAGGGGAGCGGATCCTGGACGCCGGCGAAGCCGGACTGGCCGGCCCCGGCGTCGACTATGTCCGCCGGCATCCGGGCACCATCCTTCGCTGGCTGGAGCGGGGCCGGCGGTTCCGGGTGTGGACCGTGGACAGTGACCAGGATGTGGAGCTGTGCCGGAGCCTGGGCATCCACGAAATCACTACCAACGTGCCCGCCCGTGTGTTAGGGCAGTTGCACATGGCTTCGCCGCAAGGAAGGTAGGGGGCCAGATGACCGGGGAAGCTGCCGGCGCCGTTCCCGCACTGTTCCGCTACCTGGAGCCCGTGTTCAGGGACGCGGGGCTGGCGTTGGATGAGGCTGCCGGATCATGGTCCGGTCCCCGCCGGTGGTGGGGCGGTGCGCTGGATGTGGAAGGCCTGGCACTTGGTTCCGTGGGGGCCGCGGCCGCAGCTTTAAACCTCCTGATCGGAACGCCGGGCCGGTTCGCCACCACGGCGGCCCTGACCGCGGGCGCCTTCGACTCCTACGGCTACCTGCGGATTGACGGGCGCAGGATCGAGGGCTTCGCCCCGCTGTCCGGCTTCCGGCGTACCCGTGACGGTTGGATCCGGCTCCACGCCAACTACCCGCACCATATGCAGCGGCTCATGGAAGCGCTGGCCGCCACCACGGCAGACGGCGTGGCTGCAGCCCTCGCCGCCATGACCTCGCTCGAAGCGGAAGCCGCGGTCCAAGCCCGGGGAGGAGTTGCCGCGGCCGTCCGAAGCCGCCAGGAGTGGCTTAATTCGGGGATCGGCAGCGCTGCCGGTACGGGGCCTTGGATCGAACTGCGCCTGTCCGGCGGAGAGAACACTGTGCCCAAGCCCCTGCGCCTGTCTGGCGCCGATCCACGCCGCCCCTTGGCCGGTGTGCGCGTGCTGGACCTGACCCGCGTCATTGCCGGGCCGGTATCCACCCGGTTGCTGGCGGCGCTTGGTGCCGACGTCCTGCGGATTGATCCGCCACGGCTTCCCGAAATTACCGATCAGTTCGTCGATACAGGGTTTGGCAAGAGGAGCGCGGAGGCGGACCTGGCAACCCCTGGGAACCGGCACTTGCTGCAACAGTTGCTGGCCACCGCAGATGTTGTCATCACGGGATACCGCCGCGGCTCCCTGGACCGCTTCGGGCTGGAACCGGAGGTGCTGCTGGCAGCCCGGCCGGAGCTGGTAGTGGTCACGCTGGACAGCTGGGGAAACACGGGCCCCTGGAGCGGCCTGCGTGGCTTCGACAGCATTATCCAGGCAGCCACCGGAATCGCCGATCTTTACGGGACAGGGGACGACGACGGCGGGTGGCGGCCGGGTGCGCTCCCTGTCCAGGCCCTGGACCACGCCACCGGGTATGGCGTGGCAGCGGCAGCCATCGCCCTGCTGGCCAGGCGCCGGCACAAAGGGCTTGGGGGATCGGCACGGCTGTCCCTGGCCCGCACCGCCGAGGAGCTTTTCGCCCTTCCGGCTGTGGGCTTCGCGGCGGTGGCTCCGGGCAGCCCGGCGGCCCCTGTCCCGCAAGCCGGGATGCCGGCAGGCAGCCCGGCTGCACACGACTTTCCAGAACCGGTGCTGCCCGCAACCGAACTGCACACCATGGCCAGCAGCTACGGTGAACTGCGCTACGCGGGGCCGCCCCTCCTGGTGGACGGACAGCCGCTGGACTACCCCAGCCCGCCGGCGCCCTATGGAAGTTCCCCGCTCGCCTGGGCCTGACAGTTTTAGGGGCCTGCCGCGCTTGTGATTGAGTGGAGGCATGCCTTTTCCCCGGTCCGGCCGGGCCCTCCATAGCCTTTCCGCTGCAGCGATGAGTGCCCTCCTGCTGGCCAGCGCCATGAAACACTTCCGCGACCCCCGGTTCTACCGCCGAGTGGTGCCGGACTACCTCTGCCTGGAGGACAGGGAAAGCGGTACGGAACCGCACCGCCGTCGGCCGTTCGCCGTGATGACCAGGGAGGAATGGATCGCTGTAAGCGGCTTGTTCGAACTGACGGCCGCCGTCGGCATCCTTGTTCCGCCGGCGCGCAAGGCAACCGCTACCGCCGTCACCGCCATGTTCACCGTCTTCCTGGCCGGGCACGCCGGCGCGCTCCGGCTTGCCTACGGCCCGGAAGGAACTCCCCTCGAGCGCACGGTGCATAGTCTGCGGCTCCCGCTGCAGGCGCCGCTCATCCTGTGGGCCTGGAGCCTGCGAAAGCCCGCGCTGGGAGCCGCCAAGCCCGCGCTGGGAGCCTGGACGTGACGCTCCTGTCGTCCCCGGCCATTCGCGTGGGACTTTCCATCAGTGTTGCCACCGGGCTGTATGGCGTCTCCTTCGGCGCCCTGTCCGTCACGTCCGGTTTGGACTTCTGGCAGACTATGGCGTTGAGCCTGCTGCTGTTCAGCGGCGGATCGCAGTTCGCGTTCATTGGCGTGGTGGGCGGAGGCGGCTCGGGCATCGCAGCCATGAGTGCGGCCACGCTGCTGGGCATGCGCAACGGAATCTATGGCATGCAGCTCAACGCGCTGCTGCACCCCACCGGGTGGCGCAAGTACGTGGCCGCGCAGGTGACCATCGACGAGTCCACCGCCACCAGCACCGGACAGACCGATCCCGCCGAGCAGCGCCGCGGCTTCTGGACCGCGGGCCTTGGCATCTACGTGCTCTGGAACCTGTTCACTGCGGTGGGGGCGCTTGCCGGCAGCGGGCTGGGCGACCCGAAGCAATGGGGGCTGGACGGCGCGGCAGTAGCTGCTTTCCTGGCACTGCTCTGGCCGCGCCTCAAGGGCCGCGAACCGATCGCCATCGCGGTGGTTTGCGCGCTGGCCACGGTGGTGGCGGTGCCGTTTGTTCCCGCCGGCGTACCGATCCTGGTGGCGGCCGTCGTGGCGGCGGTGATCGGCTGGTACAGCCACGGGCGCAGCGACGAGGGCCTGGAACCGGATGTGGATCCCTACCGGGAGCACCACCACCGCGGCGCGGATCACCGGCACGGTGAAGACCGGCAGCACGGCAACGGCGTATCCGGGGTGGACACATGAGCCTCTGGATCTGGCTGCTCCTTGCCTGCGCCCTGGCCTATGCCTGGAAGCTGGTGGGGTACTTTGTCCCGGCCAAGCTCCTCGAGAATCCCCGGATGTCGAGGGTGGCAGGAGCCATGACCATCGGATTGCTGGCGTCCCTCACCCTGGTTAACGCTGCGGCCTCCGGGCAGTCACTGGCTGCCGACGCCCGCCTGGGCGCCCTCGCGGCCGCAGCCATCGCACTGGCAGTGCGGGCGCCGTTCCTGCTGGTGGTGGTGGCGGGTGCGGGAACTTCTGCCGTGCTGCGGATGCTCGGCTGGAACTGAGCCGCCATAGCCAGCGCGACACCAGTCACTGGTGTTGGGCACCGGCAGCAGCCAGTCAGGCTACTCCGTGCGCAGCGGCGTCGCTTGAATTTGAACTGACCGGATCGGAGCGGCGGGCGCTTTCTTCAACTCCCATCTCATACCAGGCCTGGGCGCCGTACTCCGGTTCGGGAGTGTCCAGATTCTGGAAAAGGGCATCCAGCAGTTTTGCCAGTTCCTCCGCCGGGAGGGTGGGAAGAACTTCCTCTGGGCCGCGCGGATCGTTGATGTAGTGCAGAAGCCTGGAACTGTTCATCACGAGGCGGCCATCGGCCGGCGGTGCAGGAACTGGGGCATAGGGTGCTCCATTTGGAAGGAACAGAGAGGCTGGCTGCGTAACCCACTTGAAGTGTATTGCACCCACTCCGGTGCCCACAATGGGGAATCCGCCGCGGAAATCCCGGTTATCCCGGGTTCGTTTGGACTGTCTGTCCGGAGTTATGCCCCTGTAAACCCTGTCAGGGGAGGGGCGTCACGGGAACGGCCGGCACCGGCACATGGGCAGGAAGCGGCCGGCTGGGCCTGACGGTCCTGATGGCGTCCTCCACCAGGGCGAGGGGCCGGCGCCAGGCATCCGATCCCGGTTCCATGGTGTCCACAACTCCAATGAGCATCGCCAGCAGCCGGAACATGTCCGTCATGGAGATGTCCTCGCGCAGGCTTCCCTGGCCCTGCCCGCGTACGAGCAGCACGCTGATCGATTCCATCAATGCGCCCGTAATGCCGGTCAGCAGTTCCCTGCGCCCGGCAACGGCGCCGAGGAGGTTTGCGTCGTCGCTGGCCGCCGCCATCAGGGCCTCCAGGACCCGGAGCAGCCCCGCGGCGGCGTCGATATCTGCCAGGGCACCGTCCACCACCGGATCAACTGTGAGCCGGAGCTGCCGGTTAAGGGCCGCAAGCACCAGCTCCTCCTTGTCGGAAAAGTTCCTGAAGAGGGTGGCGGGCCCCACCCCCGCCGTTGCTGCAATGGTCTGGAGGGGAACTTCCGGGCCGAATTCGCGGAAGCATTGGCGCGCAGCCGTGATGATCTTGTCCACGTTCCGCGCTGCGTCGGCGCGGAGGGGCTTGCGGGCGACTGCGAGGCTCATGCCAAAAGGTTAGCAATGGAGGTCCTGCCGTTCACCGTTACTGGGGGGTAGGGGGTTTTGTGACGGCGGCAGCGGTTTGCTCCGCCTGCGCCGGCACCTTTGCCATGGCACACTGGCCCTATGCTGCTTGCCTTTTCTGTTGCCCCCTCCGGTACCCCTGCTGAAGGTTCCCGGCCCGCGGACGCATCCGTTCACGACGCCGTCGCCGCCGCTGTGAAGATCGTCAGGGAGTCAGGCCTGCCCAACACAACAGATTCAATGTTCACCACCATCGAGGGTGAATGGGATGAAGTTTTCGATGTCGTGAAGCGCGCAACGGAGGCGGTGGGCCGCTACGGCAGCCGCGTCTCCCTGGTCATCAAGGCGGATATCAGGCCGGGGTATTCCGGCGAGCTGACGGCCAAAGTGGACCGCCTGGAAGAGGCACTCGCCGAGGGCGGTTCGTAAGGCTGCTGCGCCGGTGGCCCGACTCCCCGCTTGGTGAATCCTCTGGACCCGCGGGGAGCCCCGTGCCAGACTGTGCCCATGTTTGAGCACAAGCCCCGGCCGGAGTGGACCGCCACCGAAAAGTTCCTTTCCGACGTCGTGGTTCATCCTGATCCGGCCCTTCTCCGGGCGGTGCAATCCGCCGCTGATGCAGGCATGCCGCCCATCGAGGTGGCACCCAACGCCGGCAAACTCCTGAAGCTCCTGGTGCAGCTGTCCGGCGCCCGCCGGGTTCTGGAGATAGGCACGCTGGCGGGTTTCAGTACCATTTGGATGGGCCAGGGACTGCCCGCCAACGGCACGCTGGTGACGTGCGAATTCCTCCCCAAACATGCGGAAGTAGCGTGGGCAAATATCGACTTCGCCGGGCTGGGACAGAAGGTGGAGATCCGGCTGGGACCTGCCCTGGACACGCTCGCCGCATTGGCCGAGGAGGAAAGGGACCCGTTCGACTTCATCTTCATTGACGCCGACAAAGAGAACAACAGCCGCTACTTGGACTGGGCGGTGCGCCTCGGGCGGCCGGGCAGCACGGTGGTGCTGGACAACACCATCTGGGAGGGTGCGATCCTGGACCCTGGCATGGATCCCGTCAATGCACCCGGGATCGTCGACGCCCTTAAGCTGCTGGGCGAGCACCCCCGGCTCGACGCCACCGTCATTCAGACTGTGGGCTCCAAAGGCTGGGACGGATTCGCGCTGGCCCGGATCAGGTAGGGGCTGTTCAGGCAGCCGAACGAATGAGGGCCTTGCAGGCCCTGCCGGAGGGCCGCAGCAGCAGCCTGTCTTCCGGCAGCCGCCTTGAGGAGTTTCCTCAAGGACTGGCCGCCACGGCATCAGTCACAGAACCCGCCTAGCCGCTTAGCACTGAAACTGGCCGGGAAATGGAGCCGGCAGGACGAAAAAAGGGCTGCTGCGAAATTCGCAGCAGTCCTTTTTCAACCGTTTGGTTTCCGGGAACCTAATCCTTCTTGAAAGCGTCCTTGACTTTTTCGCCGGCCTGCTTCAGGTCGGCCTTGGACTGGTCCATCTGACCTTCAGCGCGCAGGCTTTCGTCGTCCGTGGCCGCGCCTGTAGTTTCTTTGGCCTTGCCGGCCATCTTTTCGGCGGCATTGTCGATCTTGTCATCCAAACCCATGGTGATTCTCCCTTCGGCTGGTGGCCGGCGGACGATAATACGCCGGTCATGCTCTCATGCTAACCAGCCAAAGACGCCTTCAACAGGTCTGGCAGGAACTCACACCAGATCAGGCGCGCTGGCCACGATGTAGTCGGCGGCGGCGGGGCCCGTCATGGACAAGTTGTTGCTGTCCGGGCTGATTCCGCGGGCCTGGAGTGCTTCCCACAAGGCTTCCGGGGCCTGAAGTTGCTCTTTCTGGAGCAGGCACCAGCTGGTGTAAAGCCCGTAGAGCTCATCGCGGCGAAGGCCCAGTCCGGGCTCCCTGTCTGCGACGACGGTTTCAGCAATAAATTGTTCAAAATGGGTGGCAGGCATGTTCGCTCATTCGGGGTCGACCGTATTGCCGCCGTATCTGCTTCAGCGGCCCTGCGCGGCTCCTGGGGTGCCGAGCAGAGTAAACATGAAACTATGGCAGAGGGGTTCACTTTGTCCAGTCGCGCGTCATTCCGCAGAATCGAGGGGGCCGACGGCGACTGGGGGGACTGGCCTCGGTCTCAGAAGAGGCCATCTCACCGCCGGCCCCGCCTTGTCCCGGACCACCTTGTTAACCCGGGAAACCTCAACAGAGCCTTTACAACAATTTTCCCCTATCTTGAAGGTCCTGCCTAGCCCCCGCCAAACGGCGACCCCACGCCTGCCGTCCGCCGCCTGCCAGGGGTCCGCGGCCGCTTACTCCCGGCCGGTACTGCGGCCACGGAGCTTGTCCCGGACCTTGTCGCGATGCCGGTCCGCGGACTGGCCGGAACGCTGGCTTCTGTCCGCACTCTCACCGGAGTCTTCATCCCGGCCGTTCGCTGCGGTGTACTTTTCACGCAGTTCGCGCCCGCGCCGGATATCCTCTTCCTCCTGCTTCTGCAGCTTCTCGCTCTTCTTGGTGTCCCGCGGCGGCAGTTGGATGGTTTCCTCTGCCTCGACGCCTGCCTGGAGCTGGCGGCCACGCTCCATCTCTGCGTCGAATTCCGCACCGAAGAGCAGGGACATGTTCAGGATCCACAGCCACAGCAGCATCACGATCACGCCGCCCAGGGCGCCGTAGGTCTTGTTGTAGTTTCCGAAGTTGCCCACGTAGAAACCAAAGCCAAGTGACGCGATCAGGAAGACGAACAGTGCAATGCCGGAGCCCATGCTCATCCACTTGAACTTGGGCTGCTTGACATTGGGTGTGGCGTAGTAGAGCACGGCAATGATCACGATAATAAGCGCCACCATCACAGGCCATTTGGCAATGTTCCAGATGTTGAGGAAGGCACCGCTAAGCCCGATCAGCCCGCCCACTGCCTCGGCAACCGGGCCGCTCAGGACCAGCATGCCCGCCAAAACAGCGACGATGGCAATAGAAAGGAGCGTAACCACCAGCATGGTGCCGCGCAGCTTGACGAACGGACGCCCTTCATCGACCTCGTACACGCGGTTCATCGCCCGGCCGAAAGCCCCGACGTAGCCGGATGCGGACCAGAGCGCGGTGGCGAGCCCGATCACCAGTGTGAAGCCTGCTGCCGGCGCGTTGGCCAGCTCCTCCACGGTGCCGCTGACGGTGTTGACCGTCTCCGCAGGCGCGAACCCGCGCACGATCTCCAGCAGGGCAGTGGTGGTTTTTTCCGGGTCCCCAAAAAGCCCGATCAATGAAACCAGCGCCAGTATGGCCGGGAACAGGGACAACACTCCGTAGTATGTCAGGGCTGCCGCGAGGTCCGGGCACTGATCCTTGCTGAATTCCCGCAGGGTCTTCTTGAAGATGTATTTCCAGGACGGCTTGTCCACGTCCGTGGGGCTGTCCGGCTTCCGGGTGTCGTTCGGATCCGGTGCCTGACCTGCTTTGGCGGTGCTGGTTTCGGAAGAATCCTGAGTGGCCATGGGTTGTCCTCTCGCTAAGGGTGCAAAAACTGACAGGCCAGCTCCGCGGGAGGGCGGGGCCGGCCTGTCAGGGTGATACTCAATGCCTTAGGGTGCCGCGTTGGACGTTTACGTGTTCTGGACGTGGCCTTTGGCATCGGTGGCGCGGTCCTTGACGTCGGTGACGGCGCCCTGGCCTTCGGCTTTGACGTTCTGGACACCCTCGGTGGCGGTGGCTTTGACGTTTTCCATCGCTTCCTGGGCCGGTTCCTTCAGGTCCTGGACCATGTCCTTCGCGGCGTCGGTGACCTGGGTGGCCAGGGGCTGCGCGGCGGTCTTGAGCTGGTCCGCTGCTTCGCGTTCCTTCTGGCTTGGCGGGATCAGGGACGAGACGAGCATCCCGGCGCCGAACGCGATCAGGCCGGCGGCCAACGGGTTGCCCTGGGCTTTGGCCTTGACCTGGTCCGGTGCGTGCGAAATCGCGGTCCCGGCATCACTGAGTTTGGCGCCGACGTTGTCCCTGGCGTCGTGCAGGGTGTCGGTGGTGTGGTGCAGGGCGCCGCCGGCGTGGCCGGTGCCCGCATGGACCCTGTCCTGCACACGGGTGGTGGTGCTGTCTGCTGCTCCCATGATTCGCTCCTTCGCCCCGGTGACGGCGTTTTTCACTTTGTCGGTCTGGCGGTGGACGACGTTGGAGGGGGTGACCTTGTCGGCGACCGCGTCCACGTTGGTGCCCAGGCGGGCGCGGGTGGCTTCTATGTCTGAACGGATTGCGTCCGGGTTATCGCTCATCGGTTTACCTCACCTGGTTTTAGGGTTGGGGGAATTTCAGAGAGTGTTTCGCCGGTCTGGGGCATGCCCTGGATCTGCTTGAGTTCCTTGCGCCCGATGGAGGCCAGGATCGCGGCGATGATGGCCCAGATCACGGCGACGATCACGGCGGCCCAGCCCAGCGGCATCAGGGCGTCCAGGGCGAACATCAGGGCCAGGGACAGGAAGACCAGGACGAAGTGCCCGGCGACGCCGGCGCCGGCGAGCATTCCTCCGCCTTTGCCGGCCTTGGTGGCGGACTGTTTCAGTTCGGCCTTGGCCAGCTCCACTTCCTGGCGCATCAGGGTGGACAGGTCCCGGGTCACATCACCCAGGAGCTCACCCAGCGATGCGTTGTCCGCCTTTACATGCGCCGCAGCCGGCGGCGTCTCCGGAATCTGGCTACTCATCACAGTCCACCAGACTGGCCGTCCCTGGAGCGGTCCCGGGTGAGGGGATCGCCGGCCATGGGGTCATCGGCAAGGCTGCGGTCGCCGAGGGGGTCCTCGGCCGTACGGTTGCCGGACCAGGGCTCTTCTTCAACGAGGTCAGGACTGCCCAGGGGGCTGGCGGTGGACATGGCTGAGGGGTAGACGGTGCCGGGAGCACCGCCCTCATAACCAGCCGTAGTGGTGGCAGGGCCAGGAAGCTGGACCGGCGGGGGCGGAACTGTTCCGCCGGCCGGCGCGTAGCCCTCGGTGTACTGGTCACCGTAGGGGCTGGCGTACTGGCCTGTGAGCCCCCTGCTGCTGGTGCCTGCCTGGCTTTGGGTTGCGCCTGCGGTCAGGCCGCGGGTGAGGCGGCCTGCCAGGACACCAGCGCCTGCCGCAAGCAGGAGGAAGGTGCCCGGGCGGTTCCGGGCGAACCTCTGGACTTCGCCGAGCAGGTCGCCCGGCTGCCTGTTCTCCAGCCAGGAAGCCACCGATTCGCTGCGCTGGGCGGCCTGCCGGACCAGGTCGCTGGCCATGCCCTGCTGATCGGGGGCCTCAGCCATGCTGTGCAACTGGCTGGAAATGGTCCGGAGGCCTTCGGCTGCCTTCTGCTGCTGTGTGCCGGCCTGGCTGGTCAGTCCCGACCTTGCCTGGGCCAGCAGATCCTGGGCGCTGTACTTCGCCTCGGCTGCGACGTTGGCAACTTCTTCCTTCGCCGTCTGGGCCACGTTCTGCGCGGAGCCCGCTGCAGTCCGCGCCACATCTGCTGCTTCTTCCTTCGCTGCTTCCTTGCGGGACGTCCCGGAGGTGTCGCCGGCGGGTACCCCGCCATATTGGGGAGTAGCGGCGGACGGGAAAGTGGTGGCGCTTCGCTCGCCCGGAATTCCTGTGGAGGCCGGCGGAGCCGTGTAAGCGGGATCCTCGGGCCATTGGTTCTCTGTCATCTTCGCTCTCTCTTTCCAAGAAGGCCGGTTGTTGATCAAGAACCAGCGATACTGGCCCTAAAATAATAAGCATGATTACTAATAAAAGGTAAGTACGCTTGCTAAGCGAGTTATAAACGGTTCCAAAAAGTCAGCCGGAACGGCTTCGCGGCCGGTCCGGTCACATCGAAGTGGAAGTGGTGGGTAATTTGGAAATAGCTCCATGGGTTTGGGTGTTGATCGCCGTAGTCGTGGTGGTGCTGATTGTGCTGCTGCTGCTCACAACAGGACGGCGCCGGAAGGCAATACAGCAAAAGCGGGATGACGCGCACCGCGAGAAGGCGGCGGAGATTCGCCGCGAGGCCCAGAACAAGGAACTTGACGCCCGGGAGCGCGAAGCAAAGGCGGCGCGCGCCAGGGCGGACGCGGAACGGGCGCAGGTTGAAGCGGCGCGGCTGAGCCAGCACGCGGACCAGCAGGCCACAGAGGCCGGCATCATCCGCGATGACGTAAACGAACGGACGCGGAAAGCGGACGAGCTCGACCCTGACGTCACGACGGACCGCCGCGACCGGAGGAACCGCGACGACGCCAACCATCACGATGCTGCCGGGAGGGTGGGAGATCCTGCCCGCGGCACTGCTGCTGCCCACGATGGCGTCCGCAATGATGGCGTCCGCAATGACGGCGTCCGCAATGACGGCGTCCGCAATGATGGAGTCCGCGACGACGATGGCCGGAACAGCGGCCGCAACGAGGCGGACGGTCCGGCCGGGGGCAGCCATGTTGACAGGGAGAACCCGCGCCCGGGTATCTAGCCTATCGGCGGTGTGGCTTGCCGCGGCTTCAGGACAGGGGAGGGAGCTACTCCTTCCCCTGTCCCCACGCCCGCCAGCACGTCAAGGACTGCCTCCACTGATGAGCTTTTCGCTTCCCACCCCAAGATCCGGCGGGCACGGCCGGTGTCCATGACCGGTACGCCCGCGGCCATCTCAACCCACCCCGAGTCCGTGGGCAGCAGGCGAAGCTGCCAGGCGAAGCCTACGAGTTTGTGAAGCAGTCCCATGGGGATGGGCAGAATCCTCCGCGCCCGTACGATCCGGGCGAGTTCCTGCGGCGTGAGCACCGGCTCCGCTGCGATATTAAAGGCGCCGGACGCCCGCTGATCGATGACGCGCCAATAAGCGTCAGCGACGTCGTCGGCGTGGACGGCCTGGAAAATGAGGTTGTCCGGGGCGGGCAGCAGGGGAACCCACGGCCTTTTTGGCAGGAGCCGGGGGATGACCGGCCCCAGGAAGTACCGGCCGATCTCGCTCCCGGCATCGCGCTGGAAAATGAGTCCCGGCCGAAGCCTTGCCACCCCGATGCCTGGCTCGGCCGCGGCAAACTCGTCCAGGAGTTTCTCCTGCGCCGCCTTGTGCCGGCTGTAATGGGATCCTGCCATGCCTTCCGCAGGCCATGATTCATCCGTACGCCCGTCCTTGGGGGCCTTGCTGTAAGCGCCGATTGATGACGCACAGACAAAATGTTTGGTGCCGGCCATGCGCGCGGCTTCCAGGACATTCGCTGTTCCGGTCACGTTGGTGCGGTACAGCTGGTCCAGGTCCCGGTTGGGTTGAATCTGCCACGCCAGGTGCACCACGCAATCAACCCCCGCCAGCGCGGATTCCAGCAGGGGGCGATCGCTTTCCAGGCCCACATCGAGCGCATGCCATTCCACCCCGGCGTAGGGAGCGCGGGAGGTGTCCGGCCGGCGCCTGCTGATCCCTGTCAGCTGCAGGCTTCCCGGCTTCCTGGAGAGCTGGCCCTGCAGGTTGCGCAGCAGGGCCGTCCCTGCATTTCCGCTTGCTCCGGTAATGGCGATGCGCATGACAAAGACTCCTTGGCAGGGGGTGCGGTTTCGTCTTACATGCTGAGCCTAATGCCGCGAAGGATTGTTTTATAAGCAACCTTATGATTTCCTACTGCTAAGTCTTGCCGCAGGCTTCGGAACCAGACCCGAGGGAACCAACGACAATGCCCGAATCTTTCGCCGCGCTTGCCGTGGACATTACTCCAGTCCAAGAGCCATGCCTGGAACCTCCGAGGGAAATCCGCCGCGCCAGCAAACAAGGGCGGCTCCGCGAGACCTTCGAAAATGACCTGGTCCTGGCCTACCTGGACCTCGCCGAAGCCCTCGCTGCCCGTTTTGAGGCCCGGGGCCGGGAACGTGCGGACCTGAACCAGGTGGCCTACCTTGGACTGGTCAAGGCCGCCCGCGGCTTCGACCAGACCAAGGGGGAAAGTTTTCCCGCCTACGCCGCCCCAACCATCGCCGGGGAGTTGAAGAGATACCTGCGTGACCGCACGTGGGTGGTCCGGCCGCCCCGGCACATCCAGGACCTCCGCACGAGGATGTTCCGGGTGGAACCGGAGCTGGTGCAGGCGCTGGGCAGGAATCCCAGTGTGGACGAACTGGCCACGGAGCTGGGGACCGACGCCGCCGAAGTCCAGGAGGCCATCTCGGCGTCGAGCAGCATGCACCCCGACTCCCTGGACGCAGCCAACCCGCACAGCGACGCCCCCTCGATCGGCGATTTGCTCGCCTGCCCGGAAACACCCCTGGAGCGGCTCGAGGACCTGGCATGCCTGCGTGATGCCATGCAGGACCTGGATCCCGCGGACCGGGAACTGCTGTACCGCCGCTATTTCTGTGAGGAAACCCAGGTCCAGTTAGGGAAGCGGCTGGGAATGTCGCAGATGCAGGTTTCGCGTCGGCTGGCCCGGGTGCTCGTGGAACTCCAGCGGCGCCTCCTAAGCAACGGGCAGGTAGACAGCGTCCGGGCGGAACCGGACCGGGCAGCGGGCTCTTTCCCGTCCGCGCGAAGCACCGCCGGCGAGGCAGTTTCAAGCACAGCTTCCAGCAAAGCTGCGTCCCGCCGCGCCAGTTCCAGGGCCGGAAACAGATAGCCCGCCAGGCGTGCCAGCGGCAGCGCCGGCACCGGCCGGAAGCCCGGCGCAGTCCTATCTTGCCTGTTCAAACCCCCCTCCTGTGACCAGTCGAAAGGTGAGAAAAGCAGCAGCACTTGTTTAGGAGCAGCAGCAGTGGGGAACGGAGGGGGTATGGAAAGCTCCGTAACCTCCAAGTTCCGCGCTGTCCTGTTCGACCGGGACGGGACGCTGGTGATCGATGTGCCCTACAACGGGGACCCCGGACGGGTCACCCCAATGCCGGGGGCCAAGGCAGTCCTGGATGCACTTCGGGCAGACGGGATAGCCACCGGAGTCATCAGCAACCAGTCCGGAATCGCGCGGGGCCTGATCACCGCCGCGGACGTGGCAGGCGTCAACGCCCGGGTGGAGGAATTGCTGGGGCCCTTTGACGTGTGGGAGGTATGCCCGCATTCGGAGCAGGACAATTGCTCCTGCCGCAAGCCCGCGCCGGGAATGGTACACAGCGCCTGCCGCAGGCTCGGCATCCAGGAATCGGAGGCAGCGCTCATCGGCGATATCGGCGCTGATGTCCGCGCCGCCGAAGCCGCCGGAGCAACTGGCGTCCTCGTTCCGACTCCGGTAACCCGGGCCGAAGAGGTGGCCGCGGCCCAGCTGGTGGCCCGGGACCTGGCCGAAGCCGTCTCGCTGCTGGTGGAGCAGCCCTGATGGGCCGCGTCCTGGTGGCACGCCTGGACAGCATGGGCGATGTCCTCCTGGCCGGGCCGGCAGTACGGGCCGTCGCCAATGGCCGGTTCCCCGACGGCAGCCGGCCGAACCAGGTGGTGATGCTCTGCGGACGGCAGGGTGAAGCGGCGGCAGGAATGTTGCCCGGCGCCGCAGAGGTCTACAGCTGGGACAGCCCCTGGATCATGAACCCTGCCCCCCGGATGACAGGCCCGCACGCCGACAGGCTCATCGAGTACGTCCGGAACTCCAGGATCACCGAGGCGGTCATCCTCACCTCCTTCCACCAGTCGCCCCTGCCGCTGGCCCTGCTGCTCCGCCTGGCCGGTGTGGAAAGGATCACCGGGGCATCCACCGATTACGCCGGTTCCCTGCTGGATGTCCGGCTCAAGCCCGGTGAAGACTTTCCGGAAGACCAGCCCGAAGCCGAACGCGCCCTGGGCATCGCCGAGGCGGGCGGGTTCCGGCTCCCGGCCGGGGACGACGGCAAACTCCGCGTCACGTCCGTGCCCGACGTCAGGGACCTCGTGGGCGATGACCCTTACGTGGTGGTGCATCCGGGAGCCGCAGTCCCTGCCAGGGCATGGCCGCCGCTGCACCATGCTGCCGCCGTCGAACTCCTGCAGGGGGCCGGGCGCCGGGTTGTGGTCACAGGCGGCCCCGGCGAGACCTCGCTCACTGCCACCGTCGCCGGACCGTCGGCCATCGACCTCGGCGGCCGCACGGACCTCCATACCCTCGCCGGGGTGATGGCGGGGGCGGACGCCGTCGTCACCGGCAACACCGGCCCCGCGCACCTCGCCGCAGCCGTAGGCACCCCGGTGGCCTGCCTTTTTTCGCCCGTGGTGCCAGCCATCCGCTGGGCGCCGTACGGCGTCTCACTGGAGCTGCTGGGCGACCAGAACGCCGCCTGCCGAATGTCCCGGGCGCGGGACTGTCCCGTTCCCGGCCACCCCTGCCTTGACTCCGTCGCACCCGAGGAAGTGGTGGCGGCCGTGGAACGCCTGATCGGCGGAGTGAGCTCTTTCAGCACCCACGTCAGCACCCGTAGAAAGGCCCGTAACAGATGAGAATCCTGCTCTGGCATGTCCACGGTTCCTGGACGGACGCTTTTGTCCGCGGCCGTCATGAGTACCTCCTTCCGGTCCTGCCGGGAGGTGGTGCCTGGGGACTGGGCCGTGCCGGCAGGGACTGGCCGGCGTCAGTGCGCGAGGTGGACCTGGCGGCACTGGACGCCGACGCCGTTGACGCCGTCGTTCTTCAACGTCCTGAGGAAATCGACGAAGTTGCCCGGCTGCTGGGCCGGAGGCCGGGTGTTAACCTGCCCGCGGTTTACGTGGAGCACAACACCCCCAAGGGCGACTTTCCGTTAACCCGGCACCCGCTCGCAGACCAGCGGGCCATCCCCCTGGTGCACGTCACCCACTTCAACAGGCTGGCGTGGGATAACGGATCCGCCCGCAGCCTGGTGATCGAACACGGGATTCCGGACCCGGGCCAGCTCTACACGGGAGAGTTGCCGGAGCTGGGCGTGGTGGTGAATGAACCCATCCGCCGCGGACGCGTCACCGGCACGGACCTGTTGCCGGCTTTCGCTTCGGTTGCCCCGCTCCAGGTCTTCGGCATGAAGACCGACGGCCTCGCGGCCGCCGCGGGAATTGAAGAGTCGCGGCTGACGGCCCGGGGTGACCTCAAGACAAGGGAACTGCACCGGGAACTGGCCCGCTGCCGCGTCTATGTACACCCGATGCGGTGGACGTCCCTGGGGTTGTCCCTGCTGGAAGCCATGCACCTGGGAATGCCGGTGGTTGCCCTGGCCACCACCGAAGCGCCGCGGGCGGTGCCGCCGGAGGCCGGCGCCGTGTCCGCCGATATCGATGAGCTGCTACGCTGCGCTCAGCGGCTGGTCGCCAATCCGGATGAAGCCCGACGGTGCGGCGTTGCCGCCCGGGAGGCGGCACTGGAACGCTACAGCCTGGGCAGGTTCCAGGACCGCTGGGATGAGCTCCTCGCGGACCTTGGCGGCCGGCTCCGGCACTCCGACAACGGACGCCTGGAAGAGAAGATCCTTGTTCCGGCGCGAGAGAGGAAGACGCCATGAAGATCTCCATGATTTCCGAGCACGCCAGTCCGCTGGCGGCGTTGGGCGGAGTGGATGCCGGCGGGCAGAACGTGCACGTTGCCGCGCTGTCCGAAGCACTTGCCAAGCGGGGCCACCAGGTGACTGTTTACACGCGCCGGGATGCAACGGAGCTTCCGGAGAGGGTCCGTGTGGGCCGCCGGTTCGAGGTGGTGCACGTGGACGCGGGACCCGCCCGGCACGTCCCCAAGGACGAGCTGCTGCCCTACATGGGCGAGCTTGCCGACGGTGTGGCAAGGGACTGGAGCCGGCGGGCGCCTGATGTGGTGCACGGGCATTTCTGGATGTCCGGCGTTGCGGCCCTGGACGCTGCCCGGCGGCCGGAGCAGGGCTACCGCGTTCCCGTCATCCAGACCTTCCACGCCCTGGGCACGGTCAAGCGGCGGCACCAGGGCTCGGAGGACACCAGTCCGGCCGAACGCCGCTGGCTGGAGCCCGGGGTTGGACGTTCCGTGGACCGGATCGTTGCCACCTGCTCCGACGAAGTTTTCGAACTCAAAGCCATGGGCATCAACACGGGCAAGATTTCCATTGCACCCTGCGGCGTGGACCTCGGCTTCTTTTCGGCTGACGGTCCGGCGGCCGCCAGGCAGCGCAAACACCGCATCCTCTCTGTGGGCCGCCTGGTGCCGCGCAAGGGAGTGGACCTGGTGATCCGGGCGCTGCCCTACCTCCAGGATGCCGGCTTCGACGACGTCGAACTCCTCATTGTGGGCGGCGGCGCAGAGTCGGGTGTGCTCCACGCCGATCCGGAGGTCCGGCGCCTGCTGGAGCTTGCCGGGGAACTGGGAGTTTCGGACCAGGTGAACCTGCAGGGCCAGGTGTCACGCGGCGAAATGCCCGGCATCTTCCGCAGCGCCGATGCCGTAGTGTGCGCGCCCTGGTACGAGCCCTTCGGCATCGTCCCGCTCGAGGCCATGGCCTGCGGCGTCCCGGTGGTTGCCGCCGCCGTCGGCGGCCTGCGGGATACGGTGGTGGACCACGGAACCGGGCTGCACGTGCCGCCCCGGGACCCCGAGGCCATTGCGTCCGCGCTGGCCCTGCTGCTGGAGAACCCCGCGCTGCGGACGGAACTTGGCAATGCGGGCAAGCGGCGTGCACGGACCAGGTACTCCTGGGACCGGGTGGCGGCCGAAACCGAGAAGGCGTACCAGCTGGCGGTGGCCGGGGCTGCCGCGGGCGTCGTCCCGATGGAAGGAGCGGCATTGTGACTGCGGAATGGTCCCTTCGTGAAGCCGATGTACCGGTCCTGGCACGGCCGGCACCCCTGCCCGCGGTGCTGCCCGGCGCCACTTTTGTGGATCCGGACAGCGAGGAGGCGGTGCGCACGCACCTGGACAATGTGCTGCCGGCCCTCGATTCGCTGCGGAGCCAGTCCGGCCGGCTCGCGGCCTGGGGTGTGGAGCTGGCCCAGCGCCTGCTCCGCGGCCAGCGGCTCCTTGCCGCCGGAAACGGCGGTTCAGCTGCGGAGGCCCAGCACCTCACTGCGGAACTGGTGGGCAGGTTCGACGGCGAACGGGTTCCGTTCTCGGCCATCTCGCTGCACGCGGAGTCCTCGGCGGTGACGGCCATCGCCAATGATTACGGCTACGACGACGTCTTCGCCCGCCAGGTGCGCGCCCACGGCCGCTCAGGCGACGTACTGATGCTGCTGTCCACCAGCGGCAAGAGCCCCAACCTGCTGCGGGCTGCCGGAGCAGCATCACGCCTGAACATCACCACCTGGGCGCTCACGGGAACCGGTCCCAATCCCCTGGCTGACGCCTGCGACGAGGCGGTCATGATTGAGGCCCTCAACGCGAATGCCCAGGAGGGGCATCTCATCGCGCTGCACGCCGTCTGCCGCGCCTTCGACCTGGAAGTGGGCCGGCGCGGCGCCGCTGAGGCGCCGGCCTTGACAAACCTCGGCGGCCAAAACCCGGGCCTGCAGAAGCGGGGTGGCGTGGCATGAGGATCGTAGTGGTGGGCGATGTGATGCTGGACGTGGACCTGTCCGGGGAAGCCACACGGCTGAGCCCTGACGCGCCAGTGCCCGTGGTGGACGTGTCCGGCGTCAAGCGCCGTGCCGGGGGAGCCGGCCTTGTAGCCCGGATGCTTGCCGGGGACAACTGGCCTGTCACGCTGGTGACCGTCCTGGGCGATGACGACGCCGGCCGGCAGCTTGAAACACACCTCGCCGGAGTGCGGCTCGTCTCAGGTCCCAGTGGTTACCCCTCGCCGGTCAAGACCCGGGTCAGGGCAGGATCGCATCCCGTGGTCCGTTTTGATCAGGGCTGCGAAAAGACGCCTGTTCCGGAGGTCAGCCCGGCCATGCTCCGGGCGGTGGAGAAAGCCGGCGTGATCATTGTGGCCGATTACGGCCGCGGCCTGGCGGCCAATCCGCAATTGCGGGAGCTCCTGGCGCGGCTGGCGGATGAGGTGCCCATTGTGTGGGACCCGCACCCTGCCGGGCCGGATCCGGTGCCGGGAGTCGCCGTCGTCACGCCTAACCTGGCTGAGGCGCAGAAGGCGGTGCAGTCGCGCGGCCGGAAGGAAGCCCGGCCCACCCCCGATTCGGCCGCCGAGGTGGGCGGGATCCTGCTCGAGGAATGGGGCAGCCGGGCTGTCCTGGTCACCAAGGGCGAACAGGGAGCCGTCCTGTGCCGGCCGGGCCGCAGTGCGGAACACGTTCCCGCGCCGAGGGTGGAAGCCGGTGATCCCTGTGGTGCCGGAGACAGGCTTGCTGCCAGCCTTGCAGTGCACCTCCTCGCCGGCCGGGGGCTGGACGAAGCCGCCGTGCTGGCTGTCCACGACGCCGCGGACTTCCTGGCCAACGGCGGGGTGTCTGCCCTCCCCGACGCCGAGGAGCCCGCGCCGGTCCAGCCCCGCATCAGCGATCCCCTGCTGCTGGCCCGCGCCGTGCGCGAAAGCGGCGGCAAGGTGGTGGCCACCGGCGGGTGCTTCGACCTGCTGCATGCCGGGCACGTCCGGTCCCTGGCGGCTGCCCGCGAACTGGGGGATTGCCTGATCGTTTGCCTGAACTCGGACGATTCCGTGCGGCGGTTGAAAGGCCCGGAACGGCCCATCATCGGCCAGCATGACCGCGCCGAGCTGCTGCTCGCCATGGAGTGCGTGGACGCTGTGATGGTTTTCGACGAAGACACTCCCGAGGCTGCCCTGGAACGCCTTCGCCCGGACATCTGGGTCAAAGGCGGCGACTACAAGGGCGCCAGCCTGCCGGAAGCTGCCTTGGTGGAGAGGTGGGGCGGACGCTGCGTTACCGTCCCCTACCACCCTGCACGTTCCACCACCGGCCTGGCCGACGCGCTCGCCAAGGTGAGCTGACGGCCCAGCTGAGCCGACCGCCACCGTGAGCCCACCGGCCCGACGTGGGCCGATCAGCCCACAAAGAAGTTTTGTTTTCCCGATCGAAAGGAACACCATGACTGCAGATTCGAAATCGCCTGGACGCGTGCTCGTCACCGGAGGTGCCTCCGGACTGGGGGCCGCCGTCGTCGAAGCCGTCCTGAAGGCAGGCGGCACCCCGGTGGTGCTGGACCGGGACATCAGCAACGTGTCCGCGGTGAAAGCCTTCGAAGTGGACGTCGCGGACCGGCTGGCCGTGGAGGCTGCAGTGAAGGAAGCCGCGGAATCACTCGGCGGGCTCGAGGCTGTGGTGACGGCGGCAGGCATCGACCGTTGCGGCAAGCTGGCCGACGTCGAGGCCACCGAATGGGAAAAGGTCATCGGGGTCAACCTGATGGGCACCGTCTCTGTGGTGCGGGCTGCCCTGCCCTACCTCAAGTCCTCCCACGGCCGGGTGGTGACTGTCGCCTCGACGCTGGGCAAGCGTGCCGTGGCCGACGCCACCGCCTACTGCGCGTCCAAGTTCGGCGTGGTGGGCTTCAGCCACGCGCTGGCTGCGGAAACCGGCGGGGAAATCGGGGTGACCACCATGATCCCGGGCGGCATGAAGACGCGCTTCTTCGATGACCGCACCGAGCAGTACAAACCGCAGGATGATTCGCGGCTCAACGACCCCAGCAACGTGGCCGAGGCGATTCTTTTTGCGCTGTCCCAGCCCACCGGGTGCGAAGTCCGCGAAATGCTGATCTGCCATGAGGAAGAGGGCTCCTGGCCCTAAGCACAACCACCCATGCCGGAACCGACGGGAGGAACATCATGCCCAGCATTGCCACGGATACCACTGCACAAGATTCCACTGCACAGGATTCCACTGCAGAAGCGGAAATAACTGACACCAACGGCATCACCATCCGGAACCCACGGACCGGTGACGTCCTGTGGACCGTACCGGAGGCCGAACCGGACGCGGTGTCGCATGCCGTAGAGGTGGCGCGCCGTGCTGCTGCGGAGTGGGCCTCCACTGCGCCGGCAGAGCGGGGCGCCGCCCTCCGGAAGGCTGCGAAGGCACTCGAGGCAGCCGCGCAGGAACTTGCCGAGCTGAACTTCAGCGAAACGGGCCGGCCGGTTGAAGAGTCCGTCGCCGGCATCGGCGCGGGGGTTTCCACCCTGGAGCAGTACGCGGAGCTCGGTCCTGTCCACCGCGGGCACAGCCTGCGGGGCAACCGGCTCGCCGCCGATTACACCGTGGCCGAGCCCCGCGGTGTCGCGGTCCTCCTGACACCCTGGAATGATCCTGTAGCGGTGGCCTGCGGCCTGATCGGTGCCGCACTGGCCACCGGCAACACCGTGGTGCACAAGCCGAGCGAGCGCTGCCCGCGGCTTGGTGAGGCATTGGGGGAGGTGCTCGCACCCGCTTTTCCGCCTGGCGTTTTCCAGACGGTGTCCGGCGGCGCCGGCGCAGGTGCGCTCCTGGCCCAGTCCGAGGTTGATGTGATCGCGCATGTCGGTTCGAGTGCTTCCGGTGCGCGGATCGCGAGGGCAGGGGCGCTCACGGGAGCCCACGTCATCCGGGAGAACGGCGGCAACGACCCGCTGCTGGTGGACGGCGACGTTGACCCCGGGTGGGCAGCCGGGCAGGCCGCGATCGGTGCCTTCAGCAACAGCGGCCAGATCTGCGTGGCAGTGGAGCGGATCTACGTCCATGAGGCCATTGCCGCGGAATTCTGCACGGCCCTGGAAGCCGAAGCAGCACTTCGTAACAACAGCGGGACCGTCGCGCCGCTGGTGGATCTCCGGATGCGGGACGAGGTCCATTCCCAGGTGGCTGACGCGCTGCGGCAGGGGGCGCGGGTGGTGGAGGGCGGCGCCCTTCCGGACGGCCCGGGCTCCTTCTACCCGGCCACCGTCCTCCTCGGCTGCACCGACGAAATGCAGATCATGACCGAGGAAACCTTCGGGCCCGTCGCACCGGTGCAGGTGGTGAAATCGTTCGACGACGGGCTGCGGCTCGCCTGCAGCGGCAGGTACGGCCTGGCCGCCACAGTCCTGAGCGGCAACATCGCCCACATCCAGCAGGCGGTGGCCGCACTCCCGGTGGGCACCGTCAAGATCAACGAAGTGTTCGGCGGCGCCCCGGGCGGCGCGGCCCAGCCGCGCGGCGAAAGTGGCGCCGGCTTCGGCTATGGCCCGGAGCTCCTGGACGAGTTCAGCCGCGTGAAAGTGGTGCACATCGCGGCGCCGCCCGCAGTTTTCGATAGCGCAGCTGCGGATGGCCAGGAGTCCGCAGCTGCCGGGGAAGCCGTGGCTGCGGAGCGGGACGAGCCATGAGCCTCTCGCCCGACAACCTGCCGGTGGACCCTGCAGACGTCCCCGCCCACCCCGAGAACCTGCCGCTGGACCCCGCCCTGGTGGACCCCGCCCTGGCGGACCTGGGCAGCCAGCGCGCATTGTCGGAGTGGCTCCCCGGCCGGCTGGCAGCAGAAGAACCGGGCATCCTGGTGATCGGCGACCTCATGCTTGATGGCTGGTGGAGCGGCAGCATCGAACGGCTGTGCCGGGAAGCCCCGGCGCCGGTGGTGGATATCCACGTCCGTGAATCAGTTCCCGGCGGGGCAGCCAACACGGCCATGAACCTGGCTGCCCTCGGGGCCCGGGTCTCGGTGGCCGGCATCATCGGAACCGATGACGCCGGCGAGGACCTGCGCAGCCAGCTCGTAGCGGCAGGCATCGACGTGGCCTACCTGCACAGCCACCCGGACATGGTGACCACCACCAAAATCCGGATCAGCAGCGGCGGGCAGGTGATGCTCCGCCTCGACGACTCCGCCACGACGGTGCCGGCCGAGGCGCTGGCCGCACTCGCCGCTTCGGTGCGCGCCGCCGTCGAACGCCAGGACGCGGTGCTGGTGTGCGACTACGGCAACGGGGTACTCGCCGATCCCGTCCGCAAGGGTTTGATCGAAGCGCTGGGGAAGGCCCCCGTTCCCGGCGGGGACCGTCCGCTGCTGGTGGTCGACTCCCATGACCCCCGTCCCTGGGCGCCGCTCCGCCCGGACCTGGTAACGCCCAACGCGCAGGAAACCGCGCGGATGCTGGACCTCCGGCTGCCGGACGGCCAGGAGAGGGTCGACGCGGTCAGCCAGCACGCGGAGGAGTTGCTGGAAGCTACGGGTGCGGGTGCCGTGGTGGTCACCTTGGACCGCGACGGCACGGTGCTGTTAAGGCCCGACGGCGTGACGCACCGTACCTGGGCCCGCCCGGCAGCCGAGAAGCAGGCTTCCGGGGCCGGCGACACGTTCGTGGCGGCGCTGACGCTGGCGCGCTCGGCCGGGCTGCCGCTGACGGCGAGCCTGGACCTTGCCCAGTCGGCCGCGGACGTGGTGGTGCACCAGCCGGGCACCTCAGTCTGCAGTACCGGCCAGCTCAGCCGGTACCTTAAGGCCTTCGCTGACACCGCACTTGGCGCCGATGAACTGGAACGGCAGCTGGAGCTGCACCGGTCCGAGGGCCAGCGAATTGTCCTCACCAACGGCTGCTTCGACGTGCTGCACAGCGGCCATACCCGCTACCTCAACCAGGCCAAGCAGTTGGGTGACGTCCTGGTGGTGGCGCTGAACAGTGACGATTCCGTGCGGAAACTCAAGGGTGCCGGCCGGCCGATTAACTCGATGGCGGACCGTGCTGCCGTGGTGGCGGCCCTGAGCTGCGTGGACTACGTGACGGTGTTTGACACCCCCACGGCGGCGCCCTTGATCCGGCAGCTCCGGCCCGAGGTCTATGCCAAGGGCGGGGACTACACCCCGGAGATGCTGGCCGAAACGCCTGCGGTGGAGGAATACGGCGGCCGCGTGGCCATCCTGGACTACGTGGCCGAGCGGTCCACCACCGCAGTGGTGAAGCGGATCCGCGAGGGCGAAGGAGCCGTGCCCGGTAACTAAAGTGCCCGGCAACTAAGGTTGAACCATGAGTGAAGCGTGGCACGGGTAATGGCAAAAGGCGGAAGGTCAGGCGGCCGGAACAGCAGCCGCTCGGTTGCCGGCGTGGTGGATTTGCCCGCGGGTTCCCGCCAGAGCGGACCCGTTGAAGGCGTGTACTACATCGACACCGGGGACTGCGAACTGATCGCCGACCAGGACAATTCCACCGGCTGGCTCCTGAAGATCAACGGCGTGATGAGCTCGCACATCGACCTGGCGGACCCGCTGTTCCTGGACTTCGAGTACATGCGGTGGATGTCCGCACTCATCGAGTCGCGCTGGCCGCCGTCGGGCATATCGGGGACCAGGCCCAAACTCCGTGGCCTGCACCTGGGCGGCGGTGCCTGCTCACTGGCCCGCTACTTCCACGCCGTCTACCCCGAGGCCCGGCAGGTGGTGGTGGAGCTGGACGGCAAGCTCGCGGAGTATGTGCGCGGCTGGTTCGACCTGCCCAAGGCGCCGCTGCTGCGCCTGCGGGTGGGGGAGGCCCGCGGGGTCACCGAAACGCTGACCCCGGAAACCCGCGACTTCATCATCCGGGACGTTTTCGCCGGTGCCTTCACCCCGCGCGCGCTGACCACTGCGGAGTTCAACCAGCACGTCAAGCACGTCCTGGCACCCGGCGGACTCTACGTGGTGAACTCCGGCGACGCCCCGGACCTCAAGAACGCCCGCGAGGACGCTGCCACCATCGCCGCTGCCTTCAAGCACACCGTGATCATCGCTGACCCCGCCATGCTCAAGGGCCGCCGCTACGGGAACATGGTGATGGCCGGCAGCGATACCCCTTTTGGTGACGACCCGAAGCTGCACCGCCGGCTGCTGGGCGGCGCCGTTCCGGCCCACCTCTGGGACGACGCCCAGGTCCGGGCGTTCGCCGCCGGCTCGCCGGTCCGCCACGACCCGCCGGCGGAGTAGCTCAACCGGCAGCGTCCTTCCCCCGGCCCAGCAGCCAATCCCGGTGCTCCGCCATCTGTTCCCGGAGCGCCTGGACCACGGCGGCCACGGCCGGGCGCCGCATCGAATCGGGCCGGAGCACCATCCAGTACGGCAGCAGTTCGGCGATTTCGGCGGGCAGAAGGCGCACCAGGTCCTCGTGGAGATCGCCCATGAAGCAGGGCAGGAAACCGATCCCGGCTCCCGCGCGGGTTGCCTCCACGTGGACAAAGACATTGGTGGACGTCAGGCCGTCGCGCATGGCGGGCACCAGCCGGCGCGGCGCGTCCAGATCGTCCACCTGCAGCATCGAGTCCACGAAATAGACCAGCGGGTGTTCGTTGAGTTCGGCCACGCTGGCCGGGGTTCCGTGCTCATTGAGGTAGGCGCGGGAGGCATACATCCCCAGCATGTAGTCGCCCAGCCGCACAGCCTCCGCCCGGTGCACCTGCGGTTCGCCCACCACCACTTCGATGTCCAGCCCGGAGCGCTGCTGCAGCGCCCGCCGGGTCATGGTCACCACCTCCACGCTCAGGCCGGGGTGTTCTCGCCGCAGCCGGGCCACGGCCGGCGCCGCAATGTAGGCGCTGAACCCGTCCGTCGCCGTCATGCGGACGACGCCGGTGATCGGGTCGGGCGCCTGCCCTGCCGCTCCCAGCGTGCCCACCACCGCCTCCACCTGTTGGGCCACCTGCACGGCCCGGGCGCCGAGGTCGGTCAGCTCCCAGCCGCCGGTGGCGCGGGCCAGGACCCTGCCGCCGAGCGCCTTCTCCAGTGCGGCTATCCGCCGTGAGACGGTGGTGTGGTTGAGGCCCAGGGCCTGTGCCGCCGTCGTGAATTTTGCGGATCGGGACACCGCGAGGAGGACCAGCAAGTCATCGGGGTTGGCTTTCATATCTGCAATTCTGCACACACTCGGTGCTTGATTGGTCATTGAAGCTCCGTGCCTGTGCAGTAATACTCAGTGAAGCCATTAGTGCTGGAGATCACAGCACGTGTCATCGTGGACACTAAGGAGAGACCCCATGAGCGTTGAACAACGCCCGGCGGACAACACTGCCGGACCTGCGTCCAAAGGATCCGGATTGAAGAAGATCGTGGCCGCCTCCATGGTGGGCACGGTAGTGGAGTGGTACGAATTCTTCCTCTACGCCACCGCCGCCACCCTGGTGTTCGGCAAGTACTTCTTCCCGGCCACGGGGAACGAACTGGACGGCATCATCCAGGCCTTCCTCACCTACGCCGTCGGCTTCGTTGCACGCCCGCTCGGCGGCATCGTGTTCGGGCAGATCGGCGACAAGCTGGGCCGCAAGCCCACGCTGCAGCTCACCATCGTGATTGTGGGCGTGGCAACGTTCCTGATGGGCTGCCTGCCGGGCTTCGCCGAGATCGGTTACCTGGCGCCGGCCCTGCTGGTGGCACTGCGTTTCATCCAGGGCTTCGCGCTGGGCGGTGAATGGGGCGGCGCCGTGCTTCTCGTTGCCGAGCACAGCCCCAACAAGTCACGCGCCTTCTGGTCCAGCTGGCCCCAGGCCGCCGTGCCGGTGGGCAACCTCCTGGCGACGCTCGTGCTGTTCATCATGTCCACCACCCTCAGCAGCGAGGCGTTCCTCGGCTGGGGCTGGCGCGTGGCGTTCTGGCTCTCCGCCGTGATCGTGTTCGTCGGCTACTACATCCGCACCCACGTCACCGAAGCCCCCATTTTCCTGGAGGCCAAGGCCCTGGTGGAGAAGGAGCAGGCCGTCAGCTACGGCGTCTTCGAAGTGGTCCGCAAGTACCCCAAGGGCATCTTCCAGGCCATGGGCCTGCGCTTCGCCGAAAACATCATGTACTACCTGGTGGTCAGCTTCGCGATCGTCTACCTCAAGACCGTCCACAAGTACGACACGTCCTCGCTCCTGCTGGCCCTGCTGATCGCCCACGTCATCCATTTCCTGGTCATTCCGCAGGTGGGGCGCCTGGCGGACAAATTCGGACGCAAGCCCGTGTACCTGTTCGGTGCCATCTCCGGCGCGGCCTGGCCGTTCTTCGCCTTCCCGATGTTCGACACCCGCAGCCCGGTGGTCATCGTGGCAGCCGTGACCCTCGGACTGTGCCTCCACGCGTTTATGTACGCAGGCCAGCCCGCCATTATGGCCGAACTGTTCCCCACCCGCATGCGCTACTCAGGCGTATCGCTCGGCTCGCAGGTGACCTCCATCTTCGCCGGCTCGCTCGCGCCGCTGCTGGCCACCCAGTGGCTGAAGGACACGGGCTCGTGGCTGCCCACTGCGATTTACCTGGTAGTGGCGTGCGCCATCACCGCGGCAGCCGTGCTGAGCCTGCGGGAGACCAAGGGCATTGCCCTGGAGGAAGTGGACAAGGCCGACGCCGCCCGCGAAGGCCTGCTGCCCGCCAGGACACGCTGAGCTGCTGGAGCGGCTGGACAGTCTGTTGGACGAGTACAAGGAATCTGCGATGGAACACACTTTGAATGGCCGGAAGACCCTGGTCACCGGGGGAGCCAGCGGAATCGGTGCCGCGTGCGTCAGGGAGCTGGCAGCGCGGGGAGCGAAAGTGGTGGTGGCCGACGTCGACTCCGCCGGCGCCGCCGCGCTCGCGGACGAGGTGGGCGGCACCTCCTGGGCCGTTGACCTGCTGGACGTGGACGCGCTCGCCACCCTGAGCCTGGACTGCGACATCCTGGTGAACAATGCCGGGATCCAGCGCATCAGCCCCATCGAGGAGTTTGATCCCGTGCAGTTCCGCCGGATCATTGCCCTGATGCTGGAGGCGCCGTTCCTGCTGATCCGGGCCGCGCTGCCGCACATGTACACCAATGGGTTTGGCCGCATCATCAACCTGTCCTCCGTGCACGGGATCCGGGCTTCGCCGTTCAAAAGCGCGTACGTTTCCGCCAAACACGGCCTGGAAGGGTTGAGCAAGGTGACGGCACTCGAAGGCGGCGACCACGGCGTCACGTCCAACTGCATCAACCCTGGCTACGTCCGGACGGCACTGGTGGAGAAGCAGATCGCGGACCAGGCCCAGGTGCACGGCATCCCCGAATCCGAGGTGCTGGCCAAGGTGATGCTCACGGAGTCCGCCATCAAGCGCCTGGTGGAGCCTGAGGAGGTTGCCTCCCTGGCGGCCTGGCTGGCCTCCGACCACGCCGGCATGGTCACCGGCGCCAGCTACACGATGGATGGCGGCTGGTCTGCGCGGTAAGAACCTTAGTCCAGCTGCCTCAGCTGCCGGTGGTCGTAGAACACCACTCCGTGGGCGGTTTTCACGCCCACGGAGTTTCGTTGCTGGACCACTACTATTCCCTCGCACCGGCCATTAAACGGATCGTCCCCCACTACTGCGTCCCCGATCTTGTACGGGGACGCAGGGGTGAAGGTGGCCCTTGCCCGGTTCCAGGCTCTGGCTGCAACAGTGGCAAGGCTGATGGGCTGGCCCATGCTGGCCTGGTCGGGGACAAAAGTCTTAACCATGCGTACCAACTCCTTGCGGGCGGCAGCGCAGCCACCCACTGGCGGTGCAGGTTAACCGGAACGCTCCCAGCAGAGGGCGGCCCTCCCACTCCGGTTGGCACCTTACTTCAAAGCTAGGCGCTATTCACATCAGTCACACCAGTAACATGTACTCGCTTTTCTCAAGCGGTCATACTCGCCTGTTCCGGCATACTCGCCAGCTCAGGTGATCCGCGCCGGGTCAGCGCTGCCCGTTGACGATCTCTTCCGCGTTCTCGAAGGCCCAGGCGACCAGCGGAACCAGCAGGGCGCTCAGTTCATAGCCGCGCTCCGTGAGGCTGTAATCCACCCGGGGCGGGATCACCGGCTGGGCTTTCCGGCTGATCAAACCGTCACGCTCAAGGGTCTTGAGGGTCTGGGCCAGCATCTTTTCGCTGACGCCCTCGGCCCGCCGTCGCAGTTCACTCCACCGCTGCTCACCTTCGGACAACGCGAGCAGGATCAGCACGCCCCATTTGCTCGTGATGTGGTCCAGCACTGTCCGGCTGAGGCACCCTGCCGGGAAAACGCCGTCGGCAAGCGCGACGGGAAGGGGTGCGGCAAGCGCTGGGGCACCATTACTTACTTCCATGCCAGTACCTTACCTCAAAGTGCGTACTCTCTTTGGGGAAGTATCCGGAAGGAATCATGGTTGTGCCCCATGGACCAATCCCCAACGGAAGGAAAATCATGAGCATCGTTGTTACTGGCGCAACCGGCCAGCTGGGCCGTCACGTAGTCGAGGCACTGCTGGAGCGCAATGTTCCCGCGCAGGAGATCGTGGCCGCGGGGCGCTCCGTTGAAAAGCTCGCAGACTTTGCGGAGCGCGGCGTGCAGGTCAGGGCCATGGATTACGCTGATCCCGCCTCGGTTGCCGCAGCCCTAAGGGGTGCTGCCAAAGTCCTCCTCATTTCCGGCAGCGAGGTGGGCCAGCGGGTGGAGCAGCACCGCACCGTCATCGAGGCCGCAAAGGTGGCGGGCGTTGAACTGCTCGCCTACACCAGCATCGCCAACGCAGACACCACCGGCATGAAGCTGGCAGCCGAGCACCAGGCCACGGAGACCATCCTGCGGGAATCCGGCATTCCGTTCGTCCTCCTGCGCAACGGCTGGTACCTGGAGAACTACACGGACCAGCTGCCCGGCACGCTTGCCCAAGGTGCCATCGCAGGAAGCGCCGGGGACGGCCGGGTCAGCGCGGCATCCCGGGCCGACTACGCCCACGCGGCTGCCGCTGTCCTGGTTGCCGACGGCCAGGCCGGCAAGATCTACGAGTTGGGCGGCGACGAGCCGTTCACTATGGCAGAGCTTGCAGCCGAGATCAGCGCCGCCGCAGGAAAGCACATCTCGTACCAGGACCTCCCGGTACAGGAATACGCCGGACTGCTGACCGGCTTTGGAGTTCCGGAGGCGTTCGCAGAAATCCTCGCCGATTCCGATTCCGGCATTGCCCGCGGTGACCTCCTGGTCAGCACCGGGGACCTGCGCAAGCTGATCGGACGCCCGGCTACTTCCCTCCGTGACGCTGTGCGCGCCGCCGCTGCTTCTGCCTGACCTGGGACCTGGCTGCCCGGCCTTGCCCGCCTGGCAGCCAGGACTTGGTCCCTGGCAGGGCCAGGGTGCCGCCAAGGCAAATCATCAACGCCCGGAGCGGTGACCCTGACGGAAGCAGCCCCGGCTGACGAGGCTTACTCCACTGAAGTGACCACCGGCAGCGGTGACGTTTCGTCCACCAGCTCGGCCCGCCGTCGTCCGTCACCCTTGATCCACAAACGGTACGCAAGGATGAGGAAGGCCAGCCACGCGCCGCCCACATAGAGGGCTATCCGGGTGTCTTCGAAGGCGCCGAGGACGGCGATCACCAGCGCCATGAAGGCGATGGTCAGGACGGAGGCGGCCGGCCACCAGGGCGAAGGGAATTCCGACGCCGGCAGTCCACTGCGCGCGATTTCCCGCTTCATGGCCACGTGGGAGGCAAGGATCATCACCCAGACCCAGACGGTGGCGAATGTTGCGATGGATGCGATGAGGATAAAGACGTCCTCGGGGATGACGGCGTTCAGGACCACACCCACCAGGAGGATCCCGGCCATCATCACTACCGTCATCCACGGCACCCCGTGCCGGGACACCTTGCCGAAGGCGGCCGGGGCATGGCCTTGGCGGGAGAGTCCGAAGAGGATGCGTCCGGCGCCGAAGATGTCGCTGTTGATGGCGGAGAGTGCCGCGGTGATCACCACGGCGTTCAGGATGTGCGGGGCCGCAGGGATGCCCAGCCCGCTGAAGATCTGCACGAAGGGGCTGCCGTTGCTGCCGATCTCATTCCACGGGAAGAGGCTCATGAGCACGCCCAGGGTGAGGACGTAGAACAGCAGGACGCGCACGGGGACGGTGTTGACTGCCTTGGGGATGACCTTCTTGGGGTCTGCGGCCTCGCCGGCGGTGATGCCGAGGGTCTCGATCCCGCCGAAGGCGAACATCACCACGGCGAAGGAGGCCAGCAGCCCTTCGAAGCCGAACGGGAGGAATCCGCCGTGCTCCACGAGATTGCCCAGGCCTGGCGTGACAGTTGTACCGGCAGCCTGGAAGCCGAACACGATAATGGCAGCGCCGCCGGCGATCATGGCGATGATGGCCGCCACCTTGATGAGGGAGAACCAGAACTCGAGTTCGCCGAAGACCTTGACGCTCAGCAGGTTCAGGGCGGCCAGGAAGAAGATGATCGCCAGGATCCAGACCCAGCGCTCCACCTGCGGGAACCAGAAACCCATGTAGATGCTGAACGCCGTCACATCCGCGATCGCGACGATGGCCATTTCGAACACGTAGGTCCAGCCGGTCACGAACCCTGCCAGCGGGCCGAGGTAGCGGCTGGCGTACTGGCCGAAGGAGCCGGACACCGGGTGCCGGACGGCCATTTCACCGAGCGCGCGCATCACCATAAATACTGCCGCGCCGCCGATGATGTAGGCCAGCAGTACGGCCGGGCCGGCCTTTTGCATTGCGGAGGCTGAACCATAGAACAGGCCCGTGCCGATCGCAGAACCCAAGGCCATGAACCTGATGTGGCGCACGTTCAGCCCCCGGTTCAGGACGCTTCCGACGGCGGCAGCAGGGTTCTGCTTTCCGGCGGCACTTTCGTTCCTGGTTGGGTTTGGTGCTGGTTGCATACAAATACCTTCTCGTCTTTGGGAGGGGAGCCGCTTACCAGCAGAGCACCTCCGCGGGCGACGTGATGAGCCTCACGGGGGCTTGGTGTCTTTGATCTCAGACGAAGCGCTGATTCGCAGGCTTTTCGGGTTCAAGGGCGCACAACCCTTGACTCGACTCCTGCATTTCCTTGGTTTGAGGGGCGGCCTTGAACTGGGCGGATGAACTGCTTGAGGTTTGTGCCGAGTACCAGCAGCCCGAAGGAGATCGGTGATGAAGGCAATCGTGCAGGACGTGTATGGATCAGCAGACGTGCTCGAGTTGCGGGACATCGCCCGGCCGGTGCCCCGCGAGGGTGAGGTACTCATCCGCGTGAGGGCCGCCGGTATCGACCAGGGCGTGTGGCACCTGATGACCGGGTTGCCGTATTTGGTCCGGCTCTTCGGCTACGGCCTGAAGAAGCCCAAGGTTCCCGTCCGTGGACGGGAAGTGGCGGGCGTTGTGGAGGCCGTGGGCGGCGGAGTGACCCGCTTCGCTGCTGGTGACGAGGTCTACGGAACCTGCGACGGGTCCTTCGCCGAATACGTCTGCGCGAAGGAGGACAAGGTGGCACGGAAGCCCGCCAGCCTCTCGTTCGAGGAAGCGGCCGCGGCACCCATTTCCGCCGTCACCGCACTTCAGGCTGTCCGGGATGCCGGCGAGATTACCGTGGGCCAGAAGGTGCTCATCATCGGAGCGGGTGGGGGAGTTGGCTCCTTCGCAGTCCAACTGGCCAAGGCTTTTGGAGCGGAGGTCACAGGAGTCTGCAGTACCGGCAAGGTTGAGCTTGTCCGGTCCCTCGGGGCGGATGCCGTCATCGACTACACAAAGTCCGATATCGCCGCGGCCGGAATGCTGTACGACGTCATCCTGGACATGGCCGGCAACCGTAGGCTGTCCGTCCTGCGTGCCGCTCTGGCGCCGAAGGGCAGGTTGGTGATTGTCGGCGGTGAAGGGGGCGGCAAGCTGACCGGCGGCTTTGAGCGGTCCCTTCGAGCGCCGTTTGCTTCACTGTTCTCCGGGCAGAAACTCAAAGGGCTTGTGGCGAAGGAAACGCACCTGGATCTTGAAGCCCTCGCATCGCTGATCGACGCCGGCAGCGTGAAGCCAGCCGTCGACAAGGTCTTCCCTCTCGCCGAAGCGCCGGCCGCCATCCAGTACCTCCGCGAGGGGCGGGCACGCGGCAAGGTAGTGGTCAGGGTCTGAGCGGGCCACGGCACTAATGTCCGAGGCAAGCCGCACCTGGGGTGTGGAGTTTGCCCATGAATGGCGGCGTTCTGTGATCGCTTTGTGTCGCATGGCCGGGCCGAGGGTCTGCTTGGCGTGATGGTCAACTGGCCCTCGATTTGGCCTGACCGATGATTTTTCCGCGCTGTGCCGGTCTGTACAACGGATACTGACTCACGGGAAACTGACGCCATGCGCAAACTGACCTTCGGCATGAACGTGAGCCTGGACGGCTATATCGCGGCGCCGGGCGACGACCTCGGCTGGAGCGTGCCGAGCGACGAGCTGTTCCAATGGTGGTCCGACCGGGTGGCGGTGACGGGCCTGGCGCTGTACGGGCGCAAACTGTGGGAGACGATGAGCTCCCATTGGCCGACCGCCGACCAGCAGCCTGGCGCCACACCGGCGCAGATCGAGTTCGCCCGCCGCTGGCGGGACATGCCGAAAATGGTGTTCTCGTCGAAGACCAGGACGGTCGACTGGAACACCCGCCTGGTCACCGGCGACGCGGTCACCGAGATCACCCGGCTCAAGGCCGACGACGGCGGCTCCATGGACATCGCCGGTGCCACACTCGCCGCGGCGGCCATGCGGGCCGGGCTGATCGACGAGTACGCGATCGTCACCCATCCGGTGCTGGTGGGGGGCGGCACGCCGTTCTTCACAGCCCTGGACAACTGGGTGAACCTGAGCCTGGTGGAGGCCCGGACGTTTCCCGACGGCGTTCTCTTGACCAGGTACGAGACCAGGCGCTGAGTGCCCGACGCCGGATCAGCGCGGGCTTCTGGCCACCCAAGGATCTCGTGGCGCTGTGTTCCGAGGCGATCATGACATTCCTGCCGAATCCCGCTCTTCACGCAGACGATCCGTCGGGATAGGGACCCAGGCGAGGAACCCTCCACGTGATAGCCTTCGCAGTTCGGACTGGGAATCTTGCCTGTGCGCGGTTTGGTCGCAAGGGGGGGCACCAATCCCTGCAGGCCATGGCTCATTCGGTAGCCCGCTCCCTATACTGACGCTGTGGGAATGTCGCTGCTTTTCGGTGTTGTGGCTTCCAGCGCCCTCGTGGTGGGCGCGCTCATCGGTGTGCGTTTCGAACTGCCAAAGCGGGTGCTGGCGATCCTCCTGTCCTTCGCCGCAGGCGCGCTGATCACGGCCCTGACCTTCGAACTCTTTGAGGACGCCTACCAACGCGGCGGAATCATCCGCGCGGCCGGCGGACTTATCGCCGGCGCGGTAGTTTTCACCGTGCTGAGCGCACTGCTCGACCGCTGGGCGCAGCCGACTTCCAAGCCCGCCCCCGCAGACGAGTACCGGGGCAGCGCCAAACTGGACACCGATGCGGCCGCCACAGAGCATGCACCTGCCGCTACCTCCACGCGAGGCGCCGCAGGGATGGCGCTTCTGGCGGCCGTTACCCTCGACGGCGTCCCGGAGAACATTGCGCTGGGCGTTTCCCTGGGGGAGGGGACCGGCGGGCTTGCCCTGCTGGCGGCAATCTTTGTGTCCAACCTGCCCGAGGCGCTGGTGGGAGCGTCCTCCATGCGGAGCCAAGGCAAATCTGCCGGAGCGATCATCGGACTCTGGCTTGTCTGCGCCGTCCTGCTGGCGATCGCCGTCGTCGTCGGCGCAGGGCCACTGTCGGGCAGCGACCCCGAAACAATCTCCTTGCCACTGGCCTTCGCCGCCGGTGCGGTGATTGCCTCGCTCGCGGACACCCTGATGCCCGAGGCGTACGAACACGGCGGACCCGCCGTCGCCCTTAGTACCGCCGCCGGCTTTGTGCTTTCGTTCGTACTGTCCTTGGCCTGAGCAGGGGAAGAACCGGTCGCTGCGGGAGGGTCACTGCCGTGCCGACAATCTGGCTGCCTGCTGCAGGTGGCAGCGCCCGCCTGGGTCTGGTATTTCAGACAGCACGAGTATTTACGTGCGAATCAGGAAGCCAATAAGGGGGCATGCTTAAGTACGAGATCCCGGATAGCGCCGTGGTGTTCCCGCGAAATACGAAGGAGGGTCCGGTGTTAGCTACGGAACCAGCGCCGCAGGCAGTCAACGCATCAAAAGCGGCCTCAAAGGCGGCATCGAAGGTCCCCGCTGCCGAAAACACGCTTCGCATCCTCAAGCTGCTGGCTTCCCGGCGGGGGCCGATGGCGGCATCGCAAATTGCCTCTTCCCTGGGCCTGCCCCGGTCGAGCGTCTATCACCTGCTGGGAGTGATGGAGGCGAACGGTTTCGTGCTCCACCTGCACGAGGAGCAGCGGTACGGACTCGGGATCAGTGCCTTCGAGCTGAGTTCCGCCTACTCGCGGCAGGAACCGCTCTCCCGGCTCGGCCGGCCCTTGCTCGCGAGCCTCGTCGATGCCCTCGGTGAGAGTGCGCACCTGGCAGTACTGCACGGACGCGACGTGCTGTACATCGTGGAGGAGCGGGCCAAGAACCGCCCGTCCCTGGTGACCGACGTCGGCGTGCGGCTCCCCAGCCACCTCACTGCCAGCGGACGCGCCATCCTGGCCGCGCTGCCCAAGTCCCAGGTGCGCGCCCTGTATCCGAATGCCGCCGCCTTCACGGCCCGGCACGAGGTGGAAGGCGCCATCATGAAGTACTCGGCTCTGTCGTCCCATCTGGACCAGGTCAGGCAGCGCGGCTACGCCACGGAACATGGCGAGGTCACCCCTGGCTTCGGTTCCATCGCCGCCGCTGTAACGGACCACCTTGGATGGCCGACGGCGGCAGTCGCCGTCACCTTCCTCGAGGACAAGCTGCCCGTGCAGGAATGGCCGGTGCTGGCCGGCCGGGTCCAAAAGGCCGCCGACGAACTCTCCATCCGGCTCCACGGCCGCCCCGCAAAGTAGCCAGGCACAAGGTAGCCGCCCCGCCCCAGCCGTTGCGCTATCACTTAGGGTCCCCATCCGGGCGGTGGCCTTTTGGCAACCAAAACTGATAGCGGAACGAGATGGCGGCAGCGTCTGGAATGCCGGACAGTACCGGCCTGAAACCCCTGTAAAGCCCCTTCCGCAAGGGCTTTAGTTGATACAGATCTTCTTCCACAACACAGACTCACGATGAAAAGGAGCCATCATGGCACCCGCCGATTTCACCACCGGTGCCCGCCCGGTCAAAGCTGCCCGCGGCACCAAGCTCACGGCAAAGTCCTGGCAGACCGAAGCTCCGCTGCGGATGCTGATGAACAACCTGGACCCCGAGGTGGCCGAGCGCCCGGATGATCTGGTGGTCTACGGCGGGACCGGACGCGCTGTCCGGTCCTGGGCTGCGTTCGACGCCATTACCCGCACCCTGGAAACCATGGAAAAGGACGAGACCCTCCTGGTCCAGTCGGGGAAGCCGGTGGGTGTATTCCGCACCAATGAATGGGCCCCGCGCGTGCTTCTGGCCAACTCCAACCTGGTGGGCGACTGGGCCAACTGGCCCGAGTTCCGCCGGCTCGAAGCCGAAGGCCTGATGATGTACGGCCAGATGACCGCCGGGTCCTGGATATACATCGGCACCCAGGGCATCCTGCAGGGCACCTTCGAGACCTTCGCCGCCATCGCCCGGAAGCTGACCGGCGACGAAGATGGCACCCTTGCCGGCACCCTCACCCTGACCGGCGGTTGCGGCGGCATGGGCGGCGCCCAGCCGCTGGCAGTTACCCTGAACGAGGGCGCCTGCCTGATCGTCGACGTCGATGAGACCCGCCTGCGCCGGCGCACCGGCAAGCGCTACCTCGACGAAGTGGAAACAGATCTCGACGCCGCCATCGCCAAGGTGCTCAAGGCCAAGGAAGAGCGCCGCGGCTGGTCCGTGGGCTACGTGGGCAACGCTGCCGAGGTGTTCCCCGAAATCCTGCGCCGCCACAAGGCCGGCGAACTCACGGTGGACATCGTCACCGACCAGACCAGCGCGCACGATCCGCTGTCCTACCTGCCCGAGGGAATCTCCGTCAAGGAATGGCACCGCGAAGCTGAGGCCGATCCCGAAGGGTTCACTAAAAAGGCCCAGGCTTCGATGGCACGGCACGTCCAGGCCATGGTGGAATTCCAGGACGCCGGCGCCGAGGTGTTTGACTACGGCAACTCCATCCGCGACGAAGCACGCAAGGGCGGCTACACCCGGGCCTTTGAATTCCCCGGCTTCGTTCCGGCCTACATCCGGCCCCTGTTCTGCGAGGGCCTGGGCCCCTTCCGCTGGGTGGCCCTCTCGGGCGATCCCGACGACATCGCCGTCACGGACAAAGCCATCAAGGAGCTCTTTCCCGACAACAAGCACCTGCACCGCTGGATCGACGCTGCCGGTGAACGTGTGGAGTTCGAAGGCCTGCCGGCCCGGATCTGCTGGCTCGGGTACGGCGAACGCGCCAAGGCCGGGCTGCTGTTCAACCAGCTCGTCAAGGAAGGCAAGGTCAAGGCGCCCATCGTCATCGGCCGCGACCACCTCGACTCCGGATCTGTTGCCTCCCCTTACCGTGAGACCGAAGCCATGGCCGACGGCTCCGACGCCATCGCCGACTGGCCGCTGCTGAACGCCCTGCTCAACACCGCCTCCGGGGCCACGTGGGTATCGCTGCACCACGGCGGGGGCGTTGGCATCGGCCGCTCCATCCACGCCGGACAGGTCTCCGTCGCGGACGGAACCGACCTCGCCGCGCAGAAGCTCGAACGCCTCCTCACCAACGACCCCGGCATGGGCGTCATCCGCCACGCCGACGCCGGCTACGAGCGCGCCCTCGACGTCGCCAAGGAACGCGGCGTCCGCATCCCCATGAACGAGAACCGCTGACCCTCGGTGATCGAGCCTGTCGAGATCCCAGAGGTTTCGACGGCCTCAACCACCGGTTCACTTAAGGAACTTCAATGACCGCAATCACCCACGAACCGCTGACCATCACGCTCGGCTCCTCCGGCGTGACGCCGGAGGATGTCGTCGCCGTTGCACGCCACAACGCCAAGGTGGCACTCTCAGAGGAAGCGCTGGAAACGGTCGCCAACGTCCGTGCGCACATCGACGACCTGGCCGCGAGCGACGTGCCCGCCTACGGTATCTCCACCGGCTTCGGTGCCCTGGCCAACCGCCACATCCCCAACGAACTGCGCACCCAGCTCCAGAAGAGCCTGATCCGCAGCCACGCCGCCGGCATGGGCCCGGCCGTGGAACGCGAAGTGGTGCGCGGCATCATGTTCCTGCGCGCCAAGACCCTCGCCTCCGGCCGCACCGGCGTCCGCCCCGTCGTCCTGCAGACCATGGTGGATGTCCTCAACGCCGGCATCACGCCGGTGGTCCGCGAATTCGGTTCCCTGGGCTGCTCCGGGGACCTCGCTCCGCTGTCCCACTGCGCCCTGGTCCTGATGGGTGAAGGCCAGGCGGAAGGCCCCGACGGGCTCTACGGCGTACCCGGCCGGCCCGCCGTCGCCGCACTTCTCGCCGAGCACGGCATCGAACCGGTCACGCTCGCCGAAAAGGAGGGCCTGGCACTGGTCAATGGCACTGAGGGCATGCTGGGCATGCTCCTGATGGCCATCGCCGACCTTCGCCAGCTGCTGACGACGGCGGACATCACCGCGGCGCTGAGCGTCGAGGCCCTGCTGGGAACCGATCAGGTGTTCCAGCCCGAGCTGCACGCCGCGCTGCGTCCCCACCCTGGGCAGGCGGCAAGCGCCGACAATATGCTGCGCATGCTGTCGGATTCGCCCATCGTGGCTTCCCACAAGGTGGGGGACTCACGGGTGCAGGACGCTTACTCGCTCCGCTGTGCCCCGCAGGTGGCCGGCGCCGTCAGGGACACACTGGACCATGCTGCCCTTGTAGCGTCGCGCGAACTGGCCGCGGCCATCGACAACCCGGTGGTTCTGCCGGACGGGCGGGTGAGCTCGAACGGCAACTTCCACGGTGCCCCCGTGGCATATGTCCTGGATTTCCTGGCCATCGCCGTCGCGGACCTGAGCTCGATAGCCGAGCGGCGCACGGACAGGATGCTGGACCCGGCCCGCTCCCATGGCCTTCCTGCTTTCCTCGCCGCTGACCCGGGAGTGGATTCCGGCCTGATGATCGCCCAGTACACCCAGGCAGGTCTTGTGTCCGACAACAAGCGGCTGGCTGTTCCCGCGTCTGTCGACTCCATCCCCAGCTCCGCCATGCAGGAAGACCACGTCTCCATGGGCTGGCATGCCGCGCGCAAGCTGCGCAAAGCTGTGGAGAACCTGCGCCGCGTCCTGGCTATCGAGCTGGTGACCTCCGCCCGCGCCCTGGACATCCGCACCCAGCTCTCCGGCGGAGTGCTGACCCCGGGGCCGGCAGGTACCGCCGTCGTCGCTGCACTCCGCGCCGTGGTGGACGGGCCGGGAACGGACCGCTTCCTCTCGCCCGAATTGGAAGCGGCGGACCGGCTTGTCGCGGCAGGTACGGTACGCCGGGCTGCCGAATCTGCCGTCGGCGTACTCGCGTAAAGAAGAAGAATGTTCGGAAGGAAAGCGCTAACCGTCCGCCTGGTGAAATTTCCATCGACAAGTCCCTCGGGCGGGCGGGGAGTGTAGTAGAACTGAAGGTGTAGTAAAAGTCACATCAAAGAGGCTGTGGCGGAAGAACATTACAAAGGGGTAGAAGTTCACATGAAAGCTCGTGGGGCAGTCTTATCGAGGCGCAATGCCCATTCAGCCGCCGTTTCCGACTGGAGGATCCTTCGGGCCGGGGAACGCGTGGAGATCATCAAGCAGGCGCACGTTGTAGCCACCGGGGAGGTGGAGGAAGTGTCCCAGAGCGGCAACGTCCTGTGGCTTGTGCCGGCTGGTCCGACTGAGAAACAGCTCTTCTTGAAGTCCGACGGCGTGCAGGTGCGCCGCGCCTGACGGTTCGGTCCTGCAAGCAAAAGTCCCCGCCCGGCGCGATGCCAGGCGGGGACTTTTGTTAATGCGAGGAGAGGCGTCCGTCGCAAACTCTTAGGCGGCGATGGCCTCGTAGGTCTCGCCGAAGGGCACCGATTCATCCAGGGCTACGGTATAGCGTCCCGGCCGGAGCCGGGTGACGAGGATGCCGCAGGAGGCGTCCTTGGCGGCCACCTCGATCAGCCCTGCGACTGCCTCTTCCAAGCCGGCGTGCATTTCGCCTGCAGTGGAAAACTCCAGGTCGATGGTCCGGTTCAGCGGCTCTTCCGTGGAGACGGAGAAGGCCGGAAGGCGTTCCATTGTGGCTGTAGACATGTGCTGAACTTTCTGTGTTTCGTCCCCCAGGGCCAACCCAGTCTACCGTTAGACGCCCTAAATGTCAGATGACCGCCCTTTAAAAGGGATCAGACCGGCCCTCGGCGGCTCGAAACCTTCCCGGAGGCGCAGTCACAATCGGCGCATTGGCGAACGCCCTCCTGCCTCGGACACCATACTGCTAAGCCGGCATTAAACGGACTTCGGAAGAGAAGGAAATCCTGTATGAAGATCATGCGCCTCGGGGACATCGGCAAGGAACAGCCCGCCGTTCTGGCTTCATCCATGGACGGAAACGAAGTGTGCTTCAGCCTGCTGCCCCTGACCGGGGACATTGACGGCGCCTTCCTCGCCGGCGGAGGGCTTGCGAAGGTAAGGGCAGCCCTCGAGGCCGGCACCTTGCCTGTCCTTGAGGGAGCGGCCGGCCTGCGGGTCGGCGCTCCGGTGGCGCGGCCCGGAGCCGTGGTGGGGATTGGCATGAACTACGCCGCGCACGCGGCCGAGTCAGGCTCCGCGCCACCGGAGATTCCTGTGGTGTTCCTCAAGCCGACGAACACCGTGGCAGGGCCTTATGACCCCGCCCCGGTTCCGCCGCACTCCACCAAATACGACTGGGAAGTGGAATTGGGCATTGTGATCGGCCGGGAGGCCAGCTACCTGCAGTCTGTGGAGGCCGCCAGGGACTGCATCGCCGGCTACGTCACCGCCAACGACTTCTCCGAGCGTGAATACCAGATTCCGGGTGCGGCCGGCCAGTGGACCAAGGGCAAGTCGTTGCCCGGTTCGACACCGCTGGGCCCGTGGTTTGTTCCGGCGGAGGAGATCGACGGCGGTAACCTGCGCCTGCGCAGCTGGGTGAACGGCGAAGTCCGCCAGGACTCGTCCACGTCAGGGCTCATCTTCGACGCCGCTACCCTGGTGCACCACTGTAGCCAGTACATGCGGCTGGAGCCCGGTGATGTGATGATCACCGGGACTCCAGAAGGTGTTGCACTTAGCGGCCGCTTTCCCTACCTGCAGCCGGGGGACGTAGTGGAGGTTGAAGTTGAAGGACTGGGGCGCCAGCGCCAGGAACTGTTCCGCGCAGGGCAGCCCCGGGCCGGGCAGCCTGCGGCGCAGGAACAGGAACAGCCGCAGGAGCAGCTGCAGTCCCGCTAGCCGGCCTTTACGGCCAGGACCGGGCAGTCCGCCTCCAGCAGGATCCGCTGAGACACGCTGCCCATGATGAGCTTGCCCACCGGCGTACGCCGGCGCAGGCCGATCACGATCAGCTCGGCGTTGTTCTCCTCCGCGGCATCCAGGACCTCGGCGGCGGCATCGTGTCCACGGACCGGCTGCTTGATCACGTGGTCAATGCCCTGGGTGGCCAGCCGGTCCTCGATGCTCTGGATCTCCGGCTCCTGGGCGTAGCGGTTGTCCACCAGGGCATCGCCCTTGGACGAGTTGATCACCAGCAGCGTGGTGTTGCTCTTCCGGGCTTCGTGGATGGCCTGGGTCAGGGCTGCTTCGCCCTCGGGGGTCGGGACGTATCCCACCACGATGGTCATGGTGTCTCCTTGTTGTCTGGGTGAGCGGAGCTGTCTGGCTTCACGGAGCTCTGTGAGTGTGCCGCGCTGTCCGAGCGGACGGAATCATCTGAATGAACGGGCAGGTCTGCATGCGCGGAGCTACCTGACGGAGCGGCCGGAGCTGATGAAGGTTCAGCTGCAGCCGGACGGTTCCGCCGGATCAGCTTGAAAACCAGCGGCCACAGCAGGATCAGCCCCACGATGATGTAAACAACGACGGCGATGGGCTCGCTGAAGAGGCCGGCAGGGTCACCGGCGCTGAGCTGAAGGGTCTTGCGGAGCTGGCCTTCGATGCGCGGACCGAGGATGACGCCGAGGATCAGCGGCAGCACGGGGAGCCCGAAGCGCCGCATCATGAACCCGAGTGCACCGAGCACCAGCAGGATCACCAGGTCGAACGCCTGCAGGTTCACCGAGTAGGCGCCCAGCGTGGCGAAGAAGAGGATGCCCGCGTACAGGTACGGCCGGGGGAGCTGCAGGAGCTTGGCCCACATCGGTGCCAGCGGCAGGTTGATCAGCAGGAGCAGCAGGTTGCCGATGAACAGGCTCGCGATCAGCGCCCACACCAGGGGACCCTGGCTGCTGAAGAGCTGCGGGCCCGGCTGGATGCCGTAGGAGGTGAAGGCGGCGAGCATTACGGCGGCCGTGGCGTTGGTGGGCAGGCCCAGGGCCAGCATCGGTGTCAGGGTGCCGGCGGCTGCAGCGTTGTTGGCGGCTTCCGGGCCGGCAACACCTTCAATGGCGCCCTTGCCGAACTCCTCAGGGTGTTTGCTGAGGCGCTTCTCTGTGACATACGAAAGGAACGTGGGGATCTCGGCGCCACCGGCCGGCAGTGCGCCGAAGGGGAAGCCGAAGGCGGTACCGCGCAGCCACGGCTTCCAGGAGCGCTTCCAGTCGGACTTGCCCATCCAGGGCTGCCCCACGGGAATGGCATGCAGCGGGGTGCGGCGCAGGTGGGCGGCTACCCAGAGGGCTTCACCCACGGCGAAGATGGCCACGGCCACCACAACGATGTCCAGGCCGTCCGCCAGCAGCGGCTGGCCGAAGGTGAGGCGGCGCTGGCCGGTGACGGAGTCGATGCCCACCAGGCCGATGGCCAGGCCGAGTGCCAGCGAGGCAAAGCCGCGGAGCCGTGACGAACCCAGCACTGCGGTGACGGCCAGCAGGGCCAGGACCATGATGGCGAAGTAGCTCGGGGCGCCCAGGCTGACGGCGAACTGGACCACGATCGGCGCGCAGACCGCCAGCAGGGCCGTGCCGATGGTGCCGGCAACGAACGAGCCGATGGCCGCCGTCGCAAGCGCTTGCGCCGCACGCCCGGCCTTGGCCATTTTGTTGCCCTCGATGGCCGTCACTACCGACGACGATTCACCCGGTGTGTTCAGCAGGATGGAGGTGGTGGAGCCGCCGTACATGCCGCCGTAGTAAATGCCGGCGAACATGATGAAGGCGCTGGTGGGTTCCAGGGCATAGGTGACCGGAAGCAGCAGGGCCACGGTCATGGCCGGGCCCAGGCCCGGAAGGACGCCGACGGCGGTGCCCAGGATGACACCGATGACGGCGTAGAGGAAATTCATGGGGGTGAGGGCGGTGGCGAAGCCGTCCATCAGGGAGGACCAGACGTCCATTAAAGGATTCCTTCCAGGAGGCCGGCCGGAAGGGCGATGCCGAGGCCGAGGTAGAAACCGTAGAAGGTCAGCAGGGACAGGGCCACGGAGATGAGGCCGTCACGGATGTAGTGCCTGCTCCCAAGGGCAAGGACGCAGCCCCAGAACAGGACAGTGCCGGAGATGACCCAGCCGGCCCAGTCAATGAGCAGGATGTTCAGGATAAAAGCGCCCGCCAGGGGCAGGACGGTCTTCCAGTCGGCGGGGTGGGTGAGGTCCACGTCTTCGCCGCCTTCGGCCTCGCCCTGGCCGCCGCGGATCACGTTGATGGCCAGCAGGACAGCGCAGACCACCAGCAGGCCGGCAACAATGTAGGGAACGGTTTTGGGACCGACCGGATCGGATTGGGAGTACGGGGTTACCAGGCGGTTGGCGTCCACGAAGACCAGGACGCCGGCCGCGCCGAGCAGGAGGGCAACCCCCAGCTCGGCGCGGCCTTTGAGGCCTGAAGTCAGGGAGCTCACGCCAACCCAAGCTTGGTGAGGACGTCCGCCACCCGCTTGTCCTGGTCGGAGAGGAAGGACTTGAACTCGTCGCCGGTGATGAAGGCGTCAGTCCAGCCGCGCGTCTTCAGTGTTTCCTTCCAGGCCTCGGTTCCGTGCATCTTCTCAAGGGCGGCGATCAGGGATGCCTTGTCCGCGTCGCTGATGCCGGGAGGGGCCACCATGCCGCGCCAGTTGGTGAAGACCAGGTCAATGTTGGATTCCTTCAGCGTGGGGGCGTCCACGCCTTCAAGGCGCTTGTCGCCGCTGGTCGCCAGGACCCGCACTTCGCCGGACTGGATCTGCTGCAGGAACTCGCCGGCGCCGGAGGCGGCAAAGCCGAGTTTGTTGCCGAGGATGGCGGGGAGCAGATCGCCACCGCCGTCGTAGGCGACGTAGTTGACCTTCGTAGCGTCAATTCCTACTGCTCCCGCGAGCTGCATGGGAAGCAGGTGGTCGGGGCCGCCGGGGGAGGAGCCGCCGCCCACGGAGATGGAACCGGGATCGGCCTTCCAGGCCTTGACCAGGTCATCGATGGTCTTGTACGGGGAGTCCTTGCCGACCATGATGGCGCCGGGTTCCTCGATGAGCCGTGCCAGCGGAGTGGTTTCGGTGAGCTTCGACTCGGACTTGTTGGTGTAGCTTGCACCGACGACACCCAGGCCCATGAGCATGGCAAGGTCGCCATTGCCCTTCTCGTTCACCACGCGGGCCAGGCCTACGGTGCCGCCAGCGCCGGCGAGGTTGAAGACTTCGGTGTTGCTGGTGATCTTCTCGTCGTCGAGGACCTTCGCTGCTGCGCGGGCGGTGGTGTCATAACCGCCGCCCGGGGTGTTGGGGACCATGATCTGCAGCCCGGTGATGGGCCCGGCGGCAGCGCCGGAGCTTTCCGAACCGGTGGAGCTCTTTCCGGTGGCACCGCAGCCGGTGGCCATCAGGGCGATGCCGGCGGCGACGGCGGCAATACGCAATGCGCGAATCTGGCGCATGGTGTTCCTCTTCTCATGAAAAATGATCAGCAAGATTGACTTGGTGATTCGATGCTAGGTTCCGCCGTGATGCCCGTCACTCTTATGTACGCAGAGAAAGTTAAGTTCATTGCGTTCACGTTTCGCGGAACCAACCGCGGATCTTCGCGTTCAGGGTTGAAAGGCCCGCAAGGCCTGGCTCTGGCGCCGCCTGCGGTATAGTTCCCGTACCTCCGCGGACCGGCCGAAAAATGCCGGAGCCTGGCCGGAGATACGTGCTGAACCACCCAAAGGACCAACCACAGTGACTCGACGAAGAGGAATGTCCCTCGCGGGGCAATACCTCGTGCTGCAGTTGCTGATTGTGTTGGCGGTCCTGGTGGCCGTGGTGGCGATCTCCCTGGCCCAGTCCGCCGCCACCTTTGAGCGGGTCGAGGGCCGGCGCGCGCTCTCCGCTGCCGAGGCACTGGGCAACAACCCGGCGGTCCGTGAGCTGCTGCCAACCGCCGAGCCCCGCAACGGAGCGGCACTGCCCGCCGTGGCGGAGGCCGTGCGGACGTTGTCCGGATCGTCCCAAGTGGCGTTGGCGAAACAGGACCGTACCGTGGTGGCCTCCTCAGACCCCGGGTTGCTGGGCGAGAAGCTGGATATTGGGTCGAGCCGGGTCATGGAGGGCCGCGCCTGGACCGGTGTGGTGCCGGAAAGCAATGCGGCGGTCCTGTCCGCGCACGTCCCGGTGCTGGATGACGCCGGAAAGATGATCGGCATCGCCTCCATCAGCCGCAACTATCCCACCGTATTGGAGCGGCTTGGGGATGCGGTTCCAAATCTGCTGACATACCTCGGAGTAGCCAGTGTCCTGGGTGTGGCCGGTTCCCTGCTGCTGTCCCGGCGCGTCAAACGCCAGACCCTGGGCATGGAACCCAGTGAGATCACGGGCCTGGTGGAAAACCGGGAAGCTATGCTGCGCGGGCTCAAGGAAGGGGTGGTGGCACTCGATCCGAACGAGCGGATCACGGTGGCCAATGACAGTGCCCGTCAACTGCTGGGCCTGCCGGCGGACTGCGTGGGCAAGAAGGTCTCATCGCTTCCTGTGGACCCCGCGCTGAAGACCGTCCTCACGCGCGACCAGCCGGATCCCGACCAGCTGGTGCTGGTGGGGGAGCGGCTGGTGGTGCTGAACCGCGTTCCCATCCGGTCCCGGGGCCGTGAAATAGGCTCTGTGACCACGTTGCGCGACAGGACCGAGATGTCCTCGCTTGAGCGTGAACTGGGCGCCACCCGCACGGCCACGGATACGCTGCGGGCGCAGGCCCACGAGTTCGCCAACCAGCTCCACGTGATCTCGGGCCTGATCCAGATCGGCGAATACGATTCCGTGGTGCAGTTCGTCAACGGCGCCACCCTGGACCGCACCAGGCTCAACGATGAAGTCACCAGCCGGATCCAGGACCCGGCCCTCGCCGCGCTGCTGATTGCCAAATCCAGCCTCGCCACCGAGCGTGGCGTGGCCCTGCAGCTGGATCCCAAATCTACCCTGCGGCCGGTCGGCGACGCGTTGTCGCGGGACCTCACCACCGTGGTGGGGAACCTCGTGGACAACGCGTTCGACGCCGTGTCAGGACTTCCCGCCGCTGCGGTCCGCGTGCTTGTCGAGGATGGCAGGGACCCGCGCACCGGGGCTGACCAGGTCACTGTCACCGTCCGTGACACCGGGCCGGGCGTCCCGGGCGACGCCTTGGAGGAGATTTTCCGGCAAGGGTTTACCACCAAGGAAGCCGGGCCCGCAGACGGGCGTGGCTTCGGACTGGCCCTCTCGCGTGTGGTCTGCCGGAGGTCCGGAGGCGACCTCACCGTGGCCAACGACAACGGAGCAGTTTTCACCGCACGATTCAAAAGAGGTGCAACGAAGCCATGATCAAGGTACTGATCGTTGATGACGACTTCATGGTGGCCAAGGTACATGCGGGCTTCATCCAGCGCACGCCCGGCTTCGCCGTGGTGGGAGTGGCCCATACCGGGGCCCAGGCCGTCGCTGAAACCGGGCGGCTGCAGCCGGACCTGGTGCTGCTGGACATCCACCTTCCGGACATCAACGGGCTGGACCTCATGCACAAGCTGCGGGACGTTGCCCCGGAGCTGGATGTGCTGGTGATCAGCGCTGCACGCGAGGTGGAAACCGTACGGAAGGCGCTCCGGGGCGGCATTGTGCATTACCTGATCAAGCCGTTTTCGCAGTCGGATCTGCAGGAGCGCCTGGAGCATTACCGCAGCGCGTACCAGGGCCTGGACTCAGCCAAGGATGTGGCGGAGCAGTCGGACGTCAACCGGGTGTTCGGCCTGGACCGGACGGAGCGGCCGCTGCCCAAGGGCTGCAGCATCGAGACGCTGAAGCTTGTGGAAGCCATCCTCAACACCGCCGAGGGTGACCTGTCCGCGGCTGAGGTGGCCGAGCAGGTGGGGACGTCCCGGGTCAGCGCCCGCCGCTACCTCGAGTACCTGCACGACGAAGGAACGCTGGACGTAAGGCTGAAATACGGCGTGGGACGCCCCGAGCGGCGTTACGTCCTCAAAGGCCAGTAGCGGCGGTCACAGCAGGCCTGACGTCTTGCCAGGAAGGAACTCGGAGGGCAACTCCGCAACCGGGACTATCACCATGTCCTGCACTTTCCAATCCATGGCCACGCAGGCTTCTCGCGCCGCTTCAAGCTGACCAAGCGAGGGCATGGAGCCTCCCGTGGGGACCACAAAGGACTCCACATGGAACACATGCCCTTCGTCCCGCACCCGGGACCTGGCTTCGGCAATCCAGCCGATGCCCAGGAGGTAGTGATCCAGCTGCCGCCCCAGCGGGTGCGGCGCTGCGTCGTCATAGGTCATGGCCTGCTTGTCCATCAGTGCGGAGATGGCGGCCTTGGTGTTGCGGACACCGTCCTGCAGGATGCTGGCCGAAATAACCAGGGCTGCGGCATAATCTGCCCACCACAGGCCAATGCCAATTCCCGCCACACCCGCCACCGCCGCTACTGCCGTCATCCAGTCGGCCTTGTTCATGTCCGCGTCTGCGTAGAGGACCTTGTCGTGCAGCTTCTCGGCGAGCTTCATTTTCGCCTTGCCCAGAAAGACGGGCGGGGCGGCCGTAAGGATCATGACGCCCATCATCAGCCAGCCCAGCCAGATGGTGGTGCCGAAAAGCTCGATGCCGCCAATCGTAGGGTGTTCCCCCTTCAGCAGGCCAAGTCCGGACTCCACCAGGAGGTAACCGCCCATCACCGTGAGAGCGACGGCAGCCACCAGGTGCGCCACGCCGGTGGATCGGTGGTAGCCGTACGGATGGGCCTCCGAAGGAGGTTTGCGTACAGCGTGCGCCGCGACCAGGAAGGAGATCGGGGGCAGGAAGGAAAGCAGGTCTTCGATCCAGGCGGCCTTCATGGCCTGCGAGTTGCCCAGCACCAGGAACACCATGGCAGTGGTGACCACCAGGAAGCCCATGGTGGCCCATTCCAGCTTTTTGGCCTTGCCCAGCGCTTCCTGCTGTTCCGCCGGTAATTCTGTGTGGCCGAACCGGACCGCGTCGCTCCTGACGTTTGTCATTTCTGCTCCTTCGCTGCCATCAGGAACTGATCCAGCTCAAGCAGGAAGGCGTTTTCGCCCAGGGGCACCAGCATGACGTGTTTGTGAAGGCCGCCGCGCTCGTCACGGGATTCAGCATAAGGACGGGTGACGCCGGCATGTGTCACCCATGGCGTCCTGTCGTCCAGGCCGCCAATGACCAGGTCCAGGCCGCCATGCTTGAGCTCGTCGGCCAGCACCTGCTCCGTTCCGGCCACCCACTCAACCTCCGCGCCCAGTTGCGCGGCGAAATCCCGCACCAGCTCTGCCTCTTTTCCTTGAACGTCGCTGCCGGGGACATCACCGCTGCGGACATCGCCACTGGCGGACGCGGCGATCCGGATCCACTCTCCGTTGATGCTCGCACCCACGCGCAGGGTTCCGCCCTTGGCCCTGTCGAGTGTTCCTTGGGGGTCTGCGGGGAAGGTACTCCCGCAGCCGGTGAGCATCAGCAGGGCAGCCAACAAGGTGGCGGCCACAATTCCTCGGCGCCGCATTCAGCTGGCTCCCTTCCTTCGATACAAAAGTTCAGTATTAGACAGCCTACTTACTTTGTTGAAGGCGGCGCAGCAACAGGTCAGCGCAGCAGGGTGTCGATCAGCCGTGCCGCAACTTTCGCCGTCCTGCCGTCGATATCGAAGTCCGGGTTCAGCTCAGCGACATCAAAGTGCAGCAGCTTCCCGGACTGCGCTACTTGCCGGCACAAGGCGCTGATGACCGGAAGCGGCACGCCGTATGCTGCGGGGGCACTGACTCCGGGCGCCACCGCTGCGGGCAGCACGTCAAGGTCAATGGTCAGGTAGAGGACGTCGATGTCCGCGAGGAACCCGGCCACGAACTCCTGCACCCGCTCCTCGCCGCAGTCCTCATCCAGCAGGTACCGCACGCCCAGCCTCTGCGCCATGTCAAACAGCGTGCGGGTGTTGTTGGGTTCGGAGATTCCGACGACGGCGTAGCGGAATTCGCGCCCGGCGGCGGCTTCGGCGCGGGCCATCTGGAGGAACGGCGTGCCGGAGCTGGGTACGGGCTCGTCGCGCAGGTCGAAGTGGGCGTCGAGGTTCAGGACGCCCAGCCGCCGGCCGCCCTGGACGGCGGCGGATGCGGCAACGCCGGAATAGCTGGCATAAGCGGTTTCGTGGCCGCCGCCCAGCACCACGGTGAGCTGCCCGGCGTCGAGCATTGCCGTTACTGCCCGGCCGGCGCGTTCCTGGCCGGCCTCCAGGCCGGTGCCGGCGACCACGACATCCCCGGCGTCCGTCACGGGACGGTCCAGGTGGAATGCCAGCGCGCCCAGGGCTGCGCGCAGCGCTGCCGGTGCGGCAGCCGCGCCCGTGCGGCCTTTGTTCCGGAGGACTCCTTCGTCGCTGCAAAAGCCGAGCAGCGCGGCAGGTGGCTTTGCGGAATCTGCTGCCGCTTCGGCGTCGTACGCTCCTACCGCCTGCCACCAGCGGCGGTGCTCGGCGCCGTCCCCATCGAACCTGCCGGTCCAGGGCTGGGGCGGGACGTCGACGGCAGGCAGGAAGGCAGGCATGGTTCAAGCTCACCGCATGCCGGGACCGAAAACCAGCAACGCCGCCGTCGTGGTGTCTGGAATTCAAGAACCTGCAAGCTGAAACCGGAGGGGGCTAAGGTGGAGCAACCCCTTCCGGGACCCAGTGCTATCTTGCCGCGCCACCAGGGCGCAGCCGACCCAGGCCGGAGAACATCACCGTGTTTGAAGCCCCCAACATCCTCTTTGCCGCCGCCGGACTTGCCGTGTTCACCGCCGCGGTGCTCCCCAAACTGCTGCGCGATATGCCCTTCTCCATGCCTATGGTTTTCCTCGGGGCGGGCATGGGCGCGTTCGCCCTGATTCCCACCCTTCCGGACCCGGACCCGATAGCGCACGGCGACTTTGTCCTGCATCTGTCGGAAATCTGCGTGATCATTTCGCTGATGGGCGCGGGGCTGGCCCTGGACCGGCCGGTGGGGCGGCGGCTTTGGTCCACCACCTGGCGGCTGCTGGGGATCGCCATGCCGCTGTGCATCATTGGCCTGACCCTCCTGGGCCTGTGGTTCCTGGGCCTGGGCCTGGGTGCCGCCCTGCTGGTGGCGTCCAGCCTGGCGCCCACGGACCCGGTTCTTGCCTCCGAGGTCCAGGTGGGCGAACCCGCGGACCACGACGGCGGCACCAACAAGGAGGACGAGGTCCGGTTTGGCCTCACTTCCGAGGCCGGCCTCAACGACGGCCTGGCGTTCCCCTTCGTCTACCTTGCCATCGCCATCAGCATCGCCGGGTCATCGCCGTCCGCCTGGTTCCCTGAGTGGTTCGGCGTGGACGTGCTGTGGCGGCTCGGTGTCGGGCTGCTGCTGGGCTTCCTGACCGGAAAGGTCCTGGCCAGGCTCTTCTTCTCCGCCCGGGCGGACAGCCTGCGGCTGTCCAACCACTCAGAGGGCTTCGTGGCGCTGGCCGCCACGTTCCTGGCCTACGGCGTCACCGAAATGGTCGAGGGCTACGGGTTCATCGCGGTGTTTGTCTGCGCCGTGACCATCCGCGCCGCTGAACGCACCCACGGTTACCACCGGGTGCTGCACTCCTACGTGGAGCAGTTGGAGCGGCTCCTCACCGTGGTAATCCTGGTCCTGCTGGGCGGTGCAATCGCCCGCGGGCTGTTGGCGGGGATCGGCTGGGCCGAGGTACTGGTGGCACTCGCCTTCCTGCTGGTGGTGCGTCCCCTGGCCGGGTGGCTGGGGCTGCTGGGCGGCAAGACGGGCCCGAGGGAACGGATTGCCCTCTCGTTCTTCGGAATCCGCGGGATCGGCTCCCTGTACTACCTCTCCTATGCGCTGGGCAAGGGCCGGTTTGCCGACCAGGCGGAGTGGCTGTGGGCTTTTGTGGGGCTGGTGGTGGCGCTCTCGATCGTGATCCATGGCGCCACCACCTCACCGCTGATGAACCGGCTGGACAGGCTCCGCCTGAAGAAGGCCCGGGCGGTGTCCGGAGACGAGGGACTGGCCCCCAACACGCCTGTATAAGTGGACAGGGCCGCTGCTACATACCGACGGCGGCCTCGATGGAACCAATCGAGAAGAACAGCAGGAAAGCCGCCGCCACTGCCCACATCAGCGGGTGGATGTCCTTGACCCTGCCCTGGACAGTCCGGATCAGGACGTAGGAGATGAACCCGGCGCCGAGCCCGTTGGCGATCGAGTAGGTGAACGGCATCAGCGTGAAGGTCAGGAAGGCCGGAATCGCGATACCCCAGTCCTGCCAGTCGATCTTGCCCACCTGGGACACCATCATGAAGCCCACCACCACCAGGGCCGGAGCCACGGCCTCGAACGGGACCAGGTTAATGAGCGGGGTGAAGAACATTGCCACCAGGAACAGCAGGCCGGTGACGATCGAGGCAATGCCCGTGCGGGCGCCTTCGCCAATGCCCGCGCCGGCCTCAACATAGATCTGGTTGGAGGAGACAGAGGCGCCGCCGCCGACGATCGCCCCGAGGGCATCCACCTGGAGGACCCGGTCGACGTCGGGAATGTTACCGTGTTCGTCCACCGTGCCGGCTTCGTTGGCCAGGCCCACCATGGTGCCCATGGCGTCGAAAAAAATGCTCAGCAGGATGACGAAGGCCAGAAGGGTAGCTGCGACGAAGCCAAGGTGCCCGAAGGCTCCGAAGGGGTTGGCCTTGCCGATCAGGGAAAGGTCAGGTGCTGCCCAATCGGAGAAGGCAGGTGCCACCAGCGACCAGCCCTCGGGGTTAAAGGGCTTGCCTGGCTGGACGCTGGGGCCAATATGCAGCGTGAATTCCAGGATCACGGAGATGACGGTGGAGGTGATGATGCCGATCAGGATGGCGCCCTTGACCTTGCGCACCACCAGGGCGATGGTCAGGATCAGGCCGAAGACGAATACAGCCGTGGGCCAGCCCAGCAGCTTGCCCTCGAAACCAAGGCCGACGGGAACGGTAGTGCCCGCCACGTCCGGAATGCGGCGCACAAAACCGGCGTTGACCAGCCCGATCAGGGCAATGAACAGCCCGATGCCCACCACGATCGCCGTCTTGAGCCCCTCCGGAACCGCCTTGAACACGGCGGTTCGGAATCCGGTGAGGACCAGGATCAGCATGGTGACGCCGGATATCATCACCAGGCCCATCATGTCCGGCCAGGTCAGGCCGGGGTTGGTGGCAACGGTGACCGCCACGAAAGCGTTGACGCCCAGCCCGGTGGCGAGCGCGAAGGGGTGCCTTGCCCAGGCTCCCATCAGGATGGTGAGGATGCCGGCAACAAAGGCGGTGACGGCGGCAACTGCGGGAAATCCGAGCGTGGTGCCGCTGGAGTCCGGGCCGGAGAGGATCAGGGGGTTCAGCACCACGATGTAACTCATGGCGAAGAACGTGGCGAAGCCGCCGCGGATCTCGCGGGAGTAGTTGGAGCCGCGCTCGGTGATCTTGAAATACCGGTCCAGGGCAGAGCCTTGCTTAAGCATTAGTCCTCCGGGGGAGTATGTGGGGATACCTGAATCCTATGGGGGCTCCGGCCGGGTACGCGCCAATTTCGCCTAGTCTGTTAGGAAGCCAACACCAAGGGAGCAGTCCAAGCATGGGTTCGATCCGCCGCCGTTTACTGGGCCTCGTGCTCGGGTCCTTCTTTTGTGCCGCCGCTGCCGCCGGGCTGGCCGGTCCGGCCGCCGCGCACGATGCCGCCGAATCCAGCAGTCCCGCCCAGGGAGCTTCGGTATCCGTACCGCCGGAGAAGGTGTCAGTGACCTTCAGCAACAACCCGCTGGGGATCGGCTCATCCTTCTCCATCAAGGATGCGTCCGGTACGAACTGGGCAGACGGGGCGGTGGAGATCGTGGACAACGTGGCCAGCCAGAAGCTCAAAAGCGGCGCTCCCGCCGGGCAATATACCGTTGCCTGGCGGGTGGTCAGCTCCGACTCGCACCCCATCGAGGGGACATTCAGCTTTACGGCCGCTGCGGCTGCCGGAGGGGCTGCTCCGGCAGCCAGTACGACGGCGGCGGCAACAGTTCCTGCCACCGGCACCGCTCCTGCCATCGGCACCGCTCCTGCCATCGGCACCGCCCAGCCGGGACAAACAGCGGCACCGGATTCCGCCGGCTCCGGCGAGCCGTTCCAGTGGAGCATCGTTATCTTCGCCGCGGCCGCGGTGGGGTTGCTTGCGGCCCTCGCAGTCGGTGCCCGCCGCAGGCTCACGGCGGGCACCGACGACGAGCACTAAGCGGCGCTAGCAGGGCAGGATCGCCAGGTTTCCGGTGAACGCGGACGGAACGCCGTCCGGGTTAACCTTGGAAGAAATGGCGTGGCCCACCGTTTTGGCCTGGCGCAGCACTTCCTTGGGGGAAGGAGTAATCAGCTCGCCCACACCCACCAGGTAGATGCCGATGGCCCGCATGGCAGCAGCAACGTTCCGGCCCACCGCGATGCCGAAGTCGTTGATCATCCGCCGCAGCTGGCTGTGTGCGCAACGCGTCAGGACAATGTGGTTGGCAATCAGGATGCCGGTAGGAGTATGCACCTCCCACTGTGGAACAGCAGCCCCCCCGGCCGTTCCCTCCACCATGGTCAATTGGACAGCACGGGTGGTGTTCCGGACATCCACATCGTGGCTGGCGGCATAGTTGCGGAGGTGGCGCAGTATCTCGTTCCGTTCACGGAGGCTGACCGGGTCCGCTGCGTCGCAGCGCTGGAGGGATGTTGTGTTGGCCGGCTGCGCCGCACCCAGGATGTCCAGTCCGTCCACCACTATCGAATCAACCCCGCGGCGGCACAGTTCGGCGGCCACGGCGAGGCCGGACAGGCCCGTGCCAATGACCACAGTGGTGGTCTGCTCGGTCCCGGCATTCCCAGGCATGCTTGACACTACAGTTTCCCTCCTTCAAAGATTCGGCAGGTGCGGGCGTCGTCGCCCACGCGCGTCCCGTTACCCCCAAAGTCCGGTCGCAGTTCATTGCCGGGCAGCCCTGACTCGAATGGCAACAGGCGTCCCGGACCAACAATGTCCTGAAGACTACAGAACAATTCCAGCGGTGGATAGCCCAATCCGAAAACATTCTCCTGCTGGTGAACACGCTTTCCGCGGGGACGTTGAAAGGGCGTGGTTGGGGCCGCCTCAGGACCCGGGCCGGCACCGTCGGAAGCCCTGCGGCCAGCACAGCTGGAAGCCTGTGGATAACTTGCCCTTTCCGGCCCTGAACAGGCTTGCTATGGGACGGTGGACGGAGAATAGTGGGAACTGGAAGCGGGCCTTCCTGCGCAGCGGCTGCTGTGGATCGGGTGCACGGGGAACGGTCCGGTTTCTGGCAGAATAGCCGCAACATACGGCAGTATCGCGAGGAGGCGGCCCAATGGGCGCACAAGAGTTGCATCCGGACCCGGCGCGGGACAACGGTGGCGCTCCTGCCGCTCCCGACGGAATTGTTGTTGGCGTGGACGGGTCGGACCACGGCCAGTGTGCCTTGGTGTGGGCGGCCCGGGAGGCCCAGCGCCGCCGCCGCCCCCTGCATATAGTGACCGCCTATTCCGTTCCTATCTTTGCCGCCTCCGGGCTGGACGGCGGATACGCCACGGTGGACGACTCGGTGATCCGCGAGGGCGCGGAGGCCGTGGTCAAGCAGGCGTTGGAGAAGGTTTCCGCATATGACATCGACGTCAGCGCCTCCGTGGAGAACGGGGACGCATCGGGTGTGTTGCTGGAGATGTCCCGAACGGCGGAACTCCTGGTCTTCGGCACGAGGGGCAGGGGCGGCTTCGTGGGCAGGCTCCTTGGTTCCGTGAGCAGCGCGCTCCCGGCCCATGCAAAATGCCCTACAGTCACAGTGCCCCTGGTATGTTCGGACCGCCTTGGCGAAACTACCGAGGACAGGCGCATCAGGGCCGAGCAGGCCAAGGCCGGTCACCAGCGTGTGGATAACGTGGTGGTGGTAGGCGTCGACGGCTCGGAGCAGGCCCGTGTTGCTGTGCTTGAAGCCGCGGACCAGGCCCAACGGCTGGGAGCGCCGCTCCGTGTGGTGTGCGCTGTGCCTCAATACAGCGGCTCATTGGCCTGGGTCCCCGCTCCCATGGACCGGAAGGCGCTCTTCGCAGACATCCAGGTGACCCTGGACGCCGGCATGGCCTGGCTGAGGAGCCACTACCCCAACCTTTCCGCGGAAAGCGAACTGCTGGACGGCTCTCCAGTGGATGTGCTGGTGGAAGCCAGCCGCCATGTGGAGCTGGTGGTGGTGGGCAGCCGCGGCCGCGGCGGCTTCACCGGCATGCTCCTGGGGTCAACTTCGGACGGCGTCCTCCACCACGCGAAGGGCCCGGTGATGGTGGTTCCGGACCGTGAGGACCCCCGATTGGCCGACCGGGCGAGTTTCGGGCCCATCCTCGGCGCAAGCTGATCCGGTCCTGCCACCCGGAGCGCCACCGTGGCTGCCTACTATTCAGGAGAAGCGGGGCAGCAGCCCCGCCAGCCAGGCGGGGAAAGTGATCATGCCCTGGTGGTCCGCCTCGGCCACCTTCAGCGCAGCATGCTTCCGCTGGTGGGGGGCAAGGCTGCCAGTCTTGGTGAACTGATAGCAGCAGGATTGCCTGTGCCCGACGGGTTCTGCCTGACCACGGAGGCATACAAAGATGCCACCGTCACGGTCCGTGATGGCGTCCTCCGGGAGCTCGGTAACCTTCAAAAGGCCTTGCAGGGCACGGCAAACCAGGGCGCGGAACTTGCCGCGGTGGCCGGCAGGGCACGTGAAGCAATCCACGGCACGCAGGTCCCGCCCCACATCGCTGCAGCCGTAGAACAGGCGTACTCCGCGCTGGGGCAGGAAACTCCGGTGGCGGTACGCTCCTCCGCGACGGCCGAAGATCTTCCGTTCGCGAGCTTCGCCGGCCAGCAGGACACCTACCTGAATATCATCGGAACCAACGCCGTCCTTGATGCAGTCCGGAACTGCTGGGCGTCCCTCTGGACAGACCGCGCAGTGGCCTACCGCGCCGCACTGGGGATCGCGCCCCACGAAGTAGCCCTCGCCGTCGTGATTCAGCGCATGGTTGACGCCGAAGCAGCCGGGGTGATGTTCACCGCCAACCCGCTGACGGGAAGGCGGCGGGAGGCCGTCATTGATGCCGCTCCGGGGCTTGGCGAAGCGGTGGTTTCCGGGGCGGTCAATCCGGATCACTTCGTAGTGGACATGGCAACAAACCGGATCCTTGAGCGGAAGCTGGGCGATAAGCGGGTGGCGTTTCGGACAAGGCCCGGCGGGGGAACGGAAACCCGGAACGTCCAAGGCGGGGCGGACGCTTCCAGCCTGAACGACGGGCAGGCGCTGGAGCTCGCCGCCCTGGGCCTGCAGGCCGAGCGGCACTTCGGAGCGCCGCAGGACACAGAGTGGGCCATCGACACCAGCGGTGCGCTCTGGCTGACGCAGTCCCGGCCCATCACCACGCTGTACCCGGTCCCCGAAAGCCGTTCGGCCGCCGAGGGAGGAGCCAGGGTGTACCTGTGCTTCAGCCTTGCCCAAGGGCTGACCCGTCCACTCACTCCCATGGGGCTGGCGTCACTGCGGCTCATTGGCTCCTCCGTGGCCAGGGCTGCAGGCTTTGCAGTCCCTGACCCCCGCCGTGGTCCTTCACCGTATGCGGAGGCGGGCCAGCGCGCCTACGTCGACGTCACTGCGCCGGTCCGGAGTACCGCTGGCCGCCGCATCCTGCCGCGCGTGTTCGATGTGATGGAGGCCCGGTCCGCCATGGTGCTGCGCCAGGTTTTTGAGGACCCCAGGTTTACGGTGACGCGGAAGACTCCGTTTGGACTCCTGCGCCATGTCCTGCCAGCCGCGGTGCATGCACGGGTCCCGGAAACGGTGCTCCGCGGGCTTTTGATGCCCACGGCGGCGCTCCGCCGTGTTGACCGTTTCACCCGGCAGTTCGCCGACGACCTGGAGCTGGAGGCAGGAGCAGGCCCCTTGGAACGGCTGGACCATGCCGAACGGCTCCTTGGAAGCCGGCTTTTTGGGATCGTTCCGGCCATCCTGCCCCTGCCCGCGGTGGGATTCGCGGCGCTGTGGGCCGCCGGAAAGCTGCTGGGCGGCCCCGGCCGCGGGGAGGAGCTGCAGAAGGTGCTCCGGGGCCTTCCGCGGAATGTGACCACTGAAATGGACCTTGACCTGTGGCACCTGGCTTCGGCCCTGAAGGACGACCGCGAAGCGCGCGAGGCCCTGGAGGCTGGCGGGCCGCCCCGGCTTGCGGCTGATTTCCACAGCGGGAGCCTTCCCCCCGTGCTGCACGCAGGCCTGGTGCGGTTCCTGGAGCGATACGGTCACCGGGCCGTGGCCGAAATCGATGTGGGGATGCCGAGGTGGTCAGATGACCCCACGTATATCCTGGGTGTCCTGGCCAATTACCTCCGCCTGGCAGATCCCGCCATGGCGCCGGACGAGCAGTTCCGCCGGGCGGCGGCCGAGGCAGAGACGGCAGTGGACCGGCTTGCAGCCGAGGCGCGCAGGCGCGGCAGGGTGCGGGGCCTGCTTGTTGGCGCCGCCCTGCAACGCACCAGGTTGTTCGCCGGTCTGCGGGAACTGCCCAAGTACCAGCTGGTCCTGGGACTCGCTGAAGTGCGGAAGCAAGTGGCCCTCGTGGGAGCTGAACTGGCCGCCGCCGGCCGGCTCGAGAGCGCGGACGACGTCTTCTTCCTCGAATTTGACGAGCTCCGGCAGGCAGTGGGCGACGCCAACGCGAACGGGACCGGCCAGCACCGCAACCTGCGCGAACTCGTGGTGGAGCGGCGCGCCGCTTATGCCGGCGAATTGAGCAGGCGGCACATCCCCAGGGTCCTGCTTTCAGATGGAACCGAACCCGAAGTGCTGTACGCAGGCCGTGCCGGAACTGCGAACGGAGCGCTGACCGGCAGCCCAGCCTCAGCCGGGTCTGTTACAGCCCCGGCCCGGGTCATCCTGGACCCCGTCGGAGCCCATCTTGAACCCGGGGAGATCCTGGTGGCACCGTCCACCGATCCCGGCTGGACCCCGTTATTCCTGACCGCCGGGGGCCTGGTAATGGAGATGGGCGGGCCCAACTCGCACGGTGCAGTAGTGGCCAGGGAGTATGGCATCCCGGCCGTGGTGGGCGTTCCTGAGGCCACAGTCCGGCTCACTACCGGGCAACAAATAACGGTCGACGGCGGTGCGGGAACCGTGCTGCCCGGGTAGCCCCTGGGAACTTTCCCGGGCAGGTGTAGGGCGCGTCCCCGAGGCGTACCCTTGGACTATGGGCTCCAGCGACGGAGACGACCGGCAATGAACCAGAGCATCAACCACCGGACCAACCACGGGACCAGCCAGTGGGGCAGGGACCGTGGCGTGGACCGCGGCCTGAAGCGCCTCACCCACCGCCCGTGGCTGCGCTGGGTTCCCGCGGTGGCGGTACCTTCAATGATCGCAGCCGGGGTGCTGGCGGGAACCATACCGGCACGGGCGGGCGACCCCCTGCCGGCAAAAACCCCGGCCGAAGTCATCGCCCTTCTTGCCTCGCACAAGACGCACACGTTTTCGGGCACTATCGAACAGGCCTCGGAGCTTGGCCTGCCGGAGCTGCCGGCAACACCACCCACCTCCGGCCCTGCATCAGCCAACGGCGTGGCGTCACTCATGGAGTTCCTTAGCGGCGAGCACACAGCGCGGATATTTATCGACGGCACCACCAAGGTACGCATCCAGGTGGTGGACCGGCTCGCGGAACGGGACATCATCCGCCACGGCAACGACGTCTGGTTCTACTCGTCCAAGGACAACTCGGCCGCGCACCTGACCCTGCCGGCCCACGCCCGTGACCTGCCGCTGACAGACCCGTCCCAGCCCGACCCGTCCGAGCCCGACCCCTCCATGAAAGACCCGCCGCGGACTGACACGGGAGCCCCCGGATCCCCTCCGGCAGAAGGACTCCATAATCGCATGAGGGTACCAGCCACGCCTCAGGAGCTGGCGGAGAAGTTCCTGGCGGTAGCGGACAGCACCACTGCCGTAACTGTTGGTCCTGACCTTGAGGCTGCCGGCCGCAGGGCGTACAACCTGCTGCTTGAACCCCGCACTGACGGTACGCTCGTGGGCAAGATAGCGGTCGCCGTCGACTCGGAGACTGGCATGCCGCTCTCCGTGAAGGTGACTGCACGGGGCGCTGCCGATCCTGCCTTCAGCGCCGGGTTCACCAGCCTTTCACTGCAGGCGCCGGACCAGGCGCTGTTCAACTTCGCGCCACCACCGGGCAGCACGGTGAAGGAACTGCAGTTCAACCGGCCCGCCAACCTGCAGCCCCATCCGGGATTCCCTGAGGCCCCGGGAACATACATCACTCCGGACGGGCTGGCAGAAGACGTCCGGGCCCACGCCCGGGACTACCTGTCCGGTTCCGGCTGGGAAACGGTAGTGGAAGTGCCTGCGGACAGCGGTGCCGGCCCACGCCTGAATACCCTGCTGGCGCGCAGTCCGCTGCTGGCCCAGGCCGCTGTGGCTGTCCCGGGCGGCCGCCTGATTTCCACGGCGCTGTTCAACGTCCTGCTCACCGACGACGGCCGGATCTTCGCGGGCATGGTCCCGCCGGAGAGGCTGCAAGCCGCTTCCACGGCTCCGTGACCAGGGCCGCGGTGGGCGCCGGATCCTGGAACTACGGCCTGACCATCGAGACCCGGGGGTTGACCAAGCGGTTCGGGCAGCAGTTGGCAGTGGATGGCCTGGACCTCGCGGTGCCGCAGGGAGCCGTCTATGGCTTCCTTGGCCCGAACGGCTCGGGCAAGACGACTACCATCCGGATGCTGCTGGGCCTCGCTGCGGCCTCCGCAGGAAGTGTCAGGCTGCTCGGAATGGAAATGCCGGGCCGGTTCCAGGAAGTCCTTCCGCATGTGGGCGCGCTGGTGGAGGGCCCGGCCTTCTATCCGTTCCTCTCCGGCGCCGCTAACCTCCACCGCCTCGACGCCGCCACCCGGCATGCAGCCCCCGCCACCCGTACTGAGCGGGTGAACCAGGCGCTGGAACGGGTGGGGCTCGGGCACGCCGCGGGCAAGCGGGTCCACGCCTATTCCCTCGGCATGAAGCAGCGGCTGGGCATCGCCAACGCGCTGCTCTCGCCCCGCGAACTGCTGGTCCTCGATGAGCCCACCAACGGGCTGGACCCGCAAGGCACCCGGGAGGTGCGGAACCTGGTCCGTTCCCTCGCGGCCGACGGAACCACCGTTTTTGTGTCAAGCCACCTGCTGGCCGAAGTGGAACAGATCTGTACCCATGCGGCCGTGATGAGTGCGGGTCGGTTGGTGGCCCAGGGGCCGCTCCCGGAGCTGCGGCGGACCGGAAGTACCCGCGTCCGCCTCTTGACCCCGGATGCCGGGGCGGCGATGTCTGTACTCGCCCGCCTGGGGCTGGCGCCGGAGGAAGCAGCAGCACAGCCGGACGGCCAGGTGGTGACGGCGGAACTGGAATCAATTCCTGGAAACACCGCCCCCGAGGACATTGTCGCCAGCCTCGTGCAAGCCGGTGTCCGGGTCCGGGGATTCGCAGTGGAACGTGAAAGCCTCGAGGACAGGTTTGTTGCCTTGACGGGGGAGGGGTTCGACGTTGCCCAGTAGCGCACATTCGGAGAGTTCAGGATTAGCTGGCGCAGCGGCGGCCCGGGCGGCGCCGCAGCGCGGAGCGGGGCTTTCCCTCCTCCGCTCCGAACTCCGGCTGCTGATGGGGCGCCGCCGCACCTGGGCGCTGCTGCTGGCGCTCGCCGCGATCCCGGTGCTGATTGCGGTGGCCGTGAGGATCTCGTCGGCCGTTCCCGCCGGGCGGGGTCCGGCCTTCCTGGACCGCATCACGCAGAACGGCCTGTTCGTCGCCTTTACCGCCATGGTGGTGTCCGTTCCCTTGTTCCTGCCGCTCACGGTGGGCGTGGTGGCCGGGGACACCATCGCGGGTGAAGCGAACCTTGGAACGCTGAGGTACCTCCTGGTTGCCCCGACGGGGCGCGTACGGCTGCTCCTGGTGAAGTACGCGGCGGCGCTGGCGTTCTGCCTTGCGGCGCCTCTCACGGTTGGACTGGCCGGCGCCGCGATCGGGGCGGCACTTTTCCCGGTCGGCCCGGTGACGCTGCTGTCCGGGGACGTGATCGAGCCTCCGGAAGCCGCGCTGCGCATCCTGCTGGTCGCCGCGTACCTGGCCGTCTCCCTGGCCGGACTTTCCGCGGTGGGGCTGTTCCTGTCCACGCTCACGGTGGTTCCCGTAGGTGCCATGGCTGCCACTGTTGTGGTCTCTGTGGTGTCCCAGGTCCTTGACCAGTTGCCGCAGCTGGAGTGGTTGCATCCATGGCTCTTCAGCCACTACTGGCTGGGCTTTGGGGACCTGCTCCGCCAGCCCGTGCTCTGGGACTCGTTTGTGGACAACGCCTGGCTCCAAGCGGGCTACGTTGCCGTGTTCGGTGCGCTCGCCTACGGGCGGTTCGTCACCAAGGACGTCTTGAGCTGACGTGCAAGGCGATTGCAGGCAGAGCTCAACGAACAGCCGCTTAGGCGTGTTGGTGCGCTTCGTGTTCCGAGTGGGTGGCCGGTTCCAGCTGGAAGGTGCAGTGGTCGGTGTCAAAGTGCGAGCCCAGGCAGGTGACCAGTTTGTCCAGCAACTGGTCCGCGCCCCGGGCGGTCAGCACGCCGTCCTCCACCACCACGTGGGCCGAAAAGACGGGGACGCCGGACGTGATGGTCCAGATGTGGATATCGTGCACGTCCGAGACGCCCTCGACGGACAGGATGTGCTCCCGGATCATCTGCACTTCCACCCCCTTGGGGCTGGCTTCCAGCAGCACATCCACAACATCACGCAGCAGCGTCCAGGCACGGGGCAGTATCAGCAGCGCGATCAGCACCGAGGCGATCGTGTCCGCGGCCTGGAACCCGGTCGCCATGATGACCACGGCAGCGGCGATAACGGCGAAGGAGCCGAGCAGGTCACCTAGGACTTCGAGGTAGGCGCCGCGGACATTGAGGCTCTCCTTGTGCCCGCCCCGGAGGATCAGCAGTGACACCACGTTCGCGGCTGCACCCAGGATGGCGGCGAAAAGCATGATGTCCGTCTGAACCTCGGGCGCCGCCCCGATCCGGCGGATTGCTTCGCTGAAGATCACCACGGAGATCACGATCAGGATCAAGGCGTTGGCCAGCGCGGCGAGCACTTCGGCGCGCTGGTAGCCGTAGGTCCGCTGGTCGCTTGCAGGTTGGCCGGCTATCCACGCGGCCAGCAGCGCGATGGTCACTCCGGCAGCATCCGAGAGCATGTGCCCGGCATCAGCCAGCAGGGACAGCGACCCCGAGAGGGCGGCACCCGCCACCTGGACCAGGACCACGGCCAGCGTGATGGCCAGGACGGCCACCAGCCGATTGCGGTGCCGGCCTGTTGCAGTGACCCCGTGGGTGTGGGTGTGGTTGTGTCCCATGCCTACAAGGCTAGCCCCAGCCGAGCTCGTGCAGCCGGTCATCGTCTATCCCGAAGTGGTGGGCAATCTCGTGGACCACCGTGACCGCCACTTCGTGGATAACGTCCTCGCGCGAGGCGCAGATTTCCAGGATGGGTTCGCGGAATATCGTGATGCGGTCCGGCAGCGAACCAGCGTCCCACCACGAGTCCCGTTCGGTCAGCGGCACACCCTCGTAGAGTCCCAGAAGTACTATGTCCGGGTCCTCCCCGGCCTGAGGCACATAGTCGTCCTCAATGAACACGGCCACGTTGTCCATGGCTTGGGCCAGCTTGTCCGGGATGCTGTCCAGTGCGTCCTGGACGGCGGCCTCAAACTCGTCCGGTGACATGCTGAACGCACGGGCAGGGGGGAAGTGGACAGGCCCGGCGGTATGCAGGGGCTCGCTGGGACCCTCGGGAATGATGGGCAGGCCCGGCGGCAGGCTGGCTGGCATACTCCGACTTTAGCGGGAAAGGCCCCGCTTAGCCCCTGGCGCTGCAGCTTGCCCCACAGTGTCCCGACGGCTGCCCGGCCGGGACCTGCGACGGGTCAGGCCCACACCCACCAGGCAGACCAGGCCGCCCACCAGGGCGGGCGCGGCGGGAATCTCGCCCAGCAGGAGCCAGGAGATCAGGATGGTGGTGCCGGGCACCAGGTAGGTGGTGGCTGCGAGCTTCCCTGCATCGATCAGGGAGAGCGCGTATGCCCAGGTGGTGAAGGCAATCGCGGTGGGAAAGACTCCGAGATAGACCAGTCCCAGAGTCGCCTGTGGCGGTGCGGCCTGTACTTCGGCCACCAGTTGGCCCGTAAACGGCAGGCAGCACAAGGCGCCCACCAGGATCCCGAACCAGGTGGCCTGTCCGGCAGGAAACTTGCGCAGCACAGGCTTCTGGATGATGACGCTGACTGCAGCGAGCACGGCGGCAAGGAGGCAGAGCAGCACGCCCGTAACATCCGCCGTCGGACTTTCCCCTGGCCGGGGCGGCTGGCCGGAACCCAACGCGATCAGCGCCACCCCGGCGAAGGCAACCAGGCTCCCGATGATGAGCCAGCGCGGGAAGCCTTCCTTGAGGAAGACCCCGGCCATCACCGCCACCAGGATGGGGTTCACGTTGATGAGCAGGGCGCTGGTGCCGGCGTCCAGCACGTGCTCCGCAGCGTTCAGCGCCACGTTGTAACCGCCGAACCACATGGCGCCGTAGGCGAGGATGGGCCACCATTCGCGGCCTTTGGGAAGGAGCCGGCTCTTCAGCAGTTGGGGCAGGACCAGCAGGGACAGCACGACGGCGGCAACCGCCAGCCTGCCCAACGTGAGGGAGCCGGGCGAGAAGTGCGGGCCGATAGCACGGATCCCCACGAAGGCGGACGCCCACAGCACCACAGTGGTGACCATGGCTGCCACCCCGAGTGCCCTGATCCGGGATGAAAGAGGCGGAGGGACGCTTATGCCGACGGGGGTGCTTGATGCCATGCTGCCAATGTAGCCGGGGATGGGGAGAGCCGGCTGGCGGAAATCGGCCACGTCTAGCCAAGTTCCTGCCAAAGATCCACGGAAGTTGCGGCCTAGTTCGATCCCGCCCACTCCAGCAGCCGCTCCACCGGCCAGGTGGTGATGATCCGTTCGGCAGGTACACCGTTCCGTTCCGCGCGTTCGGCGCCGTACTGCAGGAAGTCCAGCTGGCCGGGCGCGTGGGCGTCGCTGTCGATCGAGAACAGGCATCCCGCGTCCAGCGCCAGCTGGATCAGCGCATCCGGCGGGTCCTGGCGCTCCGGCCGGGAGTTGATCTCGACGGCCACGTTGTGTTCGGCGCAGGCGGCGAACACCTCTTTGGCATCGAAGTCTGACGGCGGCCGCGTTCCCCGGGAACCCTCCACCAGGCGGCCGGTGCAGTGGCCCAGCACATTCGTATGCGGGTCCTCGATACCGCCAAGCATCCGCCGGGTCATGGTTTTCGAATCGGCACGCAGCTTGGAGTGGACGCTCGCCACCACGATGTCCAGGCGGTCCAGCAGCTCCGGCTCCTGGTCCAGCTCACCGGACTCGAGGATGTCCACCTCGATGCCGGCCAGCAGTCGTACCCTGTGGTCCGGCTGTCCGTCCATGCCCGGGTGGCTTCCTGCATTGATGGCCTCCACCACGTCCAGTTGCTGGAGGAGGCGTTCCGCCGAGAGCCCGTTAGCGATGGTGAGGTTGGGGGAGTGGTCCGTCAGCGCGAGGTATTCCCTTCCGAGCACCCCGGCGGCCGCCACCATCAGCTCAACGGGGGATCCGCCGTCGGACCATTCGCTGTGGCTGTGCAGATCGCCCCGCAGCGCCTCCCGGAGGGCGGAGCCCCCGGAAGCCAAGGGCTGGGCGCCCTTCTCCCGGAGGTCGGCGAGGTAGTCCGGGACCTGGCCCTCCACCGCATCCCGAATGACCTGGTAGGTCCGGTCCCCGATGCCCTTCATGGATTTCAGCCGGCCGTTCCGGACCCGGGCCGCCACTTCCCCCGGCGGCAGCGGGGCGATCACCGCCGCGGCTTTCCGGAAGGCCTGGACCTTGAAGGTGGCAGCGCGCCGGCGCTCCAGCCAGAAGGCAATCTCATTGAGTGCTGCAACGGCATCCATCTGTCCATCTTCACCTGTCCTTCCCCGTCATTGGGGCGTGAAATGGCCGATTTTGGATAATTCCTGACTAGGCCCTATAGTTTTAGAGTCCAGTTCGGAGAAACGCAAAGGACAAAGACGCAAAGCCAAGCTTTACGCCTTTTATTTTGTTCCGAACGGGTTCTGGCCCCCATCGTCTAGCGGCCTAGGACACCGCCCTTTCACGGCGGCGGCACGGGTTCGAATCCCGTTGGGGGTACGCAAGGAACTGGTCAAGCAGGCTAAAAAAGTCTGGTAGGCTGGAAGCCTTGAAAAAAGCGGTAGAGATACTGCGGAAGCAAGAAACGCAAGGCCCTGTAGCGCAGTTGGTTAGCGCGCCGCCCTGTCACGGCGGAGGTCGCGGGTTCAAGTCCCGTCAGGGTCGCTCTGATTGTTGGAAGCAATTCCGGCTCTCATGGTGACTAGTCACCTAGGCTCTGTAGCTCAGTTGGTAGAGCGTTCGACTGAAAATCGAAAGGTCACCGGATCGACGCCGGTCGGAGCCACCACTGGGAAGCATCAGTTCTTCGGAACTGGTGCTTTTCTTCTTTAACGCGGCGCTCGGCTCACCTGGTATCCGCGCCGCACCTCTTGGGCCACGCACCTTGGTTGAGCCATTTTTTCTGGTTGAGCCGCGACACATTCCTGGGCTTGTTCGCAAAACCTTGCCTTGATGGTTCGGATCCGCGAACAAGCTTCCGTTCGCACAGTGCGCCGCACCGCCTCCCACACCCGGCTCCATTCCCCAGCAGTGTTTTGGTGGGGTGCCCTCATGAATCCGCGTGCTGTTGCCCACATCCGGCGGGCCCCCGAGCGTGCCGCCTCAAAGGTCGTACAAAAAAATTTGACTGACATCTGAAACATTTGACTTGTGCCAAACCGTTGTGGCACGCGCGCGTCCTGTGTAATGTAAGCGCTTGCGCAATCGCCGGTCGGGAATGGAATCTGCCTACGAAACACGTTTTGAAATGCGCCCGGAAGGCTGTCTAGCGTGGAGACCGGGCCGGAATGCACCACATCCCCGGCCTCTTCTACGGGGATTACCCAACCCCGTTCCCCTCGATACAACGGCGTCCCTGATGACGCCTGCAGTGTTGTCGGGGCCGCCGGAGTGCGAGGACCCGGGCCCATGCCCGTCTTCCACGAACAGTTTCAACTCCGCGAGAAGAGCAACAATGCACAAGCACCCCCAAACCCCTTGGTTGCTGCGGTGGCGTCCTGCCGCCGCAGCACTGGCGACGGCCGTAGCGGCCTCGGCCTTCCTGGCCGTCCCCTCAGCGCAGGCCAATGAGCCGGCGGATCCGCCGGCCAGCCAGCAGATGCCGGCCCCGACCCCGGGCTTCGCGCTCCCCACGGAACACACCCAGCAGGCTTTCGACCCGGCGTCGGACTTCACCTCCAAGTGGACCCGCGCCGATGCCGAGCAGATCATGGCGCAGAGCGATCCCGCGGTCGCACCCGGACAGAACTCCATGAGCCCGGACGTCTCCATGCCGGAAATCCCTGAGGATTTCCCCGCCATGAATGACGATGTCTGGGTCTGGGACACCTGGTCCCTGACGGATGAGAACGCCAACCAGATCAGCTACAAGGGCTGGGACGTCATCTTCTCCCTGGTGGCCGACCGGAACGCCGGCTACGGCTTCGACCAGCGGCACTGGAACGCGCGTATCGGCTACTTCTTCCGCAAGACCAACGCCGATCCTGCCAAGGACAAGTGGAACTACGGCGGACACCTGTTCCTGGACAACACCTCCATCGGCAACACCGAATGGTCCGGCTCCACCCGCCTGATGCAGGGCAACCACGTGAACGTGTTCTACACCGCCACCACGTTCTACGACGTGGCCGAGCGTAACGCAGGCGGCGGCGGCATCGCCCCGGACGCCGCGATTGCCAAGGCCCTGGGCAATATCCACGCCGACCAGAACGGCGTCACGTTCGACGGCTTCGAGCACACCAAGCTGCTGGAGCCGGACGGAAAGATGTACCAGACCAAGGCACAGAACCCGGGGTTCGCCTTCCGTGACCCGTACACGTTTGCCGATCCCGCCCACCCGGGCAAGACCTTTATGGTCTTCGAGGGCAACACCGCCGGGAACCGCGGCGAATACCAGTGCAAGGGCGAGGACCTGGGCTACCAGCCGGGCGACCCTTACGCAGAGAACGTCAGTGACGTCCAGAACAGCGGGGCGAATTACCAGACCGCCAACGTGGGCCTTGCTGTGGCAGACAACAAGGACCTGACCAAGTGGTCCTTCCTGCCGCCCATCCTCTCCGCCAACTGCGTGAACGACCAGACTGAGCGTCCCCAGATCTTCATCCAGAACGAAAACGGCAAGAACAAGTACTACCTCTACACCATCAGCCACCAGTTCACGTATGCAGCCGGCATGCGCGGCCCCGACGGTGTTTACGGCTTCGTGGGCGACGGCGTCCGTTCCGATTACCAGCCCGTCAACAACAGCGGCCTGGCCCTCGGTTCCCCGACCGACCTCAACCTGCCGGCCAACAACCCGAGCGGGACGATCTCGGGCCAGCAGAACGGCCGGCAGTTCCAGGCCTACTCGCACTACGTGCAGCCGGGTGGCCTGGTGCAGTCCTTCATCGACAACGTCAACGGCGTGCGCGGCGGTTCACTGTCCCCGACCGTCAAGATCAATTTCAAGAACGGCGTGACCCAGGTGGACCACAGCTTCGGCCAGAACGGCCTCGGCCCGTTCGGCTACCTGCCCACAAACGTCAAGGTTGGCGGCGAAGGGCTCTACAAGTAGCAGTCCCTATATAAGCAGCAGTCCGCACGGACTGCTGCTTATATAGGCAGTAGCAGTCCATCAGTAACACCAAGGCAGGGACGTTCCGCGGTGCGGGCGTTCCTGCCTGCTGCCGTTAAGACACAGCCAGGGGATAGGGTTGGGATCAACAGAAGGGGGAGTGCCTGATGGAATACCAGAACCCACAACCCAGCCAGGGCAGCCATGCAGTGTCGGCCCCGGTACCGGTTCCCGTGCCCGGCCTTGGCCGCACCGTGATTTCTGATACCGCAGTGGCGAAGGTGGCAGGAATTGCCGCCCGTGCCGTCCCCGGCGTCTACTCGCTGGGCTCCGGCCAGTCACGTGCGCTGGGAGCCATCCGGGACGCCGTCGGAAGTTCAGACCATGCCGCCGGTGTGCATGCCGAGGTGGGCGAAACGCAGGTGGCCGTGGACCTCAGCCTGGTGGCAAGTTACGGAACACCGCTGCATTCCCTTGCCAATGAGGTGCGCGCCGCCGTGTACCGGGCCGTCGAGGAACTGGTGGGGCTGCAGGTGATCGAGGTCAACGTCGAAATCACGGACGTTTATGTGCCGCCGCCGGTGAAGCCCGCCGCTTCCGGCCCTGCCGAGCGGGAGGCGCTGCTGTGAACCTCACCGTCGCCGGCACTGCCCTGGGCGCCTTCGTCGCCTTTATGTCCCTCCAATTCGGGTTGTGGGGCTTCCTTATATCCCTGCTCTTTATGGCCATTGGGGCAATCCTTGGCCGCGCGGCGGAAGGAAAGTTGGACCTCCGCGGCGTCCTGGACGCCATCACCGGCCGGCGTTCGTCCTCATGAGCTCCACCGTCCCCCTGGTCCGGGCGCAGGAATTCAGCGGCCACAACCGCATCAGCACCCAGGCGCTGACCAGCCTCGCGAAAGCCGCTGCCGCCCAGTTCCTGGGGGTGGAGGCGGAGGACGTGCGGGCTGACTGGGCGGACGACGACGGCCTGCTGGCGCTGTCCCTCGTCACACCTATCAGCATCCCGCCGTTGAACGCGGTGGCCGCCGATGCCTCGCGGGTGGACGCTGCCGGGGGCTCCATCCGGGACCGCGCCGTCAGGGCAAAGGCACGCATCCTGGCGACTGTGGCAGAGCTTAGCGGTGCGCATCTGAGCCGGGTGGACATCAGGATCAGCGGAGCAAGGATCACCGAAGGGGGACGGGTGCGATGAGCCGGCACCAGGAGGACCAGTCGCCGGATATGGGCCGGGTCCTGCGCCGCGAAACACATTCATCGCGCGCGGTGGCTGCCACTGCGGCGGCGGTTCTGGTCATTGTTTTCGCCGCCTACGGGCTGCTCGAAGCCGGTGTGCATGCCATCGGCCAACCGGCGTGGCTGATCGAGCCGCAGGTGGCCGCCGAACGGCTTGTGGCGCTGCCCGCTGGGATCCCGCCGCTGCTGCTGGGCGCCATCGGGGCGGTGCTGGCGATGTTTGGCCTCGTTTTTTTCCTCAACGGGATCCTGCCGGGACGCCGTGCCCGGCATCTCCTGGCCGGCGGCCCGAATCCGGATGGCCCTGCCGTGGTGGTGGACGACGAAGTTATCGCCTCCTCGCTGGCACGGCGGGCCCGGCTTGCCGCGAACGTCACGCCCGAACAGGTCATGGTGGTTGTCTCGCAGCGCCAGGTGGCGGTTAATGTCCGGCCCACGTCCGGGGTGCCCGTGAAAGGGGACGCCGTGCTGGCCGCCGTTGAAAGCGAACTTGCTGCCATGGCGCTGGACCCGCCGCCTGAAGTGCACGTGAATGTGGCGCCGTCCGGAGTTATTGGCGCATGAACAGCACCCCGACACTGCTTAACCGGATCCTGATCGCCGTCCTGGGCCTGAAGCTGCTGGCTGTGGGCGTTCTGTTGATGCTGCTGGCTTCCGTCCCGGCCGTCGCTTCCTGGTGGCATTCCTGGTCCGCGGGGGTCTGGGCCGGAGTCAACCAGGCCTTCAGCGCCACTCGATTCCCGGGGCGGTCCGAAAGCTGGCTGTGGATCCTGGTGGCCCTGGCACTGCTGGTGCTGATCGGGCTCATGGTGGCCTGGGTGGCCCAGCAAGGAAAAGGCAGGGCCAACCTCCTGGTCTTGGAATACGATCCCGGTGAAGTTCCCGGCGACGTGCGGATCGGCGGGGGAGTGGCGGAGCAAGCCCTGAAGCAGGCCCTTGCAAACCGTCCGGACCTGGCAGGGGCCACCGTGACCACCTACGACGTCAAAGGCAGCCCGGCCCTGAAGGTCCGCCTGCTGCCGCGCCAAGGGGTTGCCCCGCACCTGCTCGCAGACGAGGTGTACGCCCTTGTGGCCGCGCTGGAGGCCGTGGTGGGGAAAAGGATTCCGGTGCTGATCCACATCGGAGCCGGTGCGCGGACGCGCTTCGGCAGGGCCGAGCGCGTCCGCTGACCAGCGGCGGTCCTAATCCTTCGTGAGGTAGACGGTGCAGTCCACCGGCACCTCATCCATCCCGCTCCACTCTGAAGTGGGCTCAGGACCGCTCGAAAGAACCACGGAATACCCCTTCGGGACCGGCGCCGAGGCGAAGCCGAGGTTGCCAAGGACCAGGACCTCCCCGTTGTGGAAGGCCAGCAGTCCGCTGTCCGGGGCATGGATCTCAGCCCAGGTAAAGGAGCCCCTGCCAAGCTTTCGGGCGGACCGGAAGGCGAGGGCAGCCCGGTAGAGCTCCAGGGTGGAACCCTCCACGCCTTCCTGCTGGTCAGCCGCGAGCGGGCCGAAGCTTTCCGGCTGGGGAAGCCAGGGAGCTGCTGCAGCCCCTCCGGTTACCGCAAAACCGTAACCGGGTGCGTCCTGCGCCCACGCCAGCGGGACCCGGCAGCCGTCACGCCCGATCTCTGCACCCTTAGTCCTGTGAAATGTGGGATCCTGGCGCACTTCGGCCGGCAACGTGGTGTGCTCGGGAAGCCCCAGCTCCTCACCTTGGTAGAGGTAGGCGGAACCAGGCAAGGCCAGCGATATCAAGGTGGCCGCGCGGGCGCGGGCCAGCCCCAAAGCCGGGTCGGGCTGCTCATCGTCCGCGGCGATGCCCTTAGGAAAGGTGGTGGGGTCTTTAAGCCCAAACCTGGTGGCATGGCGGACGGTGTCGTGGTTGCTCAGCACCCAGGTGCAGGGGGCTCCCACCGAGTCGGCTGCCGCCAGGGACGCTTCAATAGCCTCGGCCATGCGCTCGGCGTCCCAGCCGGCCAGGAGGAAATCGAAGTTGAAGGCCTGCTGCATCTCGTCAGGCCGGGTATAGCGGGCCAGCCGTTCAGCCGGCTCCACCCATGCCTCGGCGACCATCATGCGGTCGCCGTCGTACTCTGCCAGTACCCGGTGCCAGTCGCGGTAGATGTCGTGCACGCCGTCCTGGTCGAAGAACGGCGACGGCGGATACAACGGGGAGACGCGCGGTGCGGCTCCTCGGCATCGGTATGGGCGCCAGGGGCGTCACCGGGAGGAGTTGGCTCCCTCCTGACTTCCGGCGTGCCCTCAACCATGGCCGCCACGCCCTCCCAGTCGGGCAGGCCCGCCTCCTTGACCAGTCCATGGGCAACGTCCACCCGGAAGCCGTCCGCGCCGCGGTCCAGCCAGAAGCGGAGCACCGAGCGCATCTCCTCCCGCACTTCCGTATTGTCCCAGTTCAGGTCCGGCTGCTTGGTGTCGAAAAGGTGCAGGTACCACTCGCCCGGCGACCCGTCCGCCTCAGTGATCCGGCTCCAGGCGGGTCCGCCGAAGATCGATTTCCAGTTGTTGGGCGCCCGGTTGCCGTCTCCGGAGCCGGGGAGGCCATCCTTGCCCGGACGGAAGATGTAGCGATCCCGTTCCGGGGAGCCCGGGGATGCTGCCAGCGCGGCCTGGAACCATGCATGCTCGTCCGAGGTGTGGTTGGGAACCAGGTCGACAATGACCTTCAGTCCGCGCTGGTGAGCTCCCTGCAACATCGCGTCGAAGTCCGCCAACGAGCCGAACAGGGGGTCCACCTGGCGGTAGTCTGCAACGTCATATCCGGCGTCCGCCTGGGGTGATTTGTAGAACGGTGAGAGCCAGATGGCGTCCACGCCCAGTTGCTGAAGATAGGGCAGGCGTTCCTTGATACCGCGAAGATCACCCATGCCATCGCCATTGCCGTCGGCGAAGGACCGGGGATAAATCTGGTAGACGACGGCGTCCGCCCACCACTGTGTACCGGTTGACCGGCCATCAGGAACGCCCGGGTTGGACATTTGGTTCCTCTCAGATAACTTTTTGATGTAAACGCTTGCATTACCCGCAGCAACCTTACTAGTGTGAGCGTCACCACATCAACCTCACCCAAACAAGAGCACTGTCGATTTACTTGTCACTCAGCGAGGAGCTTCAAGCTAATGAAAACCCCTAGATTCCTACTTCCGGCGGCAACCGCCGGCATCTTGGCACTGACGTTGTCCGCCTGTGGCGGCGGGGGCGGCGGCACCAGCGGTGGCGGCAGCGACGCCGAAGCGAACCTTGACGGCCGGGGTCCCATTACCTACGTGCAGGGCAAGGACAACAACAACGTGGTGCGCCCGCTCATTGAGAAATGGAACGCTGCCCACCCGGACGAGAAGGTCACCTTCAAGGAGCAGACCGACCAAGCCGACCAGCAGCACGACGACCTGGTGCAGCACTTCCAGGCCAAGCAGTCAGACTACGATGTGGTCAGCGTTGACGTTGTTTGGACGGCCGAGTTTGCGGCCAAGGGCTGGCTGCAGCCCCTCAAGGACAAGATGGCCATTGATACGTCCGGCATGCTTGAAGCTCCTGTGGAATCGGCCTCTTACAAGGGCACTCTCTATGCTGCCCCTCAGGATTCCGACGGTGGCATCCTGTACTACCGCAAGGACCTGGTTCCTGAGCCGCCCAAGACCTGGGACGAGATGATGAGCATGTGCTCCATTGCCAAGGACAACAACATCGGCTGCTTTGCCGGCCAGTACAAGCAGTACGAAGGCCTGACAGTCAACGCGGCGGAGGCCATCAATTCGGCCGGCGGTTCTGTGCTGGACAAAGACGGGAAACCGAACCTGACCACAGCGGAAGCCGAGGAAGGCTTGAACAATCTCGTGGAGGCTTATAAGAACGGCAACATCCCGCAGGAGGCCATCACCTACCAGGAGGAACAGGGCCGGCGGGCATTCCAGGAAGGGAAGCTGCTCTTCCACCGGAACTGGCCGTACATCTGGAGCCTGATCTCGACTGAAGGCTCCTCCGTGGTCAAGGACAAGTTCGGCATGGCGCCACTGCCCGGCAAGGACGGACCCGGAGCGTCCTCCCTCGGCGGTCACAGTTCTGCCATCAGCGTTTACTCCAAGAACAAGGCGACTGCTCTTGACTTCCTCAAGTTCGTCACCGATGAGGAGCAACAGAAGTTTTTCGCCAATCAGGGTTCCAAGGCGCCCGTCCTCTCCTCGCTTTACGAGGACCAGGAGCTTGTAGCCAAGCTGCCGTACCTGACGGTACTGCAGACATCCATCAAGAACGCCGTGCCCCGCCCGGTAACCCCGTTCTATCCCGCAGTCACGCAGGCGATCCAAGAGAACGCTTACGCAGCCCTTAAGGGTGAAAAGCCTGCCAAACAGGCGCTTAGCGACATGCAGAAGTCGATCGAGTCCGCTGGCGCAGGATCGAAGTAAAGATTATGGCAACCGAACTAAACCCGACGCCGGTCAAGTCACCGGCGTCGGGTGGCACCCCGGTCCACCACGCACCCAAAGGCGTGGGAGAAGACAACCGGATCCTGAGCCAGGGCAGGTGGGCTTCCTGGCTGCTTGCACCCACCATCGTCGCTTTGGGTGTTGTTATCGTTTACCCGATCGTCAGCGCGATCATTATGTCCTTTCAGAAGGATGCGGGACTGGATCCTGCCACGGGCCTTTTCACCGAAGGAGGCCCAGCCGGCATCCAGAACTACATTAACTGGCTTGGGCAGCAGTGCGCTGCCCCGGGCGGCGGCACAGTGGCCTGTCCGCCGGGTACTCTTGGCGGCCAATTCTGGACAGCTACCGGCACTACGTTCTTCTTCACCGCGGTCACGGTGGCATTCGAAACTGTTCTCGGTTTCTGGATGGCCATGATCATGGCGCGTACGTTCCGCGGCCGCGGGCTGGTCCGGGCAGCTGTGCTGGTGCCGTGGGCCATCCCCACGGCTGTCACCGCTCAGTTGTGGCTCTTTATGTTCGATTTCAACGGCATCATCAACAAAGTATTTAATGTTTCGGTGCTGTGGACTGGCAGCGAGTGGCCGGCGAAATGGGCCGTGATCATTGCGGATACCTGGAAAACAACACCCTTCATGGCCCTGCTGATCCTTGCGGGTCTGCAAATGATTCCGGCAGAGGTGTATGAAGCCGCAAAGGTTGACGGAACCACTGCCTGGCAGCGCTTCCGGCTGATCACGCTTCCTCTGGTGAAACCGGCGCTGATGGTCGCAATCCTCTTCCGTACCCTGGACGCGCTGCGAATGTTCGACCTGCCCTACATCCTGACGCAGGGGGCAAACAACACCACCACGCTCTCCATTTTGGTGATTAACCAGATCAGGCAAGGGTTCAACTCGGCGGCTGCCTTGTCCACCATCACGTTCATCATCATTTTCCTGGTCGCATTCATTTTCGTCCGGTTCCTTGGTGCAAACGTCGTGGAGCAAAGCGGAGCCACCGGTAAGGGGAAGAAATGACAGCCACAGCAGCTTCCACGGAATTGCGGGCGCAGCAGGACAAAGGCCGCAAGACTGCCCAGAACCGGGAAAAGTGGGCAAGCGCCCGCACCTACATCAGCGCCGCCGTCATCCTGATCTGGTGTCTGGCGCCGGCCTATTGGATGGTGGTGACCGCCTTTCGCGAGGTGGGCTTTACGTACGACACCTCGGTCTTGCCCTCGCACACGACGTTGGACAACTTCATCACGGCGTTCGACACCTCGTTTGGCAACCGGTTCGGCCAGGCGTTGCTCAACAGCGTGTTCATTGGTGTTGTTGTCACTGCGGTGTCCCTTGTGATCGGTGTTTTTGCTGCCTACGCACTGGCCCGGCTGAACTTCCGGTTCAAGTACCTGGTGCTGGGCTTCATCCTGGGTGCTTCCATGTTCCCCGGCGTTGCCCTGATCACGCCGCTATTTCAGCTGTTCACCAACATCGGCTGGATGGGGACGTACCAGGCACTGATTATTCCGAGCATCTCGTTTGTCCTGCCGTTGACGGTCTACACTTTGACATCCTTTTTCCGCGAAATGCCGTGGGAACTGGAGGAATCAGCACGTGTTGACGGCTGCACGCAGGGGCAGGCGTTCCGCAAGGTGATCATGCCCCTGGCAGCCCCGGCGATCTTCACCACGGCAATCCTGGCGTTCATCTCCTCGTGGAACGAATTTCTCATTGCCAGCCAGCTGTCCAGTGACGCAACCCAGCCGGTGACGGTAGCCATTGCGAACTTTGCCGGCGCGCAGCCCAACCAGATTCCGTACACGGCCATCATGGCAGCCGGTACCATCGTCACCGTTCCCTTGGTGATACTGGTGCTGGTCTTCCAGCGCAAGATCGTCGCCGGCCTAACGGCGGGTGCGGTCAAGTGACGGAAGGCGTTTCCCGCCCCCGGTCCCCGGGGGCGGGAAGTGACCGCCGGCGGGTGAGGTCCGGGCAGGATTTCGACATCATCATCGGGTTTCTTGGCTTCTGGGCGCTGGTCCTGCTGGTTGTCACAGTCTGGATGGAAGTCACGGCGCAGCCGGCACTGGGCTGGGCACTGGGCCTGCTGGCCATCCTTCTCGCGATTTACGGGATGGTGCGGCTTCGCCGGAAGCTGCCGGACCGGAGGTAGCGCACGCGCTTGACTGCCGCCGTCGGACAGCCGGCCGAAAAGTAACAACTGCGATGCACTCAGGCGCGCAAAATACTATGGCGTGGAAGCATCGCACGAAGCATGGCGGAGGCCTGCAGGAAGTATTGAGGGGGCACCGTGGCTCGCACAAGTGAAAGGTCCCAACGGGGCGGCCACAGTGGTGTCAGCATAGAAGATGTGGCGGCGGCAGCGGGAGTTTCCACCGCCACGGTGTCCCGGGCAGTTCGTGGCCTGCCCCGCGTCTCACCCGCCACGCGCGAAAAAATCCTCGAAGTAGCCGGGAACCTGGGCTACGTAGCGTCCAGCTCCGCCTCCGGACTGGCCACGGGAAGAACCAGGACCATCGGCGTGCTCGCCCCGTTCGTGAGCCGGTGGTTCTTTTCCAAAGCCATCGAAGGCGCGGACCGGGAACTCCACGCCCGGAACTACAACCTTTCGCTGTTCAACCTTGGGGGCCACGGCAGCAACCGGGAGCGGCTCTTCAGCAAGACCATGGTTTACAAGCAGATCGACGCCCTGCTGGTCCTGTGTATGGCGCTGTCCCATGATGAATTGGACCACCTCCAGAAAATCGACATCCCTCTGGTGGTGGTGGGCGGCCACGTGGAAGAGTGCGCGTACATCGGCATCGACGATTACGCTGCCGCCTCCACCGCCGTCCGGCACCTGATCGGCCTGGGCCACCGGAACATCGCCCTGCTGCATGGCGACGACGAAACAGACTTGAACTTCGATGTTCCCCGCGTCCGGATCCTGGCTTTCAAGGACGTGATGACCGCAGCAGGCCTCCCCACCCGTCCCGAATGGGATGAGTGGGGGGATTTTACCGTCCGCAGCGGGCAGGAGGCCTTCCGCCGGCTCTGGGCCAAGCCGGGGGAGAAGCCAACAGCGATCTTCTGCGCCTCGGATGAGATGGCCATGGGAGTCATCTTTGAAGCCATGCGGCTTGGCGTCCGGGTGCCGCAGCAACTCTCCGTAGTGGGCATCGACAACCACGATTTCGCCGACGCCATGGGCCTGACCACTGTGGGCCAGCGGCCCGACGAACAGGCCGAGCTGGCCACCAAGATGCTCCTTGACGAACTGGACGGGGAGACGGGATCGGTACAGTCCGCCGTCGCGCCCCATGAATTGATCGTCAGAAGGACGACGGCGCCGCCCCAGTCCTAGCGCGCAAGTTCCGTTTCCCGCGGCTTCAGGGCGCCGGCTGTCAGGACGCGCGGGCCAGTTGCCGGATGGGGATCCAGCGGGACGCAAGGCGCCGGTATGCCGCGGCAGCGCCGGTCATGTCGCCCTCAGCCAGGCATTCAATGCCAAGCCGGATGTCCATCGGCGAATCGTCCGGGTACACCTTGTCCGCCACCGCCCCGTAATCCAGTTCCACCATCGACTCCACATGGAACGTTTCCAGCCACTCCGTGAGCTGGGCCAGGTCATCGAGCATGTCCAGGTCCGGTGCTGCGAGCGCAAGGTTGGCCACCGCGTACCGGGCCCGCTCCAGGGCTTCGGTGATGGGTGCCCACACGCGGACCGTGAGGATCCGGCCGGCAGCCTCCACCACGTCCTTGTGGTCTGCTTCCATAAACAGGGAAAACCAGCTGAAGGGGATGCCCCAGGTGGACGCCCGGGTGTGCACGCGGATGGACCCGTCGCGGGCCTTCACCTGGTCGATCCGTTCCTGGTGCTTGTCCCGCTGCTCTTCGGGAATCAGCAACTCCGCCAGCGGGCCGTGGATCCCTTCCATCAGGGCGTTGGCAGCCAGGCCGGCACGCAATACCAGCTGGCTGGGACAGTACAGCAGCACGGGGTCGGCGTCAGCGTCGTCGTCGGACGTTCCTTCAGGGGGCGCTGCCGGGGCAGTGGTGACGCGCACCAAGTCGGTTCGCCCCGTGGGAAAGGGATCACCGCCGGACCGCGTGATCCGTCCCAGCGAGGCCAGCAGTTCAGCGTTTTCGACGGCGGCACGCGAGGCTGAGCGTGATCCGGCGGCCTGGATCGCCGGGCGCTGCTCCTCGGGGAAGGCGTCCAGCGGTTCGTAGACGCGGAGGGTTGACGAGAATGGCAGGCCGGCCTGGCCCCGGTAGAGGTTTCCCGTCATCACGGTCTCCTTGAATGGGTCCAGGATTCTGTCATCAGCCCGCCAGTTCCACCAGTACGGGGGCATGGTCCGAGGCGCCCTTGCCCTTGCGCTCCTCGCGGTCGATCGAGGCGCCGGTGACACGCGCGGCCAGGGCCGGGGAGGCCAGCACGAAATCGATCCGCATGCCTTCCTTTTTCGGAAAGCGCAGCTGGGTGTAGTCCCAGTAGGTGTAGACGCCCGGGCCGGGAGTGTAGGGCCGGACGACGTCGGTGAAACCGGCCGACTCGAAAGCGTGGAATGCTGCGCGCTCCGGCGGACTGACGTGGGTGGAGCGGTTGTTGATGAAAAGGTCGATGTCCCACACGTCCTCGTCCAAGGGGGCGATGTTCCAGTCGCCCATCAGCGCCACCTGGGCTTCCGGATTCCGGGCGAGCAGTTCCTGGGCGTGCGTTTTCAGGCTTTCCAGCCACTTGAGTTTGTACGGCATGTGCTCATCGTCCAGCGAGCGGCCGTTGGGGACATACAGGCTCCAGATCCGGACGCCGGCGCAGGTCGCCGCCATGGCGCGTGCCTCCTGCACGGGGTCCGTGCCCGCCTTGCCGAATGAGGGCTGGTCCAGGAACGTCCGCTCCACGTCGTCGAGCCCCACCCGGGAGGCGATGGCTACGCCGTTCCACTGGTTGACGCCGAAGTGGGCCACCTCGTAGCCCATCCGTTCGAAGAGCTCCCAGGGAAAGTTGTCGTCCTTGCACTTGGTTTCCTGGATGGCGAGCACGTCGCAGTCACTGCGCTGAAGCCAGGCTTCCACGCGGTCGGCACGGGCACGGAGCGAATTCACATTCCAGGTAGCAATCTTCACAGTTCCTAACTTACCTTGGCGGTGCGGCCGTGGGTAAAGCATGCGCGCTGGCTCCGGCGGGCGCGTCAGGGCCTCTTCGTAGGCCTGCAGGACCGGTGGAGTTTAGTTGGAGGTCCGAGTATATTCGCAACCAGAAATGACCTGGGTCACATGCGAAGGAGCGTCCGCTCATGGTGCGCGAGCTTACCCACTACGTCGGCGGCCAACACGCCGCAGGCTTGTCCGGCCGTTTTGGCGACGTCTTTGATCCCTGTACCGGCGCAGTCCAGGCGCGCGTGCCGCTGGCCGGCAGGGACGAGGTGCACAACGCCGTTGCTGCCGGCGCGAAGGCACAGGAGGAATGGGCGGAGATGAACCCGCAGCGGCGGGGGAGGATCCTGCTCCGGTTCGTGGACCTGGTCAACCGGGATATTGACAGGCTGGCCCGGCTGCTGTCCTCCGAACATGGCAAGACCCTCGCCGACTCCAAAGGGGACATCCAGCGGGGACTGGAAGTGGTGGAGTTCGCAGCCGGCGCGCCGCACCTGCTCAAGGGAGAATTTTCCACTGAAGCCGGATCCGGGATAGACATCCATTCGCTGCGGCAGCCACTGGGCGTGGTGGCCGGCATTACGCCGTTCAACTTTCCCGCCATGATCCCGCTGTGGAAGTCCGGCCCGGCCTTGGCTGCGGGCAACGCGTTCATCCTGAAGCCCTCCGAGCGGGACCCTTCCGTGCCGCTGCGCCTGGCCGAACTGTACTCCGAGGCGGGCGTCCCGGACGGAGTGTTCAACGTGGTCAACGGGGACAAAGAAGCCGTGGACGCGCTCCTTGAAGATCCGCTGGTCAGGGCCATCGGATTCGTGGGCTCCACCCCTATTGCCCAGTACATCTACGCCACCGCCGCTGCCCACGGAAAGCGCGCGCAGTGCTTCGGCGGTGCCAAGAACCACATGGTGATAATGCCGGACGCAGACCTGGACCACGCCGCGGACGCCCTCATCGGCGCCGGGTACGGCTCCGCGGGGGAGCGCTGCATGGCCGTTTCCGTGGCCGTCCCGGTGGGGCAGGAAACAGCTGACCGGCTGGTGGCCAGGCTTCAGGAACGGGTTAAGTCGCTTAAGGTGGGCCACAGCCTGGACCAGCACACAGACTTCGGCCCGGTGGTTACGGCCTCCGCCAGGGAACGGATTGAGGGCTGCATCCAGGCGGGAGTGGACGAGGGCGCCACCCTGCTGGCCGATGGCCGGGGCCTCACCGTGGAAGGCTACGAAGATGGCTTCTGGGTGGGCCCCACCCTCTTCGACCACGTGAGGCCGGAGATGGCCATCTACCGGCAGGAGATCTTCGGCCCCGTCCTCAGCGTGGTGCGGGCGGCCGACTACGATGAAGCGCTCCGGCTCTGCAGCCGGAACGAGTACGGCAACGGCGTGGCCATCTTCACCCGGGACGGCGATGCTGCCCGGGATTTCGCCACCAGGGTGGATGTGGGCATGGTGGGTATCAATGTGCCCATCCCGGTGCCCCTGGCGTACTACACGTTCGGCGGCTGGAAGGCGTCAGGATTCGGCGACCTTAACCAGCACGGGGCGGATGCATTCCGCTTCTACACCAAGACGAAGACGGTCACCACCAGGTGGCCGTCAGGGATACGGCACGGGGCCAGCTTCGTGATGCCGGAAGGAAGTTGATGGCAGACAGCGCAGAAAGCAGTACGGACACCAACGCCGAGGTGCTGTTTGAGCGCCGCGGGCAGCTGGGGGTGGTCACCCTCAACAGGCCTCGGGCGGTGAATGCGCTGACCACCGGGATGGTGGGCTCGCTTTTGGACCAGCTCACCGCATGGGCGGACGACGACGGCGTTGCCACGGTTCTTGTGCGCGGTGCCGGCGAACGGGGATTATGTGCCGGCGGCGACATTGTGGCCATCTATGAGGACATCCCCGCCGGCGGAGGGCAAACGGCCGGCTTCTGGCAGGCGGAATACCGGCTGAATTCGCTGATCGCCCGCTACCCCAAACCGTATGTCGCCTTCATGGATGGGCTGGTCCTGGGCGGCGGCGTGGGAATCTCGGCCCACGGCTCGGTGCGGGTGGTCACCGAGCGCACGCGGATGGGCATGCCGGAGACCACCATTGGTTTTGCCCCCGACGTCGGCGGGACCTTCCTGTTGTCCCGCTCACCAGGGGAGGCGGGAACCCACGCGGCGCTCACCGGGGCGCACCTGAACGCGGGGGATGCCCTGTACCTGGGCCTCGCTGACTGCTGCGTCCCGTCGGCGCGGCTCGAGGAACTGATGGTGGCGCTGGAAAGCGAAACTGCGGAAGCCGCCGTCGTACGTTACAGGGGGCCGGTTCCGCCCTCCGCCGTTGAGGAGCAGCGGGGGTGGATCGACAGTTGCTACGCCTCCGACGACGCCGGGGAGATCGTCCGCCGGCTCCGGAGCTTCGGTGGCGAAAGGGGCGGGGAGGCGGCCAGTGCCGCCGACACCATCGAGGCGAAATCTCCCACCGCCGTGAAGGTGACGCTGGCATCGCTGCGGCGAGCCAAGGGCATGGCACTGGATGAAGCCCTCGCGCAGGAGTACCGGGTGGGACTGCGTTTCCTGGCGGCGCCGGATTTCCGCGAGGGCATCCGGGCGCAGGTGGTGGACAAGGACCGTACACCCCGCTGGCGCCCGCCAACTCTCGCCGAGGTGCTGCCGGAGCAGGTGGAGCGCTTTTTTGACCCGCTGGGCAGCAAGGAACTGGACCTTGAGTTGAAGGAGACGGACCATGCCTGAGGGCTACACCATCGCGTTCCTGGGCCTTGGCCACATGGGCGGTCCCATGGCGGTGAACCTGGTCCGCGCTGGCTACACCGTGGCAGGTTTCGACGTGGTGCCCGCCGCCCTTGATGCTGCACGGGAGCATGGCGTTCCTGTTGCCGCCAGCGCCGCTGAAGCAGTTTCCGGCGCCAACGTGGTCCTGACGATGTTCCCCAGCGGCCGGCATGTGCTCGACGCCTACCAGGGCAGCGGCGGCGGGCCCGGCCTGCTGTCCGCTGCTGCCCCCGGAACCATGTTCCTGGATTGTTCCACCATCAACGTTGACGAAGCGCGGGAAGCAGCAAGGCTGGCCATCGACGCCGGCCACCGCTCGGTGGACGCTCCTGTTTCGGGCGGCGTGGTGGGGGCGGAGGCCGGGACGCTGACGTTCATGGTGGGCGGCGATCCGGAGGACTTCGAAGCAGTGCGTCCGCTGCTGGAGGTGATGGGCAAGCGGGTGGTGCACTGCGGTGCCCACGGGGCGGGACAGGCCGCGAAGATCTGCAACAACCTGATCCTGGGCGCCTCCATGATTGCCGTGAGCGAGGCCTTTGTCCTGGGGGAGAAACTGGGCCTGACCCACCAGGCACTCTTTGACGTGGCATCAGCAGCCTCCGGGCAATGCTGGGCGCTGACCACCAACTGCCCCGTGCCCGGGCCTGTCCCCACCAGCCCAGCTAACCGCGACTACCAGCCCGGTTTTGCCGGGGCCCTCATGGCCAAGGACCTCCAACTTGCCGTCAATGCACTGCAAAGCACCGGAGTGGCAGCCCGGGTGGGTCCGCTCGCCGCGGAAATCTACGGTACGTTTGCCGCGGAAGGCGGCGCCGGACGTGACTTCTCCGGAATCATCACGGACATCCGGGACAAGTCCGATGCCCGGGACGGATCAGGGAACATGAACCGGCCGGGGAATCATGCCGGCGGCACTCCACAGACGGCATCAAAAAGTGCGGCACACAGTGCAGCGCAGGACGACGGGAGCCCCGAATGACGGAATACACGAGCATCCTGGTGGAACAGCGCGGCCGGGTGGGGCTGGTGACGCTCAACCGGCCTCAAGCGCTGAATGCCCTGAACAAGGCCACCATGGAGGAGCTCGTGCAGGCCGTCCGCGCCATGGACTCCGATCCCGCGGTAGGAGCGGTGGTTATCACCGGCTCCAGCAAGGCCTTCGCCGCCGGGGCTGACATCAAGGAAATGGCGGCCCAGGGCTACATGGAGATGTACGCAGCGGACTGGTTCCGCGGCTGGGAGGACTTTACCAGGCTCCGCATTCCCACCATTGCCGCAGTCTCCGGCTTCGCGCTGGGTGGCGGCTGCGAACTGGCCATGATGTGCGATCTCATCATCGCCGGAGACAACGCCAAGTTCGGGCAGCCCGAGATCAACCTGGGCGTGCTGCCCGGCATGGGCGGGTCGCAGCGGCTCACCAGGGCCGTGGGCAAGGCCAAGGCGATGGACCTGATCCTCACCGGCAGGTTCATGGGGGCCGAGGAAGCTGACCGGTGCGGCCTGGTGTCCCGCGTGGTTCCCGCTGAGGATGTCGTGGAGGAAGCCGTCAAAGCCGCAGAAGTCATCGCGTCCAAGTCCAAACCGGTGGCCATGGTGGCCAAGGAGGCCGTCAACGCGGCCTTCGAAACCGGGCTCGCCCAGGGAGTGGTGTTCGAGCGCAGGCTTTTCCATTCGCTCTTCGCCACGGAGGACCAAAAGGAAGGCATGGCGGCGTTTACCGGGAAACGCGAGCCCGAGTTCCGGCACCGGTAGGAGAATCCAGCCTTTACCCAGCTGCATAAGGTAGACAGGGCAAGGCAGCTGTGGAATCGGACGGGGAGCTTCTATGTGGGGAACGGCGGCGGACGCGGGCGGCTCGGCCGAAAACCTGACCGGGTTGGTTGGCGTCGCTGCCCGGGGTATCGAGCAGCTCGGCGAATGGGGCGTGGGGCTCTTCACCCTGGCCGAAACCATGCTGCCGCCCATTCCCAGCGAAGTGATCCTGCCGCTGGCCGGCTACCTTGCCAGGCAGGGCTCCCTGAACTTGGCCCTGGTTTTTGTCACCAGCACGTTGGGCGCCTGGCTTGGGGCCCTCCTCCTCTACTCGCTTGGGGCCAAGCTTGGCCTGGAGCGGTCCATCCGCGGGTTGTCAAAGCTACCGCTGGTGGACCGGGAGGACTTTGAACACGCCGCCGGCTGGTTCCGCCGGCATGGGCGGCGGTCCATCTTCTTCGGGCGGCTGCTTCCCGGTGTGCGGAGCCTTATTTCCCTTCCGGCCGGTGCTGCAGCCGTGCCACTGGGCATGTTCACCATCTACACGCTCGGTGGCAGCGGGCTGTGGAACGGGCTGCTGCTGGGGTTGGGGTACCTGCTGGGCACACAGTACCGGCTGATCGAGGAGTACTCACGGTTCCTGAACTACGCCGTTTATGCCGCTGCAGCTGTCACCGTGGTGCTGCTCGTGGCCCGCAGGATCAAACGCGCCAAAGCGCCGCGCTGACCCTGCGCGCCCGGCTGTCCTGCTTTCAGCTCAGGAGTCGACGAAGTCGCCGGCATTCCGGCGGAAGTCCCCCAGTATCCGGATCAGCTGATCGATATCCTCCCGCCCGAAGCCGGAGGCGCTGAAAACCTCGGCGTTCAGCGCCGCCGTCGAACGTTTCGCCAAGGTGCGCCCCTCGGCAGTGAGCTCGACCAGCGTGGTGCGGCCGTCCGTCCGGTGCGGTGACCGGCGGACCAGCCCGGCCTCCTGCAGCCGGTCCACCGCGTTAGTGATGGACGTCGGATGGACCTGGAGGAGCGTGCTGGCCTTTTTCATCGGAAGGGAGCCGCTCCTGGAAAAGCTCAGGAGCGCGAGCAGCTCGTAGCGTGCGAAGGTCAGCCCGAAAGGCTTCAGCACGAGTTCGATCCTGGCGAGCAGAATCTGCTGGGTCCGCATGATGGCAGTGATGGCTGCCATGGGAGCGGCCATGTCCGCCCAGCCGTGGTCCTCCCAGTTTCGGCGGGCATCAGCAATGGGATCGCGGGGGAGCGGAGTGCCCATAGCCAGCCTTTCACCGTGTGATGCGCCTCACGTATTGGGGAACCTGTGAATATACTAGGACATCCAACGGTTTGGTAAATCAGTTCAGCAGAGCGAGGGGACCTATGCCTGTGCCGCCCGCAGGACCTCACGGCGCGCCGCCCTTTCCTGATGCGGACCTGATGTACATCGTTGACCTCCTGGCGCCTCCCGAACGGGACAGGTACTTCGGTATCCGCCAGTTCCTCCAGTCCTCGGTCCGCCAGCCCTCCATTGGGTATTGGAACCGGGAAGAGTTCCCCTTTGGGCTGCTGGCGGACATGGGAAAGCATGGCCTCGGGGCCCTGCAGCTGGACGGCAGTTCCACGCTTTTCAAGGGCCTCATGTACGTGGAGCTGGCCCGCGCCGACGTGTCTCTTTCGGCGCTCGCCGGGATCCACAATGAACTCATCCTCGGGATGATCAGCGAGCTGGGGTCGGAGGAGCAGAAGGCCCGGTGGCTGCCCGGCCTGAAATCCTTCGCCCACCTTGGAGCCTTTGCGCTGACGGAGCCGGATCATGGCTCGGACATCGCCGGCGGGCTGGAAACGTCGGCCAGGCTGGACGGCGGTGATTGGGTCCTCAATGGTGCCAAGCGCTGGATCGGGGCCGCCACTATCGCCGATTTCGCCCTGGTCTGGGCGAGGGACGTGGCGGATGGCGAAATTAAGGGCTTCATCGTGGAAACGGACAGGCCCGGCTACACCGCCACCAAGATCTCCAACAAGATCGGCCTGCGGATCATGCAGAATGCGGACATCGTGCTGGAGGGCGTACGCATCCCGGCGGGCAACCTGCTGCCCGGGGCCACGAGCTTCTCCAGGACCAACGAGCTTTTACGGGACTCCCGCGCCTGGGTGGGCTGGCAAGGTGCGGGAATCCAGCTGGCTGCCTTCGACGTCGCCCGCGCCTACGCCCTGGGCCGGCGGCAGTTCGGCAGGGAACTGGCCGGCTTCCAGCTGGTCCAGCAACAGCTCGCCGATATATTGGGCAACGCATCCGCCTCGTTGGCGCTGATGGCGCAGCTGGCACGCATCCAGCAGGAGGGGAAGCTGGAGATGGTCCAGGCCGCCATGGCCAAGGCCACCGTCACCCGGTTGGCCCGGTCCTCCGTGGCCATGGGCCGCTCGCTGCTGGGCGGCAACGGCATCAGCAGCGACTACGAGATGGGCAAGCTGTTCGGCGACGCCGAAATTCTCTACACCTACGAGGGCAGCTACGAGATCAACTCGCTCATTGTGGGCAGGGCCGTCACCGGCAGGTCGGCTTTCCACTAGGTACCCATGGTGGCCCACCCGTTTTAGCCGGCTGCCGTTGTCCCGCCGGACCGGCATCGGTAGCATCAAACACTAAGCCTGCTTAGTTTCATGCCAGGGCAGTCCACGGACGAAAAGGGGATGCCGAATGCGCATCAAGAATCCAGTTGTGGTGATCACCGGCGCATCCAGCGGCATCGGAAGGGCCACGGCCCTGCGCTTTGCCGCCAAGGGAGCCCGGCTGGTCCTGGCCGCCCGTGGAGCGAAATCCCTGGAAGAGGCGGCTCGAGAATGCAGGAAACGCGGCGCGAAGGCCGTTGCCGTCCCCACCGACGTGACAGACGTGGGAAAGATGGACGAACTGGCAGCGCGTGCTGTCAAGGAGTTCGGGCGCCTGGATGTGTGGGTCAACAATGCGGCAGTGGGTGCATTCGGCCTGCTGACCGACATTCCGCCAAAGGACTTCCAGCGGGTACTTGACGTCAACATCTCAGGGTACGTGAACGGTGCCCGGGCAGCACTGCCCCGTCTGCGCGCCCAGGGGTCCGGCATCCTGATCAACGTTGCGTCCATTGTGTCGGAAATCCCGTTGCCGTACTCCGCCGCTTACTCCATCTCGAAGGCCGCGGTGCGGGCCCTGAGCGTCAGCCTGCGCTCGGAACTGGCGCGCGAAGGCGTCGCCGGGGTGGACGTGTGCACGGTCCTCCCGGCCACCATTGACACGCCCTTCTACCAGAATGCAGCCAATTACACCGGCCGCCGCCCGATGGCCATGCCTCCCGTTTACACTCCGGAACGGGTTGCGAAAGCCGTGGTGGGGCTCGTCGACCACCCGCGCCGGGAAACTGTCGCGGGAGGACTGGCGGGCCGCCTCCTGGTACTGCAGCACAAGGTCGCCCCTGGCGCCGTCGAAGCTACCACCGCCCGGCAAGTGGACACCCGCCAGCTGTCCCGGCGGCAGCCCGCCCCCGTGACCCCGGGAAACCTCCACCAAGCGTCACAGGCAATCCGGAAGGCTTCCACTGGAGGCGGGTGGCACGGCCGACGGCGGACGGCACAGCGGAACATCGGAGCCGCTGCGGTGCTCGCCGGGGCGGTGGTCGCCTTACGGAAGAGGCTGGGCTGATTGCGCCGCTGGAGGTTCTTTTCGGCGTGATTCCGGTTGCTTCCATGCTCCGAGCGTAGGGGTTGACGCTGCGTCAAGGTCAAGCGGGTTTTTGCGGGAACCGGTGCCGCGAAGACCGGGTGCGGGGCGAGCGCGTCCGGGCCTGGGCAACGAGCCGGGTGAACGCAAAGATAAAGAGCGCCTCGATGAGGAGCATCAGGGCAACGAGCAGCCATTGTTCCTCGGCAACAAAAACAATGCATCCTGCCAGCGCGAGGATGGTTCCGAGGATCAGGGTGTAGACGGCAAACCCGACGGCGACCCGGGCACTGCGGACTCCGGTGCGGAAACCGAACCCCAGCGGCTCCCCGCCGGGATGCCCCGGGACACGGTCCGGCCCGGCAGGTGGGAGCCTGTCGAACTCCTCCCACGGGTCCTTGCCTGCATCGTTGCCTGGAACGTTGTCCGGGTGCTGTCCGGTCATAACCTAATTATCCCAAACCCCGGTGCGCGATAGGGAGCCCGAAGGCGGACGGCGCAACCCAGGATGGGATCACGTGGAGAAGCGTCCGGGAGCCAGCCTTGGAAATAAAGCAAAAACAGCGGCCCCTCCAACGAGTGTTGGAGAGGCCGCTGCCTGGCGGGATTCCTCCTGCTGGTGCGGGAGGAAAACCGAAGCCTTAGAGCGGGCGGATGTTCTCTGCCTGCGGGCCCTTGGGACCCTGGGTCACATCGAATTCAACCTTCTGGTTCTCATCGAGTGAGCGGTATCCGCTGCTGGCGATTGCGGAGTAGTGGGCGAAAACGTCAGCGGACCCGTCATCGGGGGCAATGAAGCCAAAACCCTTTTCGGCGTTGAACCATTTAACTGTGCCTGTTGCCATGGCTGCATTCCTTCGTGTGACTCTGATTCTCTCCCCGGGCCATCGGCCCGAAGTGTGCGGAGAACGTCCCCCGCAGTCCCCAACGTACGGGGCGAAAGCCAAGCTTGCAAGGGTATCGACACTCAGAGTCGTCAGCGCATGCCCTCGCGGCGGATGGCGGTGGCGATGGCAGCGGCCCTGGTGTCCACCCCGGGCTTGGCATAAATATGCGCAAAGGTGGGTCTTGACCGTGGAACAGTGCAGATCCTGATCGCCGCCGGCGCACGGGTCAGGAACGCTCCCGGAGGTCACGTCTTTAGTCGGGCCCGCGGCTGGCCTTCGGACTGACCGCGCCGCTGAGTTTCCCCACCTTTTCCGGTCGGGCACGACGACGCGCCGCACTTTTGGTGCGGCGCGCCGCCGTCGTGCCCTAAAGGTGGGGAAACCCGGCGGGACTACACAGCCTCGAGGACGCTGACGTAGTTGGCAATGCCCACGCCGCCCATGTTCTGGACCGCCGCCCGGCGCGGGCTGGCAAGCTGCATGGCACCGGCCGTCCCGGTCAGCTGCATTGCGGCGATGACATGCTGGGATACGCCGGTTGCGCCCACAGGGTGGCCCTTGGCCTTCAGGCCACCGGAAACGTTGACGGGCAGTTTGCCGTCCTTGTACACCCAGCCTTCCTCGATGGCGCGGGCGCCCTGGCCCGGCTCCGTGAGCCCCATTGCCTCGTACATCAGCAGTTCGGCGATGGTGAAACAGTCGTGGACCTCCGCGAAGTCCAGGTCCTCCAGACGCGTACCTGCCATGGCCAGTGCCCGCTGCCAGGACACCCGGGTGGCACTGAAGGCTACCGGGTCCCTGCGCGCGGCCGGGAAGAAGTCGTTGGCGTGGCCAAAGCCCGCGAGCCGGACGGGACCGGTGGCGCCGCCGGTTGGGGAAGTGGACAGCACGACGGCGGCAGCACCGTCGGACACAGGGGAGCAGTCCGTGCGGCGCAGGGGATCGGCCACCATGGGGTTCTTGTCCGAGACGGTGCGGCAGAACTCCTCGCCGAGGTCCTTGCGGAGCTGGGCGTACGGGTTGTCCACGCCGTTGCGGTGGTTCTTGGCGGCGATGCTGCCCAGGACGTCGGAAACGGTTCCGTACCGCTTTTCGTAGTGCTTGGCCACTTCGGCAAAGAGCCCGGTGAAGCCAGTGGTGGATGCTTTGCCCGCCATGTCATAGTCAGCGCCAAGCAGTCCTGCCCCCACAACGTCGGCTCCAGCATGGGTCATCTTTTCGGCGCCGATCACCAGCACGGTCTTCGCGGTGCCGGCGAGCAGGGACTTGGTGCCCTGCTGGAAGGCTGCGGAACCGGAAGCGCAGGCGTTCTCCACCCGGGTAGCCGGAACATTCGCCAGCTCGGGGGAGACCTGCAGCGCGAGCGACGACGGGAACGCCAGCGGCATCATGCCGGAGTTGAACTGGCCGAGGTAGATCTCGTCGATCCGGCCCGGCTCGATGCCGGCATTCGCAATGGCTTCGGTGGCCACCTGGACGATCAGGGACTCCAATGTCTCGTCCGTCAGCTTCCCGAAACGGCTGTGTCCCCAGCCCGTGAGCAGGACATCCTTGCCGAACTGTTCCTGCAGGCTCATGCTGTGGCTCCTTCCAGGGCCGATTCCCCCAGGGCAGGGGTGTCCAAAGCAGGGGTGCCCAGGGCAACCGTGAACTCGGCCTCCGTCTTGCCCCGGATCTCCTCAACGGTGACCCCGGGGGCAAGGCGGGTCAGCGTGAGCTGCCGCCCCCCGCCGTCTGTTTTTTGCTCATTCTTCGCAATATCGAAGACCGCAAGGTCGCTGATGATCCGGTCCACCACGCCGATGCCGGTCAAGGGGAGAGAGCATTCCCGGACAATCTTGGCGCTGCCGTCCTTGGCGTTGTGCTCGGTAAGGACCACGACGCGGGGTGTCCCGGCCACCAGGTCCATGGCGCCGCCCATGCCCTTGACCATCTTGCCCGGGATGGTCCAGTTTGCGAGGTCGCCACTGCCCGAGACCTGCATCGCTCCCAGGATGGCCACTTTGACGTGGCCGCCGCGGATCATGCCGAAGGACGTGGCGGAATCGAAGATGCTGCCGCCCGGCAGCACGGTGACGGTCTGCTTGCCGGCATTGATCAGGTCGGCGTCCTCCTCACCCTCGTACGGGAACGGCCCCATGCCCAGCAGGCCGTTTTCACTCTGCAGTACAACCCGGACGCCGTCGCGCAGGTTGTTGGCCACCAGCGTGGGAATGCCGATGCCCAGGTTCACGTAGTCGCCGTCGTTCAGTTCCTCGGCCGCGATGGCAGCCATTTCATCCCTGGTCCAGGCCATGGAGTACTCCTCAGGTAGGTGTTCGGGTGTCAGACGGCCAGGGCTTCGGTTTCTACGGAAACAGCACGCTGCCGGACGGTTCGCTGCTCAATGTCCTTGACCCTGCCGCTGGCTTGGACCAGGCGCTGGACGAAAACGCCAGGGGTGACGATGTGGTTGGGATCCAGCTCGCCCGGTGCCACAACCACCTCCGCCTCCGCAATGGTCAGGAGCCCTGCCGTTGCGACCACAGGGTTGAAGTTCCGGGCGGTGTAGCGGTAGACGAGGTTTCCGTCCGTGTCCGCGGTGTGGGCATGGACCAGTGCGACGTCGGCCCGGATGGCGCGCTCCTGGACGTACCTTTCGCCGTCGAACACCTCGTGCGGCTTGCCTTCGGCAACCAGGGTTCCTACGCCGGTTTTCGTGTAGAAGGCGGGGATGCCCGCACCACCGGCCCGCAGGCGTTCCGCGAGGGTGCCCTGCGGGGTGAACTCGACCTCCAGCCGGCCGGCAAGGTATTGCTCGGCGAAAAGTTTGTTTTCACCCACATAGCTGGCAATGACTTTCCGGACCTGGCCCGCCTCGATAAGGATGCCAAGGCCTTTGCCGTCTACACCCATATTGTTCGAGACCACCGTCAAGTCCTTCACGCCGGAATCCCGGATGGCTTCGATGAGGTCTGCCGGAATGCCGCTCAGGCCGAATCCGCCCACGGCAAGAGTCATTCCGTCCCGCAGTGCCCCTTCCAGGGCGACGGCGGCAGCTGGCTGAAGTTTGGACATGGCGCCTCCTCGTTGAGAGTCCCGAAGTTCGTGTCCACTTTGTGGACAGTGGGTCTGAATAGGGACACTAGGGGTGCACCACCAGGGCTGTCAAGGCGACAAGTTGTCCGGGAATGGCGCTGCTTCTACAGTGTGGACGGTAAGGTGATAGCGGTCCATATTGTGGATACATAAAGGAGAAAAGTGAGTAATTCGCCAGTGCCCGGCGCCCAGGTGGTCAGCCGGGTCGCGCGGTTGCTGCGACTCGTGGGGCGCGGCGCGGACGGAATGCCGCTGTCCGCCCTGGTGAACGAATCCGGCCTCACCCGGCCCACCGTCCACCGGCTGTTGTCCTCGCTGGCTTCCGAAGGCCTGCTGGACCACGACCCGGGCAGCGGGAACTGGGTGCTGGGGCCGGAGATTTTCCTGATGGGGTCGGTGGCGTCGGCACGCTTCCCCCTGGAGGACATTGCACGGCCCAGCCTCCGCCGGCTTGCCGAGGCAACCGGCGAGAGCGCCTTCTTCTCCATCCGCCGCGGGGCCGAGACGGTGTGCCTGCTGCGGGAGGAAGGAAGCTTCCCGGTCCGCTCCTTTGTGTTGCACGAGGGTGTCCGGTTCCCGCTGGGGGTGGCCTCCGCCGGCACCGCGATCATGGCTTTCCTGCCAGAGGCCGAGCAGGAGGAGCTGCTGCATGACTGGGCCGGACACGCAGGGGCGTTCGCGGCAGGCCATCCGAAGGAGCTCGTCCGGGCGAACCTCGCGGAAACCAGGCTGACAGGCTACTCGGTAAATCCCGGGCTGGTGCTGGAAGGCAGCTGGGGGATGGGCGCAGCAGTGTTCGATCAGTCCGGCAGGCCAGCGTGGGCGCTGTCGCTGACCGGCATTGAACCCCGGTTCAAGCCGGAGCGGCGGGAAGAGCTGGGCAACCTCCTGCTGGCCGAGGCGCACCGCATCACCCAGCAGCTGGGCGGCGCCGGGAAAGGCAGCCGGCCCCGCTGAGTCTCCCCGGCTTTCCCGCAGAACTTTCGACGGCGCGCCGCCCTTTTGGTACGACGCGCCGTCGTGCCTTCCGAAAGGTGGGGGATTTCAGCGCCGCAGGGTCAGGCGCTGCAGCGGGCCAGGCAGGGGCGGACTACAACCCGGCGCGGGGCTCCTCCGGACCCTGGCCCTTCCACCAGGTGTCAAAAATGGTGACGGGGACGGTGCGCTTGTGCCGCGTGCGCAGGTACTTCGTTTCGATCGATTCCGCCACCGATTCGGGAACGTCCCGGCCTTCCAGGTAGTCGTCGATCTGGTCGTAGCTCAAGCCCAGCTCGTCCTCGTCGGTCCGGCCCGGTTTGTCATCCAGCAGGTCCGCGGTGGGCACCTTTTCCCAGATGCGGGCCGGTGCGCCAAGCTCGGCCAGCAGGGCGCGGTTCTGCCGCTTGTTCAGGCCGAACAGCGGCAGGATGTCTGCGCCGCCGTCGCCATATTTCGTGAAGAAACCGGTGACCGATTCGGCACCGTGGTCCGTACCGATGACCAGGTAGTTGTGTTCCCCGGCCAGCGCATACTGCGCGATCATGCGGGTGCGTGCCTTGGTGTTGCCCTTATGGAAGTCGGAGATTTCCGAGCCCACGGTCTTCTCGAACTCGTCCTCGAAGCCGTCCACCGCTGCTGAAATGTTGAACGTCCACTCGGTCTTGGGCCGGATGAAGTCCAGGGCCGCCTGGGCGTCTTCCTCGTCGTGCTGGACGCCATACGGCAGCCGCACGGCCACGAAGTTAGCGTCGACGCCCTCGGACTCGAGCTCCTCGACCGCCAGCTGGGCCAGTTTTCCGGCCAGGGACGAGTCCAGTCCGCCGGAAATTCCCAGGACAAAGCCCTTGGTGTGGGTGGCTTTGAGGTACTCCTTCAGGAAAGTGACTCGTTTGCGCACCTCCCCTGCGGGGTCGATCCGGGGCTGTACGCCCATTTCTTCAATGATCCTGGCCTGGAGTTCGCGCATGTGCTCCAGCCTAGCCAGCAGTGTCAACGGCGCTCAAGCATCCACACCGGCACGCCCACACTAAACTGGAGACCATGACTTCCCCCAGTGACACTGCAGTTGACGCTGCAGCCGCCCGCGCCCGCCTGCTGGAACTGATCAAGGAGCTTGCCGTAGTCCGCGGCAAGGTGATCCTGTCCAGCGGGGCGGAAGCCGACTACTACATCGACCTGCGCCGCATCACCCTGCACCACGAGGCCTCGAAGCTGGTGGGCCAGGTTATGCTGGCGCTGGCGGACGAGGCCGGCATCGACTTTGAGTGCGCCGGCGGGCTCACCATGGGAGCCGACCCCGTGGGTACTGCAGTGATGCATGCGGCCCGTGACGCCGGCCGGACGGTTGACGCATTCGTGGTCCGCAAAGCCCAGAAGTCCTACGGCATGGGCCGCCAGGTGGAGGGTCCCTCAGTGGAAGGCCGCAAGGTGCTGGTCCTGGAGGACACCTCCACAACCGGCGGTTCGGCGCTGACGGCAGTGGAAGGAGTCCGGCGGGCCGGCGGGAACGTGGTGGCTGTTGCCGTCATCGTGGACCGGGACACCGGAGCCAAGGAAAAGATCGAAGCCGAGACGGGTGTGCCCTACCTGTTCGCGTTCGGCAAGGACGAGCTGGGCCTTTCATAGCGCTGTCCCAGTCATAGCACTCCCGTCATTGCTGCCCGGGTGTGCGTGGCCGGGCAGCGGTGTTGGATCTGAGGTGGAGGTCGTTTATCATTTGCCTTATCCCCTCATTCCCCGTACGGAGAACGTGCACAATGCTCCCAACTGACCAGCCCTTGAACCCCACCGAGCAGGTCCAGAACCTTATCCTGGACAGCGCGGACTTCGAGGACTTCATGAACGAACTTGCCCGGTTTTCGGCACGCCAGGTGGCCGGCGAAGGCGAGGACGCCCTCTGCGGCATCACCTTGCTTCGCGACCGGAAGGCAGCCACCATCGGCTGGAGCAGCGACTCTGCGCGGGAAGTGGACGAGATTCAGTATTCGCTGTCGCAGGGACCGTGCCTTACTGCCGCAAAAGAGGAACGCGAAGTCCACGTTCCTGACCTGTTCGAGGAGAACCGGTGGGGACCGGACTATGCATCCGCAGTCGCCTCGCACGGGCTGCGGTCAGTGTTGTCCCTGCCGTTCAACCTCCAGGGCGAGGCCAAGGCGGCCTTGAACCTTTATTCCGACGTTCCGCATAAGTTCGATGAACGCGCCGCCGCCAAGGCGCGGGGCTTCACTCGGGAAATTTCACAAGCCCTCCGGCTGGCCGTGCGGTTCTCGCTTCACTCTGACAGTGCAGCCAATCTCCGGGCAACCCTGCATTCCCGGACCATCATCGACATCGCCATAGGCATCGTCATGGCCCAGAACAGGTGCAGCCAGGAGGCTGCGGTGAGTATTCTCACCGAGGCTGCCAGCAACAGCAACACCAAGCTGCGGGACATCGCCAAGTCCCTCGTGGACTCCGTCGGGGGAGTCGGGACGCGAACGCATTTCCAGGAACCCGGGCAGTTGCAGACGGATCAAACAGCGTAGCCTTCCGCTTGTGCCGGGATCCTGCCGGAGGTTAGGCTTAGCGAGGTTGAGCCGTCGGCCATAGACACCTTTTTTGGAGTACCTATGGACCGCATACTGAATGCCCTTGTCAATCTCGACGTCCCTGCCGACGTTGTCCGCATCGATGTCCAGGGAACCCTCAACCAGGATTCACGGCCTGGCCTCGTCCAGATCATCCGGCGTATCCGGCGCATGGGGATCCAGTCCCACATCCGTGTTGAGCTCTCACGGGCTGCCTTGGTTGAGTCCTCCGCACTCGCGGGCCTTCGCCAGGACCTCAACGACATCGATGCCGGCAGCTTGATGGGAATCCACGGTGCCGGGGTGTCGCTTGACCTTTCACCTGCGGATAGTGAGTCCCGTGGCGAAGAACTGCTGACCGTTATCGACGGCTTTTCCGCTGATTCCATTGCAGAAACCAATTCCATTGCAAAACTTGATGCCATCGAAGCCGCAGCAGCCATGCCGGGCTTTGATGGGGCCCCGCCCCTGGAACTACCGGGGCTGGGGGCGTGGGGCGGCCGGGTGCTGCAGGAGTTTTCGGACGAGGAGCTGCTGCTCGCCAGCGACACGCTCTTCGCCCTGCTGGACAACCCCGGGGCTTTTGCGGGATCGGACCTTCTGGCCCGGTATGACGACATAGGCCGGGAGATCACGCGGCGCCAACAGGACAGCGCCAGCCCATTTCCCACAACGGAAGGCCAGGCCGCCAGCTGAACCACTCCCGCTGACCAGGCGTCACTGAATGGTTACCGCGGCCTTCTTGCGGCGGCGTCTTCCGTTATGCCTACGGTAGGGGTGTGCCATATGAGGGGGACACAAATTCGCAGGACCGGCGGGGGGCTTCCGGAGCCCGGCTGCTGGGACAAGCCGCTGCCCTTAAACAGTTTTCCCGCCGCGCGTTCCTGACTGGAGCAGGCGCATCCGGCGTGCTGGCCGCCGACATGCTCCTCACCCGGGAGGTGCAGTCGCAGCGCCGTTCCAACAGGATCCTCGCGATGCCGGATGAGTTCGCCGAAGCCTACTACCCGGACGCCAGCTGGTTCCTGTTCCCCGGCTACAAAACCAGTTGGGAAGAAGCGCAGTGGATCCTGAACTCCCTTCGCGGCACCCTGAACAAGCGCGCCCGGCTCGCCGCGGTCGGCTATTCGAACCGGGGGCTGGACATCGATGAGCTGGTCATCGCCGTCCTCGAGTACGTGCGCACCGAGAAGCTCACCAAGGTGTTCTTCTACGGACACAGCTTCGGCGGGATGGTGGCCACGCAGGTGGCTGCCCGGCTGCTCGAAGTCCACGGCGTCGAGGTGGAGCTGATTGTGCTGGACTCCAGCCCCTACAGCAAGCACGACGTGCTGGACCAGAGCTGGTTCGACGGCGTGGTGTTCCTTTACGAGCGCGGCTTCCGGTTCCCGTCCACGCTGCGCGGCGGGTACGAGCTGGGGGAGCGGGTGATCCACAAGGACGAACGGAGCTGGCGCCAGATCCTTGACCAGGCGCTTGAACAGCTGTCGCCGATCGCCCCGTCCAACCTGCTCATCCAGTCCGAGTCCGCGTACATCTACCATTTCGACGGCCTGCAGTTCGTGGACAAACTGGGCAGTGCCAAGATGGCCTACATCGGCAATCCCCGGGACCGCACCGTCCGCTACCAGACGGCGGTTGAGGCCTGGGCGGTGGCGTTCAAGGCGAACATGGTTTCCAGTGACCTGCAGACTGTCGGTGCTGCTCCGGCCCACGCCAGCCCGGGCTGGAACCCGAACATCTACCGGCCCCTCCTGCAGCGGCTGCTGGACGAGAACTTCCCGTTGCCCCGGGGCGGATCCCGGGTGACGGTCTTCTAGTGCCGGCCTAGATCTGGTTCTTCAGGTCCGCCACCGAGTTCAGCACCTGGTTGGGGCGGAACGGGTACGAGCCGATCTCTTCGCGCTGGGTAATACCGCTCAGGACCAGGACCGTGTGCAGCCCGGCTTCCATGCCGGCAATGATGTCCGTGTCCATCCGGTCGCCGATCATAGCGGTGGTTTCCGAATGCGCGTCGATCTGGTTCATGGCAGAGCGGAACATCATCGGGTTGGGCTTGCCCACGATGTACGGCTCCCGGCCGGTGGCCTTGCTGATCAGGGCTGCGATGGCCCCCGTGGCGGGCATGGGACCGTCCTTGGACGGGCCGGTGGCATCCGGGTTCGTGGCAATGAACCGGGCGCCGGCAAGGATCAGCCGGATGGCCATGGTGATCGCCTCGAAGGAGTAGGTGCGCGTCTCGCCAAGCACCACAAAGTCCGGGTTCTGGTCGGTGAGGATGAAGCCTGCCTCGTGCAGCGCCGTCGTCAGGCCTGCCTCGCCGATGGTGTAGGCGCGGTTGCCGGACCCTGAACCCTCCACCTGGTCCTTGAGGAACTGGGCGGTGGCCAACGCGGACGTCCAGATGTTTTCTTCGGGAACCTCGAGCCCCGAAGCCTTCAGCCTGGCGGCCAGGTCGCGCGGGGTGAAGATGGAGTTGTTGGTGAGGACCAGGAAGCGCTTTGATGTGTCCACCCACCGCTGGATGAGCTCCGCTGCACCTGGAATCGGCTGGTTCTCGTGGACCAGGACGCCGTCCATGTCCGTCAGCCAGCACTCGATCTCCTGGCCGCTGCGGTACACCGCTGGTGACCCTACAACCTTGTCCGCTTCTGCCATGCCTACCTCCGCCGGTGAATGAAAGCCGAAAGGTCCAGTCTAGTGTTGAGGGGTGAACCAAACGCCCGGTATGACGTCCGAACCGCAGCCTGAGCCGGAGGAGGCCGCCACCGAAAAGGCGGAGGTGGGCGTCGGGCCCTGGGAAGGCGAACTGCCCGAAGGCGAGCACTGGGACCCTGACCTCCTGGCGGACGGTGACCGGCGCAACGTCCTGGACAAGTACCGCTACTGGAAGCACGACGCGATCGTGGCGGAGCTGGACTCGCGGCGGCATAACTTCCACGTCGCCATCGAAAACTGGCAGCACGACCTCAATATCGGCACCGTGGTGCGCACCGCGAACGCGTTCCTCGCCAAAGAGGTGCACATCATCGGCCGACGGCGGTGGAACCGGCGGGGTGCCATGGTCACCGACCGGTACCAGCATGTCCGCCATCACCCCACCGTTGAAGATTTCGTAGCGTGGGCGCAGGGGGAGGGGCTGGCGATCATCGGGGTGGACATCTTCCCTGACTCGGTGCCGCTGGAAACCTACGAACTGCCCAGGGACTGCGTGCTGGTGTTCGGCCAGGAAGGCCCCGGCCTGACCCCGGAGGTGCACGAGGCCGCCGTCGCCACCTTGTCCATCGAACAGTTCGGCTCCACCCGGTCCATCAACGCAGCCTCCGCCGCGGCGATCGCCATGCATGCATGGGTCCGCCGGCACGTCTTCAACCAGCACGTGCAGCAACCGGGGGCTGGCACTTAGCGGTGCTCCCGGCGGTGCATAGGCCCCGAATGCCATCCCGCGCCAGTGTTACCGTCCGGTGACCCGAAACACTCGGCCCGTCCGGGAATGGCTAGGATGGTGCTAGCCGTAAGCGGTACTCCAGGGTTACCAGCCCACAGACGAACCTCAGCATAGGAGTCAGCATGCCCATTGCAACCCCAGAGATCTACTCCGAGATGATCGACCGCGCAAAGGCGGGCGGCTTCGCATTCCCGGCCGTGAACGTAACCTCCTCGCAGACGCTGAACGCTGCCCTCCGCGGCTTCGCCGAAGCTGAGTCCGACGGCATCGTCCAGGTCTCCACCGGCGGTGCGGCCTACTGGTCCGGCGCCTCCACCAAGGACATGGTTGCCGGTTCGCTGGGCTTCGCGGCCTTCGCCCGCGAAGTGGCCAAGAACTACAACGTCAACATCGCCCTGCACACGGACCACTGCCCGAAGGACAAACTGGACGGCTTCGTCCTGCCGCTGCTGGCTGCCTCGGAGGCCGAGGTCAAGGCCGGCCGCAACCCGCTGTTCAACTCGCACATGTGGGATGGCTCCGCCGAGACCCTCCAGGAAAACCTGCGCATCGCCCGCGAACTGCTTGAGCGCACCGCTGCCGCGAAGATCATCCTCGAGGTCGAAATCGGCACCGTGGGTGGTGAAGAGGACGGCGTGGAGAACGCCATCAACGACAAGCTCTACACCACCGTTGAGGACGCCCTGGCCACCATTGATGCGCTCGGCGCCGGCGAGAACGGCCGCTACATCACGGCACTGACCTTCGGCAACGTCCACGGCGTGTACAAGCCCGGCGGTGTGAAGCTCCGCCCGGAGATCCTCAAGGACATCCAGGCCCAGGTTGGCGCCAAGATTGGCAAGGACAGCCCGTTCGATCTGGTGTTCCACGGCGGCTCCGGCTCCTCGGACCAGGAAATCGCGGACGCCGTCTCCTACGGCACCATCAAGATGAACATCGACACCGATACCCAGTACGCCTACACCCGCCCGGTGGCGGACCACATGTTCCGCAACTACGACGGCGTCCTCAAGGTCGACGGCGAAGTGGGCAACAAGAAGACCTACGATCCCCGCGTCTGGGGCGCATCGGCCGAAGCCGGCCTGGCAGCCCGCGTGGTCGAGGCCACCAAGCAGCTCGGTTCGGCCGGAAAGACCTTCTAGGAATGTCCGACGAGTTCCGCCGGAACCTTATGGGCCCCGAGCCCACGCTCCTGCCTGCCGAGACTGAGGTCAACCAGCAGCTGGAAGCGGGCCAGGAGCCCCTGGATCTCGTAGCCAGGCACCCCACATCCTCGCTGCTCTGGGCCCTGCTCGCGGAAGAGGCCTGGGCGGAGGGGCGCACCATTGACTCCTACGCCTACTCCCGGGTGGGCTACCACCGGGGACTGGACTCGCTGCGCCGCAACGGCTGGCGTGGCGTCGGCCCGATCCCTTGGGAGCACGAGCCCAACCGCGGCTTCCTGCGGGCGCTGTACTCCCTGGGCCGGGCATCCGCAGCCATCGGCGAGGCCGAGGAGCCGGAGCGGATCGAGAAGTTCCTGAACGACTCCGACCCGGCAGCCAAAGCAGCCATCGAAGGTCAGTAAACAGCAACGCGGGGTCACTTTCCGCCCTCTCCGGCCGCCGGATTGGGCTGAAAGTGACCCCGCCTTGGGTTAAAGTGCGACGGCGGGCGGTCGCCTTTCGAAAAGGTGACCGCCCGCCGTCGTTCCCTAAGCGGTGGTTGAGCCTGTCGAAACCTGATTTCGGCGAGCTCAACCAGCGTATGGCTATGCCTTCTGGAGCCCGGTGCGTGCCATGGCGTCGGCGTAAGCCACGCGCATGGCCTCGAGGTATTCCTCCTGGCGGGCGGGCGAACCTGCGAAGGCGCGGCCGCTGAGGGAGCGCACCTTGTAGGTCTTCAGGCCGCGGCGCCAGAGCAGCGGAACTTCGGTCTTCAGCAGCAGGTTCGCCAGGCGGTTGGCTTCCGTGCCGTGCGCTACGATCACGGAAGCCCGGGGGACCAGGGCCAGGAACTTAAGCAGCGGCTTCAGGCCGGCGGACACCTGGTCCGGGGTGAACTTCCCGTTCGGCTCCCCGGGGATGTGCCAGGGGTGGACGTTCCAGGGCATCACGTACTCCGGGCGAAGCCCCAGCTTCCACTGGATTCCGAGCATCCGGGTGGCGGCGTCGTGGTCCCCGGCCGTGATGAAACCGGACTTATCGGCCTCGCCGATGTTCGAGTACAGGCTGATGATCCGGCACTCGTCGACGTCGTGCATGGGGTCTACGTAGGGCACTGCCGTGCCGGGCTTGGCCTCCTGCAGGGAATCGCACAGTTCGTTGACGGCTGCAACATTGGGTTCGTAGCGGCGGTTCAGAAGCTGCTCATGGAAAGATTCGGGTGCCAGGGCTGTCATGTAGGGCTGGGTCTCCTGCGGGGATTGGTGTTGCTGCCACCGCGAAAATGGGCGCACGATGGCGCAACAGATCCGAGGTGGTTGAAATGGGGCGGACCGATTCCTGGTCGGCCTTTACCAGTTTAGCAAGCCGCGCAAAACGAAACGCCGGTCCCGCGCACCCGATCCAAGCGGGGCACGGAACCGGCGGGTCCGGTGTGCTGTTGCCGGCTACCAGAGGCGCTTGGTGGCCCGGCGCGCACCCTCGCCCAATGCTTCCAGCTTGGCGAAAGCGATCTGCGGGTGCACCCTGCCGCCCAGGCCGCAGTCGGTGGACGCGATGATGTTCTCCCGGCCCACCACCTCCGCGAAGCGGACAATCCGGTCTGCCACCAGGTCGGGGTGCTCCACCACGTTGGTGGCGTGCGAAACGACGCCGGGAATGATGACCTTGCCCTCGGGGAGCTTGGTGTCCTCCCAGACCCGCCACTCGTGTTCGTGACGGACGTTGGCGGCCTCGAAGGAGTAGCCGCCGGCGTTGACCTGCAGCACTGATCCGAGGATGTCCGCGAAGGGAATGTCCGTGGTGTGCGGTCCGTGCCAGGAGCCCCAGCACACGTGCAGCCGGATCTGCTCCTGCGGGAGGTCACGCAGCGCCCAGTTGGTGGCCTCCACCCGCAGCTGGATGAACTTCAGGTAGTCACCAAGAGCAGGCTCAGGGTTGATCTGGTCCCAGCTTTCGGCAAGTGACGGATCATCGAGCTGGACCGTGAGTCCGGCATCGATAATAGCCTTGTATTCCTCACGCATGGCGTCGGCGCATGCGTACAGCAGTTCCTCGTCGGTCTTGTAGTACTCATTGGCAACCCGTGCGCAGGACCCGGGGGAGAGCGAGGCCACAAAGCCCTCGGACAGCCCTGCGGCGGCCAGCCCGCTCTTCAGGTTCTTGACGTCGGAGGCTACCAGGTCGTGCCCGGTGTAGGTGAGGGGCCCTGCGATCTTGGGCTGGGAAACGCTCTTGCGGTGAGCCAGGATGCCGGCGGACGGGTCATTGTAGGCATCGTTGAACTTCTGCCGGTCACGACGGTCCGGGAAGGAGGTCAGGACAATGTTCCCGGGGGAGGACCGGCGCACCTGGGTATCAGCCCAACGGTCCACGTCCGTCGCTTCGAGGCCGCCAAGCCGGGCGAAGGAGTAGTTCCACCAAGCCCCGTAGTCAACGGAACTGGACATCGTGTGCCCATATTCGCCGTCGTTGGCGATATCGATGCCCAAGTCCTTCTGGCGCTGCACCACGTCCGCCACTGAGGCTTCCAGCAGGTCAAGGAATCCAGTGGTGATGCCCTCCTGCTCCTTGGCGGCGTTGGCGGCAATCAGCTCAGGTGTGCGGGGCAAAGATCCTGCATGGGTGACGCGGATGTGGTCTGTATTGAGGGACACTGGAATTCCTTTCCATCGGTCCTGGCAGTAGCACCTTCGCAGGCAGGTGGTAGCTGCAAATCAGCGGGGTTGCTGCGGCGTCAACGATCCAGGTCTCTCGGCCGCTCCGGATGGTTCACTCTCACTTAATTCCAAAGACTTCCCGGGAGCAAATCCGGTCCGGATTGTTTCGCACGTCAGGGGAGGCGGACGTACTTTCCGGACCGTAATAACTGGATACGCACTCCTGTTATATGCATTGACAGGTTTCGTTTAGCTTGGTTGGCTCTTGTCACAGGCCGCAATGGGGGACATGGCGGACTGGACGCACCCAATGCACTCGAAAGAGGTAACGCACCGTGAGAAAAACCCTGGCAACTTTCAGGACCCTGGCCGTTTCCGGAGCCCTGGCAGTGGCAGCAGTGACAGCACCCGCACCGGCGATGGCCGTAGGCGAAGGCCCCAATTACGACGGGAACGGCCAGATCACCACCTCGAAGCTGGCCACTTATGACCAGATGGTTTCGTTCCTCAAAGACCAGGACGCCCGCCAGCCGGCGATGGAGCTGGAGGTCATCGGGCAGACGGTGAAGGGCCGCGACATCCACCTGGTCAAGTACATCTCCGATCCGGCCAAACCCACCATCCTTTACCTGACGCAGCAGCACGGCAATGAACAGCTCACTACCGAAGGCGCCTTGGAATTCGTCAAGCACCTCGGCACCGGCAAGTCAGGGGGCGTCCTTGACGGCGCGAACATCCTCATCGTTCCCATGCTGAACGCAGACGGTGCCATGGGTGATGTGAACTTCTCCCTGGACGGCTACCAGGCCAAGGGTGAGCGCAACATGACCCGCTACAACGCTGAAGAGGTGGACCTCAACCGTGACCATGTGGAGAAAATCCAGCCGGAAACCCAGGCGCTGCACAACAACGTGATGCGCAAGTACCGGATCGACTACATGATCGACCTGCACCACCAGGGCACCCGCAGCCAACGTGATGGAGAGCTTGTATCCGGCTCAATCCTGTACCCCACCACCCCCAACGCCGACCCGGCCGTTGTGGAGAAGTCCAAGCAGCTGGGCGCTGTGGTGTTCCGCAACGTCGACTCCACCGGCTGGGGCCACCTTGGCAAGTACGTGGGCGGCAGTGCCGAAACCATCAGCCGCAACGGCATCGCGGTCGAATACGGCATCGCAACCCTGCTGTTTGAAATGCGCGGCATGTCAGACCACTACCTGGACGGGTACGCCCTGGGCCTGCGCAGCAACGGGTACCTGATCAAGCAGACGGTGACCACGCTGACCGCCACGGCCGCAGCCATTGCCGACGGGTCAATTGCCGACGCCGACACCTCCTTCTGGGACAGCCTCGCCACCCAGACCTCCCGCCCGGGCGAGGAGGCCGACGGCGAGTAGCAGGCGTTGCCGTCCGCCGCGGCCCTGGAGTCCTTTTACTCCGCAAGACGGGCCGCGGCGGGCCAACGGGTGGACGAAGTCCCCTATCGGCTAAACTTGGGTGGTAAGGGCCCCGGAACTCTTGCATCGCTGTGCTGCCCCGCGGACCAGCGAAGGCCGGTCGATTCGGGGCATTCTCATGAACGGCGCTGTACAGGGCCGCCACGTTTGTGGCCGGGCCCGGCAGCCCGAACGAATGGGGGAGGATCCCATGCCAGCAATTGTGATCGTAGGAGCCCAGTGGGGCGACGAAGGAAAAGGCAAAGCGACCGACCTGCTGGGCGGCCGCGTTGACTACGTCGTCAAACCCAACGGCGGCAACAACGCCGGGCACACCGTCGTCGTAGGCGGTGAAAAATACGAACTCAAGCTGCTTCCGGCAGGCATCCTCAGCCCCAACGCCGTCCCCATTATCGGCAACGGCTGCGTGGTAAACCTCGAGGCACTCTTCCAGGAGATTGAGGGCCTCCAGGCGCGCGGCGCCGACACCTCAAAGCTCCGCGTCTCCGCCAACGCCCACCTCGTGGCCCCGTACCACCAGGTGCTGGACAAGGTGACGGAGCGCTACCTCGGCAGCCGCGCCATCGGAACCACCGGCCGCGGCATCGGCCCCGCATACATGGACAAGGTGGCCCGGCTGGGCATCCGCGTCCAGGACGTCTTTGACGAGTCAATCCTCCGCCAGAAGGTGGAAGGCTCGCTGCGGCAGAAGAACGAACTCCTGGTCAAGATCTACAACCGGCGTGGCGTGGTGGTGGACGAGATCGTGGAGTACTTCCTGTCCTTCGCAGAGCGTCTCCGCCCGCTGGTCATCGACAGCACCCTGGTGCTGAACTCGGCCCTGGACGAGGGCAAGGTAGTACTCATGGAAGGCGGCCAGGCCACCTTCCTGGACGTGGACCACGGGACCTACCCGTTCGTGACCTCCTCCAACCCCACCGCCGGCGGCGCCTCCGTGGGCTCGGGCATCGGCCCCACCCGCATCTCGCGCTCCATCGGCATCATCAAGGCGTACACCACCCGCGTTGGCGCCGGACCGTTCCCCACGGAACTGTTCGATGAGATGGGCGTGTACCTGCAAAAGACCGGCGGCGAATTCGGCGTCAACACCGGCAGGCCCCGCCGCTGCGGCTGGTACGACGCCGTCCTGGCACGTCACGCCTCCCGCGTCAACGGCTTCACGGACTACTTTGTCACCAAGCTGGATGTGCTCACCGGCATCGAGCAGATCCCCGTATGCGTAGCCTACGATGTGGACGGTGTACGCCACGATGAGATGCCCATGACGCAGACCGAGTTCCACCACGCCGTGCCCATCTTCGAGTACTTCGAGGGCTGGACCGAGGACATTACCGGGGCGCGCACACTGGCGGACCTCCCGGAGAATGCCCGGAACTACGTGCTGGCCCTGGAAAAGCTGTCCGGCACGCGTTTCTCCGCGATCGGGGTTGGTCCGGACCGGGACCAGACCATTGTGGTGAACGACCTCATCAACGACTGACGCAGGAATTACGACGCGGGCGGGCCACCTTCAAAGGTGGCCCGCCGCTTGTGTTGTCCGGGGAAATTACAGCAATTTACATGGGGTTAACGCCTTGGGTCTTGCGGGTCGCATGCCTACCGGCGAGACTCTTTGGTACAACCCGGTGATCCGATCACCAATTGTTCGACCAGACCCGCGGGAATAAGGGGCAGTGATGCGCCCGGACCGGCCGGTGGCAACGGCGCCGCCGGACAAGGACCCGCAGAACGGAAGGATTTGTTATGGCCGGAAAGTTCGAAGCGTTTGTTGACCACGATTCTTTTTTCAGGTTCCGCCTCCTTGCCCCGGATGGCACCATTATGGCCGTCTCCGGCCCCTTCGACAGCAAGTCCTCCCTCGCTGCCGGCATCGCCGCCGTCAGGGAATGCGCGGGCACAGGACTGGTGACCGATCTCTGCCCCGCCGGCACGCTGGCGCCTCAGGCACCTGCCGTAGTTCCGGCGTCGGCCGTTGAAACTGTCCAGGACGACTGCGATGACCGGCGCGTACCCGCCAATGCACACACTTTCAGCCCGGCCAAGGGGCCGCGCCGGCAGGGAAGCCGGCCACGCTGGATCACCGCAGCTGCCCGCTGAACGGGGCCGCAAAAGAATTCTTAAAATTTTTGCCCCGGGGCGTAACCCTTGGCGTGCCTGGAACGATTACCTTTATGTAGCGCCGGTCTGGAACTTGTCCCCCATCACGTTCCAGTCCGGCTCTTTCACTTTGCAGGAACGGCAGGGGCAGCTGCCATAACCTCACCCGGCACCTCATGCGTGGCGTGTCCGGACAGGGGTTGCCGAGGGGTAAAGTGATGCGGGGAAACGGCGTTCCGATGACCGGATACAAGCCTTCCCCTCAAGAAACCACCTCTCTTTGACTGAAAGCACCACGTCCGTGACTGATGCGCTGACTGACCGGGACCTGGGGGACCAGGCCGCCGGGTCATCCGTCTTCAGCGTCGTCTACCGGATGTATGCGTCACAGGTCCTGGGCTACCTCACGGCCCGGGGCGTCGAGGATCCGGAGGCGGCCATGCAGGAAGTGTTTCTCTCCGTCCTGCCGCGGCTGGACACCATCCAGGGCGGCCCTACAGGGCTCCGTACGTTCATTTTTTCGGTGGCCCACGCCCGGATGGTTGACGACCACCGGCGCCAAAGCCGCACTCCCGCCAAGCTGCCTTTCGAGCCCGAGCTGGACCAGCGGAAGGATTCCTCCGCCGAAGCGGAAGCCCTTGAACGGATTTCGCCCCAAGAGGTGCTGGACCTGCTCGACGGGTTGCCCGGGGACCAGCGCGAGGTCCTCTCCCTTCGCCTCGTGGCCGGGCTCACAGTGGAGCAGGCGGCTGAGGCGATGGGTAAAAGCCCGGGCGCAGTGAAACAGCTCCAGCGGCGGGCCGTGGGGAAGCTTCGGGAACTTTCGGCCGTGAAGGAGTACTTGAGGCCATGACACCCCAAGCCAATCGAGTACCTGCCCTGGTGGAGGAGATGCTCCTCGACGCCGGCCATCCGGAGGATGAGAGGCTCCGCGCCACCCTCCTGGCGCTGGGATACCTGGCATCACTGCCCGCTCCCGCCCCTTCCGGCGAACTGGCCGCACTGCTGGCCGCGTCCGGGGACGAGCTGCAGCAGCGGCGCCGGTTCCGCCGTCACCGTCCCACTGTTGTGGGACTGGCCGTGATCGCCGGGATGGGCCTGGGCATCGGCGGCGTCGCCGCCACGTCTGGTGGCTCCACCCCTGGTGCCAGCGCGTCCATCCAGCAGCTGCTTGAGGACTGGGGGCCGGACTGGACCATCGCCTCGGGGGTGGTATCGGCGCTGGCGCCCTACGGTCCACCTGCCGGCTATGGGGAGCTGCGGGACCTGGTTTCCACTGATGACCCCGCCGGGACCGGCGTTGCCGGAAACGGTGATATCCGCCTCCTTCGCGGCCCGGCGGGGGACCGGGCTCCGGCGTGCGGTCTGCAAAATCACGACGCCGGAGCGGCGACCAGCGGATGTGTGCCAGGGACTTCCGGTGCCACGGGGGACAACGCCGGCACCAGTAGGGACAAGGAAGGGGCCAGTTCCCCGTCCGCGCCGGAGGGGACGCCGGGCCTACCGGGCGGGGCAGGGACAGAGGATCCTTCCGGGACGCCAGGCGCGGGAACACCGGCGTCCGGCGTGGAAGCACCAGGCTCTGCAGGGCAAAAGACGGCTGCCCCCACGGGCGCCCCCGACAAGCAGGGCCAGCCGCCGTGGGCAGGCCCGGGAACCGGCCAGAAGGCCATTCCCCGGGCCCTATGGCTGGCCACGATCAACCGGTAGGCGGAACCGTCAGGCCGTGACCTGGCGCTTGGAGGAAATCACCCCGGTGTCGAAGCCGGCCAGGTGAAGTCCGCCGTGGAAGCGTGCATGCTCGATCTTCACGCACCGGTCCATCACTACATTCAGGCCGGCAGCTTCCGCGCCTGCGGCCACACCCTCGTGCCAGGACCCCAGCTGCAGCCAGAGGGTTTTCGCCCCTGCGGCCACGGCCTCGTCCAGCACATCCGGAAGGTCGTCGTGCTTGCGGAACACGTCAACGATGTCCGGGCTTTCCGGCAGGTCCGCGAGGGAGGCGTAGCTGGGCTGGCCCAGGATCTCCTTGACCACCGGGTTCACGAAGTACACCTTGTAGCGGGTGGAGGACAACAGGTACGTGGCCACAAAGTAGCTGGCCCGCGACGGCTTGTCGGAGGCACCCACAATGGCAATGGATTTCGCTTGCCGGAGCAGGTTCAGGCGCTCGGGGGCCGCCGGCCCGGACCAGGTGCGCTGGGCGGTGCTCATGCGTGTGCTCCGATCGTGCAGGCGTCTGCGGGTTCCGTGCGGGCGACGGCATCTTCCGCCGCCACGTTCGTCGCTTCTGTGAGCGCCTGGTCGAGGTCCCACAGGATGTCCTCGATGTCCTCCAGGCCCACGGAAATGCGGACCAGGTCCTCCGGCACGCCGGCTGACTCGAGCTGGGCGGGGCTGAGCTGCTGATGGGTGGTGCTGCCCGGGTGGATCACCAGGGTGCGGGAATCACCCACGTTGGCCAGGTGTGAGGCCAGCTGGAGGGACTCGATGAACTTCTGGCCCGCAGCGCGCCCGCCCTTCACGCCGAAGGAGAAGACCGATCCAGGGCCCAGCGGCAGGTACTTCCGTGCCCGCTTGAAGTGCGGGTGGGAGGGCAGGCCGGAGTAGTTCACGTAAGCCACGCGGTCATCGTTTTCCAGCCACTCGGCCACGGCCTTCGCGTTCTTCAGGTGCTCGTCCAGCCGCTGCGGAAGGGTTTCCACGCCCTGCAGCAGCTGGAAGGCGGACTGCGGGGAGAGCGCCGGGCCGATGTCGCGCAGCTGTTCGCAGCGGAGCTTGGTCAGGAAGCCGTACTCGCCAAAGTTGCCCCACCAGGAGACGTTGCCGTAGGAGGCAACCGGTTCGGTCATGGTGGGGAACTTGCCGTTGCCCCAGTTGAACCGGCCGCTTTCCACGATCACGCCACCCAGGGTGGTTCCGTGCCCGCCAAGGAATTTGGTGGCCGAGTGGATCACGATGTCCGCGCCGTGTTCGATGGGCCGCACGAGGTACGGTGTACTCAAGGTGGCATCCACCACCAGGGGGATGCCGGCGTCGTGCGCCACCTTGGCCAGGGCCTCAAGGTCCTGGACCTCCGACGACGGGTTGGCCACCACCTCGACGAAGATCGCCTTGGTGTTCTCCCGGACCGCCGCCGCGTAGTCTGCAGGGTCGGTGCCGGGGACGAACGTGGTGTCTACGCCGAAGCGGCGCAGGGTCACGTCCAGCTGGGTCACCGTGCCGCCGTAGAGCTGGGAGGCTGCCACGATGTGGTCGCCTGCCTGGGTCAGCGCGGCGAAAGTGATGAACTCGGCAGCCATGCCCGACGACGTCGCGACAGCTCCGATGCCGCCCTCCAGCGAGGCGATGCGCTCTTCGAACGCTGCCACGGTGGGGTTGCCGATGCGGGAGTAGATGTTGCCGTACTTTTGCAGTGCGAACAGGTTGGCGGCGTCCTGGGTGTCCTTGAACACGAAGGACGTTGTCTGGTAGATGGGTACGGCACGGGCGCCGTGTTCGGCGTCGGGGGTGCCGCCGGCATGCAGGGCGCGGGTGCGGAAACCGAAAGTGCGGTCAGCCATTAGACAGTCACCAGCCCGGTGGTTGAGCCTGTCGAAACCGCGGGAGTGCCGGACAAGTCCAGTTCGGTGCCGTTCTTCCGGGCGAGGTCTGCTTCAAGTTCCCGGACGATGGGCAGGACCTCCTGGCCGAACGCCGCCACCTCCTCCTGGAAGTGCAGGTAGCAGGTCAGGAACAGGTTCACGCCGAGTTTCTTGTACTCCACGATGCGTTCGGCGATCTGTTCAGGGGTGCCGATCAGCTGGGTCTTGAAGCCGTCGTTGTACTGGATCAGGTCCTCGAAGGTGGAATCTGCCCACATGCCCTTGCCGTCCTTGGTGGAGGCGCCGGCTTCCTGGACGGCGTCCCGGAATCCCTGGACGGCAGGCTTGTGTGCCTTCTCGACGATCTCGCGGAGCGTGTCCCGGGCTTCCTTCTCGGAATCGCGGGCGATGACGAAACCGTTCAAGCCGAAGCGGGGTGCCGGGAGGGCGCCTTCGGTGCGGCGGGTTTCGCCGGCCGCGGCCACGACCCCGGCGATGTTCTCCTTGAAGCCTTCCAGGTCCTTGCCGTTGGAGAAGTACCAGTCCGCAACGCGGCCCGCGGTGGCCTGCGCCGCCGTCGAGTTTCCGCCGAAGAAGATCTCGGGGTGGGCGCGCCCGGGCACGTCAATGGGGGCGGGGTTCAGGGTGAAATCGGTGATGTTGTAGTACTTGCCGGACTGGCTGTATTCCTGCTCGGTCCACAGGCCGCGGAGGACCTTGATGAACTCCTCGGTGCGGACATAGCGTTCGTCATGCTCCAGCCATTCCAGGCCGAAGTTGGTGAACTCGTTCTTGAGCCAGCCGGAGACGATGTTGACGGCGGCACGCCCGTTGGAGATGTGGTCGGCGGTGATGATGTACTTGGCCAGCACGCCGGGGTGCCACATGCCCGGGTGGACTGCGGCGATGACCTTCAGCCGCTCGGTAGCGGCCAGCAGCGCCAGGCTGAAGGACGTGGCCTCATGCTGCTTGTCCGCCCCATACGAAGCGGCGTAGCGGGTCTGGGTCAGGGCGTACTCGAAGCCGGAGTTCTCCGCGATCCGGGCCAGCTTCTTGTTGTAGTCGAAGTCCCACCCGGTCCGCTGTTCGATGGTGGAGACCACCAGTCCGCCGGAGACGTTCGGGACCCAGTACGCGAACTTCAGCGGTTCGGAGAGCCGGGCAACGCTGCTGATGTCATTCATGATTGTTCCTTTACTTTTGTCCGTTGACGTGCGGTGCCGGTACGGTTTTGACGTAGTCGCGCACGGCGCCCTGGATGCCGGCGATGGCCGGCTCGTTTTGGAGCGAGGTAGTGTCGCCGAGGGTGGTTCCCTCGAACAGTTGGGTGAGCAGCCGGCGCATGATCTTGCCGCTGCGGGTCTTGGGGACATCGGGAACCACAACGACGTCGCGCGGCTTGGCGATCGGGCCGATCTCCTTCGCCACGTGGTTGCGGAGGTCCTCGGTGGTTGAGCCTGTCCGGCCGGTGGTTGAGCCTGTCGAAACCCCCGCCTTCAGGACCACGAAGGCGACGACGGCGTGCCCGGTCTTCGGGTCGGCGACCGGACAGACGCCGGCCTCCACGACGTCCGGGTGCGAAACCAGGGCGGATTCGATCTCGATGGTGGACAGCAGGTGGCCGGAGACGTTCAGGGTGTCGTCCACCCGTCCCAGGATCCAGATGTCGCCGTCGGAGTCGTACTTGGCGCCGTCGCCGGCCAGGAACCAGCCCTGGTCCGCGTACTTGCTCCAATAGGAATCGAAGTAGCGGCGCGGGTTGCCCCAGACAGTGCGCGCGATGGCGGGCCCCGGGGAGTCAACCACGATATTTCCCTGGACGCCCGGCGGAACGGTACTGCCGCCGTCGTCCACGATCCTTGTGCTGACGCCCGGCAGCGGGCGCGCCGCGCACCCGGGCTTGAACTCGGTGTCCGTCGGCGCGGGGGAGAGGATGGTGGCGCCGGTCTCGGACTGCCACCACGTGTCCACCACCGGGGCGGTGCCGGCGCCGACGTTCTCCCGCAGCCAGCGCCAGGCCTCCGGGTTGACGGCCTCGCCCACCGTGCCGAGCAGGCGGATGGAGGAGAGGTCGCAGGTGTCCGGGACGCCGTCCGGGAACCAGCCCATGAGGGAACGGACCAGCGTGGGCGCGGTGTAGTACTGGGTCACGCCGTAGCGTTCGATGATCTCGAAGTGCCGGCCCGGGTGCGGGGTGTTGGGCGTCCCCTCGAAGATCACCTGGGTCACGCCGTTGGACAGCGGCCCGTAGATTTCGTAGGTGTGCGCGGTGACCCAGGCGAGGTCAGCGGTGCACCAGTGCACGTCTTTGTCGCGCAGCGCCGGATCAGGATTGCTGAACAGGTGCTCAAAGCTCCACGAGGCCTGCGTCAGGTAGCCGCCGGAGGTGTGCACCAGGCCCTTCGGCTTGCCGGTGGTGCCGGAGGTGTACATGATGAACAGGGGAGTCTCGGCGTCGAACGCTTCCGGCTCGTGCACCTCGGCAGCCTGCCCGACGGCGTCATGCCACCAGACGTCGCGGCCTTCGGTCATGGGGACGGTTGCCAGGTCCGCTGCCGGGGTGGTGCGGTTGACCACCAGGACGTGCTCGATCGAATTGTCGCCGGAGACGGCAGCGTCCGCGTTGTCTTTCACGGGAACGGCCACGCCGCGGCGGAACTGGCCGTCCGTGGTGACCAGCAGCTTGGCGCCGGTGTCCTCCACCCGGAACTTCAGTGCTTCGGCCGAGAAGCCGCCGAACACCAGGGAGTGGATGGCACCGATGCGTGCCACGGCCAGCGTGATGATGATGGTTTCGGGGATGACCGGCAGGTAGATGACCACGCGGTCGCCCTTGCCGATGCCCAGGGCCAGGAGCGCGTTGGCCGCCTTGGACACCTCGCGCTGGAGTTCGGCGTAGGTGATGGACCGGCGGTCGCCGGGCTCGCCTTCGAAATGAAGGGCCACTTTGGCGCCGCGGCCGGCGGCGACATGGCGGTCCACGCAGTTGGCGGCCACGTTGAGCTTGCCGCCCTCAAACCAGCTGATGCCCGGGCCGCGGCCGGCCTCCGGATCCGCCGGAACCCAGCGGTGCCCGGTATGCCAGGGGGTGTCCCACTCCAGGCGCAGTGCCTGCTGCTCCCAGAAGGCGACGTTGTCCGGGTGCACGCCGGCGTTCAGGTCCAGCGTTTCTGTGGTGCTCAGGCCCATCGTTTCACCGCCCATTTCTCGGCCAGGCCCAACAGGGCGTCGGTCATTTTTCCAATCACGGCCAGCATCACAATGGCCAGGAACAGCCGGTCGGTGCGCCCGTTGTTCTGTGAATCCATCAGGAGGAACCCCAGTCCCATCGAAGAGGCGATGAGTTCCGCTGCCACCAGGAAGAGCCAGGCTTGGGCGAGCGCCAGCCGCAGTCCGGAAAAGACGGCGGGAACGACCGCGGGAAGCTGCACCGTGGTCAGCAGCCTGACGCCCTTGAGCCCAAAGGCGCGGGCTGCCTCCACCAGGTTCCGGTCCACATGGCGCAGCGCCAGGGACACGGTGGTGAACACGGGGAAGAACGCGCCGATGATGATGAGGGTTACCTTGGAGTCTTCGCCGATCTTCAGCCACAGAATCAGGAGCGGCACCCACGCCAGGGACGGAACTGCACGCAGCGCCCCGATGGTGGGGGCCAGGAGGGTGTCCGCGATTTTGGACAGGCCCACGGTGGCGCCCAGGACCAGGCCCAGGGCTGCGCCCGCCAGGAAGCCGATCAGGACCCGCTGGGTGGAGATCGCGATGTGCGTGCCGAGCTCACCGCGTTCCAGCAGCTCGCCTGCAGCTTCCAGCACCATGGCCGGCGGCGGCAGCTGCACCACCGTGAACACGTGGCTGGAGGAGGCAAGCTGCCAGGCAGCGAGCAGGGCGGCCGGGATGATCAAGCCAAGGGGCAGACGCGCCCAGTTCCTGGAGCGGACTCCGGCGGGAGACCATCCCTGTGCCGGAGCGGGTGCCTGACCGGCGCCCGCCTGGGCAGCGTCTGCCGTTGTTGCGGTAGCGGCTGCAGCGCGCTGGTCCGCAACCTTGTTGCCGGTGATGACCGGATCTCCGAGAGTGTTCATCAGGAGTCCTTGATGGCTGACGGATCAGCCTTCTTCACCAGCGAGTCGTCGAGAAGGGAGCTCACGGCGTCGTCAACCTGCTGTTGCGTCTTGACGTCGCCGGTTTCCACGAAGGTGGGCCCGATCTTCTCCAATACTTTGCGCTGTGCTGCGCCCGGCGCGGGGTCCACGTCCAGGTTGCTGCGCTCCAGGACCACGGTCTTGGCCACGGCCAGGTCCAGGCCGGCAACGCTGGCCAGGATCTGGGCTGTCTGGTCCGGGTTCGCTGCTGCCCACGCCCGGGCCTTTTCGTAGGCGTTCACCACGGCCTGGGCCAGTTCCGGCTTGTCCTTGAGGAACGATTCGGTGGCGTTGAGGAAGCCGTAGGTGTTGAAGTCGAGGTTCCGGTAGAAAAGCCTGGCTCCCTTCTGCTCGGCACCGGCCATGATCGGATCAAGGCCGGACCAGGCCTGGACGGATCCGTTTTCCAGGGCCGTGCGGCCGTCGGCGTGCTGCAGGTTCTGCACCGTTACATCGCCGGGCTTCAACCCCGCCTCCTCCAGGGCCTGCAACAGGAAGAAGTAGGGGTCCGTGCCCTTGGTCGCCGCGACCGACTTGCCCTTGAGGTCCGCGACCGAGGCGATGTCGGATCCCGCCGGCGCCACCAGGGCCGCCCATTCGGGTTGGGAGTAGATGTCGATGGTCTTGATGGGTGATCCGTTGGAGCGGGCCAGGAGGGCCGCGGAGCCAGCGGTGGAACCGACGTCGACAGCACCTGAGCGCAGGGCCTCATTGGCCTTGTTCGAGCCGGCTGACTGGACCCAGTTCACGGTGACGCCCTGGTCCTTGAGGCTGGCTTCCAGCCAGCCCTGGTCCTTGATGACCAGGCTGAGCGGGTTATAGGTGGCGAAATCGATGTTCAGGGTGCCGCCCTTGCTGCTGCCGGCAGCAGCAGCGCTGCCGGAGGAGCCTTCGCCTGCGACGCATCCGGTCAGTGCCAGGGCCGCTGAGGCGGCGAGGGCTGCTGCGCCAAGGACTGAACGGCGGGTGATGGGCAATGCGTGCGGCATGGGGTTCCTTTGAAAGCGGGGATGAATCGGTGTGGAGCAGGGGGAGGCCCAGGCCGGGGCCGTGGCAGGGCGTGAAGTCCGACGGCGGCCCGCGCCAACAGGGGCGGGTTACGGCATTGGGGGAGTGGGAGTCAGCACGGCCTAGTGCCCGTCAACGCCCAGAGTCTCCAGGAGCGAGCTGCGCATGAGGGCGAGTTCGGCGGAGGCGCGCTTGCGCGGGCGGTTGCCGGGTACCTCAACGGTCCTGACGATGGATGCGCCCTGTCCGGAGGCATGAGGGCCAAGCACGATGATGCGGTCCGCGAGCTGAAGGGCTTCGTCCACGTCGTGGGTGACCAGCAGGACGGTGGTGGGCTCTGCCTGGTGGATGTCCAGGAGCAGGTCCTGCATCTTGATCCGGGTGAGGGCATCCAGGGCGCCGAAGGGCTCATCGAGCAGCAGGACGCCGGGGTTCCGGGCCAGTGCCCTTGCCAGTGACGTGCGCTGCGCCATGCCGCCCGAGACCTCGCGGGGCCGGTGCTTGGCAAAATTTTCCAGCCCCACGAGTTCCAGCAACCGGGCGACCTTGGCTTTGCCCTCTTTCGCGCTGCATCCGGCAGGCAGGCCGATGGCCACATTGGCCTGCAGGGTGTGCCAGGGCAGCAGCCGGGGTTCCTGGAAGGCGAAGGCGCACCGCGGATCAATGCCGTGCACGGTGGTGTCCTCGATGACTACGGAGCCGGAACTTGGGTAATCCAGGCCCGCTGCGGCGCGCAGGAGGGTGGACTTTCCGCAGCCGGACGGGCCCAGGATGGCGAGGACTTCGCCGGCTGCCACGTCAAAGGTCACGTCCCGCAGCACGGTGTGGGCGGCCGGACCGGTGCCGAACGTGCGGCGCAGGTTCCGGAAGGACACCGGGAGGGCGGGGGCGTGGGCGGGGCCTGCCTCGGCAGGAAGGGGCGACAAAACTGCGGTCATAGGATCACTCCATCGGTCCTGGCAGTAGCACCCTACGGAGTCAGCCTCTCGCCGGAGTGGTCAGTTCCGGGTACCCGTGGCTGGAATCCTTGCTATCGCCGGGGCGGTTGGGAAGCGTCCGGCGACCAGGGTTGCTGCGGCTTCATCGATCCAGGTCTCTCGGCCGCTCGGGATGGTCAACTACCACTACACCTGAGGCGCATCCTCGGGACCAAATTTGCCTAACTGGGAGCGTAATATTCGTTCACGGGGGCTTCTCCCGGGCCTGAGCAGTCACTTATTCGAGCATTCGCTGTTTGCGGTAGCGGCTGTACGCTTGCTGCATGGTCCACGTCAACGATCCGGAAGTCATCGGGCGCCTCATGCGAAACAAAGGGCGGTGGGCCATAGTGGGCCTCACCACGAATGAGTGGCGCGCAGCGTACGACACCTCGCTGTTTATCAGGGACCGGCTCGGCATGGAGATCATCCCCGTCAACCTGCCCGGTGACCCCGTCCACGGCGAAGCCGGGTACCGCACCCTCGGCGACATTCCCGCGGAAAAGCGGCCCATCGACGTCGTGGACTGCTTTGTGAACTCGCAGAAGGTGGGGGCTGTGGTGGACCAGGCCATCGCTGTGGGGGCCAAAGCGGTGTGGCTGCAGTTGGGGGTCATCGACGAGGCAGCGGCGGAACGCGCCAAGGCGGCGGGGATCGACGTGGTGATGAACGCCTGCCCTGCCCAGCTCGCCTGGAAGTACAACCTCTGACGCAGGGGCGCTGCTAGCGCGTCATCAACTCCGGGTAGTGCCGTTCGGTGACGTCCGGATGCGCCCGCATCCGGCCCTTGAGCATGTTCAGGCCGAAGGATGCCAGGAGCGGGTTGGAGGGATCGTCGGTGATGCCCCGGGCAGCTGCCTTCAGTTCAGGTGCCAGCGGGACGGGTTTGATGACAGCATCAAGGCGCGGGGACCAGAAGAACGGTACCGAGTAACGGTCGACGCCCGGCGGCGGGGCCTGGACGCGGTGGATGGTGGCCGCAAGGTATCCCTCCGTGGCCACTTCCAGCATCTCGCCGAGGTTCACAACCAGCGCGCCCGGGAGGGGCTCCACGGGCAGCCACTCGCTGGTGCCGGGCGGCAGCACCTCAAGGCCGCCCACGTCGTCCTGCAGCAGGAGGGTGACAAACCCGTAGTCCGCATGCGTGCCCACGCCCTGGTTTCCCGCCGCTTCCACCACACCACCCACGTAGTGCACCAGCTTGCCCATCCACGCCGGCGTATCCCGGAACGGATCGTCAAAGTACTCCTCCGGCAGCTGCAGGGAAACGGCGATGGCCCGCAGCAGCTCCATGCCTACCTCGGACATGAGTTCCGCCCACTCCATGGCTGCCGGCTTCAACTCGGGGAAAGAGTCATCCGGCCAGAGATTGGGGCCCTGCAACAGCCAGTAGGGCTGGTCTTCCGGATAATCCTTGACCGGTTCGCGCTCCGGTGAATAGTCGATCTGCTCGCGGGCGTCCGCCCGGCCCTGGGTCACCTCGGTGCCCATGCGCGTGTAGCCGCGGAAGTGGGGAGACAAGCGGTTGTCCAGCTTCATCCGCTCCTCCAGCGGCAGGGCGAAGAAGCGCCGGAGAATGTCCAGGAGCTGTTCTGCCTGACCCGGCCGGCCGCCATAACCCGTGATTTGGAAGAACCCGACATCGTGGGTGGCATGCCGCAGCTGCTCGATGAACTCGGGACTGAAAGATCCGTAGGGCTGCCGTGCGGAACTTAAATCCAGAACAGGAATGGCCCCCTGATCGTGTGACATCCTCGCAGACTAGCACCGCGGCAGCCGGCTTTATAGGCTTCCTCCATGGAGCCTGCAGCATTGAGGAAGATCTGCCTCTCGTTTCCCGGCGCGTACGAGGATTATCCGTTCGGGCCGGAGACCGCCGTATTCAAGGTCCGCGCCAATGTCGCAGGGGGAGCCCGGCACGAGGCCAAGCTCTTCGCATTGTCCGCCATGGATCCCCGGAACCCGTATGTCAACCTTAAGTGCGAGCCAAACCTTGCCGTGCAGCTCCGCGCCGTGCACCCTGAAATCACCGGCGCATGGCACATGAACAAGACCCACTGGAACGGCATCCGCCTCGACGGGACCCTTCCGGACGACATGATCCGGGACATGGTGGAGGACTCTTACGACCTGGTGGTGGCAGGCCTGAACAGGAAACAGCAGGAGCAGCTTGGATGGGCCCGCCTGGCGGGTTCCCGGGACGCCATCCAGTGAAGGTGAGGCGGCCGTGGCAGGGCAGGCTTGATCACCTCGATTACCCCGGCATCGGGGGCACGGAACACGGGGTTGCTCCGGACGGATACGCCGGTGTCCTGGAAGAGGTCCCACTGGGCACCGGCTTTCCGGTGTACCGGCGGGTTGCCGGCGGCATTCTTTCCTGGGAGCTGCAGCGGCGCGCCGGCCTGCGCGTCCGCACGGATTCACCACGGGTGGTCCCGGGAGTGCGGGTGGTGAGCGGCTTCGGCGTCGGGCCTTTTCGGCTGGGTGCACCCTGCGAGGTGGTTTGGGTCCGTGAACCACTGCCGGCGGATGTGCCGCAATCGGCTGGATTTGGCTACGGTGCCCTGCGTGGGCACCCGGCGCGCGGCGAGGAATCCTTTGAAGTGGAGATCAACGGGGACGGCGACGTGCATTTGAGGATCCGCGCGTTCAGCAAACCCGGCAACTGGTTCTACGCGGCCGGCGGACTGGTGACCCGGGCGGCACAGCGCCACGTAACTTCCCGATACATTGAAGGGGCACGCCAACTCGCCGCGGAAGGACTACGCCCGTGATTTTTATCGTCGTCAAGTTCAAGGTCAAGCCGGAATGGTCGGAGCGCTGGCCCGGCCTGGTGGCCGATTTCACCCAGGCCACACGGCAGGAACCGGGAAACCTCTGGTTCGACTGGTCCCGCAGCCTGGAGGACCCGAACGAGTACGTCCTGGTGGAAGCCTTCGAGGACGATGCCGCGGGCGAGCACGTCAACAGCGCGCACTTCAAGCAGGCCATGGCGGACATGCCCCAGGCCCTGGCAGAAACGCCCCGGATCGTCAGCCGCCAACTCGAGGGCGACGCCTGGGACCGTATGGGGGAGCTGACCATCTGATGTGGGTCGGCTGGATCGAATTCGACATCCTCCTGGGCGACGTTCAGAGCCTGAAGGAGAAACGGTCCGTCGTCAGGCCGCTGATAGCGGAAGTCAAGCGCCGTTTCGACGTCTCCGTCGCCGAGGTGGGGGATCACGACCAGTACCGGCGCACCCGGCTGGGTGTTGGCCTGGTGGCAGCAGACCGCCCGCACCTCGTGGAGGTGCTGGCCGCCGTCGAACGCCTTGTGGCCGGCCGGCCCGAAATCGAACTGCTCAGCGCACGGCAGCGGGAGCTGCACAGCGAGGACTGAGGCTATCGATTGCTCCGTACGTGCCGTTATGAGAGCCCATAAGGGCGCCCACGGAGCAATCGATTGGTGTTGTGGATAACTTCTGCGGCCCTCGCATAATTTTGGTCTGATGAACCAATGAAAACCGCACGCAGACTGCCCGTTGAGCTCCGGGGCCGGCCCTTCACTATTGCTGAGGCCCGGGATGCCGGAGTGCCCGCCAAGAGGCTGCGGCATGGATCGCTGACGTCCCTCGGCAGGGGCATCCGTACGGAACGAGCGACGGCGCAACTTCCCTTGAGCGCCCGGGTGCGGCCTTTCATTGAGGTCAATGAGCGGTGCGCCGCATCGCACTTCACTGCGGCGGAGCTGCTCGCTCTGCCGGGCAGGCTACGGAAGGAACGTACAGACATGCACCACATCATCCGCCCGGAAGGTGCAGCGCACCTGGACCGGCCACATGTGATCGTCCACCGCATGAAGCTGTACGAAGACGAGGTCACAACGGTCGACGGGATTCCCGTGACCACGCCTGAGCGCACGTGGCTGGACATGGCGGAATTGCTGTCAGTGGACGAGCTCGTGGCCATGGGCGACAGCTGCGTTCGCGTGCCGCGTCCGGACTTGGAGAGTAGGGACATGCCGCTATGCGGCCTGGCCGACCTCCAACGGATGATAGACCGGCATAAGGGAAAAAGAGGACTGCGGAAGGCCAAAGAAGCGATCCAGCTGATCCGGGTAGGCTCCGATTCTCCGCAGGAGACGCTCCTTAGATTGGCTATCGTGCGGGCAGGCCTGCCCGAACCGGAGCTGAACGTACCCATTATCGATGACGACGGCCTGCGCCATCATGAGCCGGATCTCAGCTTCCGCAAGTACCGGATCGGGGTCGAGTACGAAGGGGAACACCACGGCGAAGAGGGGCAGATCGTCCGGGATATTGCGCGCTCCGAGAAATACGATGCCTTGGGCTGGACTGAGGTCCGGGTGTCCAAACGGCACATGCTGAACGATGCCCAGTCGGCAGTCGCCAAGATCCGCAGGGCTTTGGTCCAGGCGGGGTGGCGCAAAGGCCATTAAGCAACGATTGCTCCGTAACTGCCGTTCTGAAGGCTCAAAAGGGCAGTTACGGAGCAACCGATGGGGGAAAGGATCAGTCGAAGTACTTCGGCAGGGTCCCCTCGTGGGCTTCGCGGAGGGCATCGAGGGACAGGCTCGCCACCCCGTTGATGTCCAGGGTTCCGCTCGCTGCGTCTACCACACCGATGCGGGTGTGGGCGAAGCCGCGGGCGGTGCACATGTCCGTGAAGCGGACTTCCTCGGAACGCGGAACACCTACAACGGCACGGCCTTGGGACTCGGAGAAGAGCGCGGTGAACAGATCCACGCCGTCCCGATCCAGGACATCCTGCAGGGCAATCCTGGCGCCCACGCCGTAGCGCAGCGAGGACTCCACCAGGGCAGCGGCGAGGCCACCTTCGGAGAGGTCGTGGGCAGAGTCGATCATGCCGTCGCGTGATGCGTTGATCAGGATCTCACCCAGTGCGCGTTCGGCGTCGAGGTCAACCTTGGGAGGCTGGCCGCCCAGGTGGCCACGCATGTTGGCCCACTCGGAACCGTCCAGCTCCGCACCTGTGGTGCCGAGCAGGTAGATGGCCTGGCCGTCCTCACGCCAGCCCGACGGCGTCCGGCGGGCAACGTCGTCGAGCTTGCCCAGCACTGCCACCACGGGGGAGGGGTGGATGGGCGTGGTGCCGGTCTGGTTGTACAGCGAGACGTTGCCGCCGGTGACCGGGATGCCCAGCACCATGCAGGCGTCGGACAGGCCGCGGATGGCCTCCGCGAGCTGCCACATCACATCCGGGTCCTCGGGGGAGCCGAAGTTCAGGCAGTCGCTGACGGCCATGGGGACGGCGCCGGAGGTGGCGACGTTGCGGTAGGCCTCGGCCAGGGCCAGCTGCGCACCGTGGTACGGGTCGAGGTAGGTGTAGCGGCCGTTGGCATCGGTGGCCAGGGCAACGCCCAAGCCCGTTTCCTCGTCCACGCGGACCACGCCGGCGTCATCCGGGAACGCCATAGAGGTGTTGCCGCCGACGTAGCGGTCGTACTGGTTGGTGATCCAGGATTTGGAGCACATGTTCGGCGATGCCACCAGCTCGGTGACGGCCTTGGCGAGCTCAGCCGGAGCGGAGGGCCGGCCGGCATCCTGCACGGAGCCGGTGAAGGTATCTGCCTGCACGGCGTCCTGCCACTCGGGACGGGCGAAGGGGCGGTCGTAGACCGGCCCGTCGTGTGCCACGGTGCGGGGATCGACGTCGACGATCACCTCGCCTTCCCAAGTGATGATGAGGCGGCCGGTGTCGGTCACCGCGCCCAGCCAGGCGTACTCAACAGCCCACTTGTCCATCACGGCTTCGAACGCTTCGACGTTCTCCGGGGTGACCACGGCCATCATGCGTTCCTGCGACTCGGACATCAGGATTTCGCCCGGGGTCAGCGTGGGGTCGCGCAGCAGCACGGAGGTCAGCTCAACCTGCATGCCGCCGTCGCCGTTGGAAGCCAGTTCCGAGGTGGCGCAGGAGATGCCGGCGGCACCGAGGTCCTGGATGCCTTCAACCAGGGAGCCCTTGAACAGCTCCAGGCAGCACTCGATGAGGACCTTCTCGGCGAACGGGTCGCCCACCTGCACCGCGGGGCGCTTGGATGGCTTGGTGTCGTCGAAGGACTCGGAGGCCAGCACGGACGCGCCGCCGATGCCGTCACCGCCGGTGCGGGCACCGAACAGGACCACCTTGTTGCCCTTGCCGGAGGCGTTGGCGAGGCGGATGTCCTCGTGGCGCATAACGCCCACGGCGAGAGCGTTGACAAGCGGGTTGCCCTGGTACACCGAGTCGAAGACCATCTCGCCGCCGATGTTGGGCAGGCCCAGGGAGTTGCCGTAGCCGCCGATGCCGGCCACGGCACCGTGCATGACGCGCGCGGTGTCCGGGTGGTCGATGGCGCCGAAGCGCAGCGGGTCCATGACGGCCACCGGGCGGGCGCCCATGGAGATGATGTCGCGGACAATGCCGCCGATGCCGGTCGCGGCGCCCTGGTAGGGCTCAACGAACGACGGCGAGTTGTGCGATTCGATCTTGAAGGTCACGGCCCAGCCGTCCCCCAGGTTGGTCACACCGGCATTTTCGCCGATGCCCACCAGCATGTCCTTCTTCATCTCCGGGGTCACCTTTTCGCCGAACTGGCGCAGGTGGTTCTTGGAGGACTTGTAGGAGCAGTGCTCGCTCCACATGACGGAGTACATGGCCAGCTCCGCGCCGGTGGGGCGGCGGCCCAAGACCTTGACGATCTCGTCGAACTCGTTCTGCTTGAGGCCAAGTTCAGCCCAGGGCAGCTCGGTGTCCGGGGTCTTCGCGGCGTTCTCGACAGTGTCGATATTGAACTTCTTGGTGGTTTCGATGCTCACTTGTCGCCTCCCACAATCTTGGTCAAAACGGAGGTGAAGAAGCCCAGTCCGTCGGTGTCGGACCCGCCGACTCCGTCCAGCGACGCGGGGCCGAAGCCGGGTTCAGTGGCGTGCTCGGGGTGCGGCATGAGGCCCACCACGTTGCCGGCCGCGTTGGAGATGCCGGCAATGTCGCGGCGGGAACCGTTCGGGTTGAAGCCCACGTAGCGGAATACCACGCGGCCCTCAGCCTCCAGGGCGTCCAGGGTCTTCTCGTCCGCGATGTACTGGCCGTCCTGGTTCTTAAGCGGGATAGTGATTTCCTGGCCCGCCTGGTAGTCCAGGGTCCATGCGGTGTTGCTGTTTTCGACGCGCAGCACCTGGTCGCGGCACAGGAATTTCAGGTGGTCATTCTTGATCATCGAACCCGGCAGCAGGTGTGATTCGGTGAGGATCTGGAAGCCGTTGCAGATGCCCAGCACGGGAAGCCTGGCGTCGCTGTTGGCGGCGTCGATGATCCTGGCCATCAGCGGTGCGAAGCGCGCAATGGCGCCGGCGCGGAGGTAGTCACCGTAGGAGAAGCCGCCGGGAATCACGACGGCGTCGACGTCACCCAGCTCGGTGTCGGCATGCCAAAGCTCGACGGCGGTGCCGCCGGCGAGGCGGACGGCGCGGGCTGCGTCACGGTCGTCGAGGGTGCCCGGGAAGGTGACGACGCCGATCTTCGCACCAGTGAGCCCGCGAACACCAGAAGCGTCAGCGGCGACGGCGGTTGCCTCGCCGATCAGGGGAAGTTCAGTCATGTCAGGCCTCGACGACCTCGACGTTGACGACGTCCTCGATCACGGGGTTGGACAGGAGGGTCTCTGCGGCATCGCGTGCCTGGGCCAGGATGTCCTCCGTCACCTCGCCGTCGACTGTCAGTTCGAAACGCTTGCCCTGGCGGACAGAGCTGAAGCTGGTGAAGCCCAGCCGGGGGAGAGCGCCAACGATAGCCTTCCCCTGCGGGTCCAGAATCTCGGGCTTGGGCATGACGTCAACAACGATCCGGGGCATCCGGTAACTCCTGTGCGTGAGCTTGGGTAAGGGCGCAGCTCAGTGGTGCCGTCTCACGCCGTACCGGAGTGTTGGGGGACACACTTGTTAACCTTGTGGACGGGCGCTCCGCGAGCTTGCTACTCCATTCTACCGGCCGGAGCACCCCACCCTGTATTCGGCGGATTTCGGTCGCAAGCCCGGGCTGTGCCGGGTGGTTTGAAGGGCGGCAGGGCGGGCCTCTGGAGTTGGGCCGATGGTGTCACTAGGATTGCTGGATGGCTGAGAAATCGAGATCCGTACTGTTGCCGATGGTTGCCGCTGCAGTGTTCGCCGGGCTGGGGCGCATGGTGCTCCAAAAGGTAAAAGCGGACCGGCTTGCGCGGGAGAGCCGGGTCGCCGGACCCGTGGACGAAAAGACCAGGCAGTGGATCAGCGATGTGGTTCGAACACCCCGGTAACAGGGTTCCGGGCGGCACTTGGTCCGAGCTTCTCCGGGCGTCCTGCGGGGCGCCCTTTTTCCTGCCCCTTCGGGGTCCCCCGCAGCGTGCATGAGCGGTAAAGAAATCACTGTTGCGCCCTATGTCATATTCAGCTATCAGTCTGTACCCTGTGAATCGGCTGGTCGTGCGGAATGACAAAATCTGTAATTCCACATTTAAGACAGTCATTTCGGGCCCGAAACCATGGCCGGGCCGGCTCCTCGTGAAAGGGTTGCACGTGAGATCTACTGGAAAGAGCCCCTTGCGGGGCGGGGGATTCCGGAAGGCTGCGGCGCTGGCCGTGGGTCTGCCTCTGCTCCTCTCCCCGATGGCCGTAAGTCCCGCTACCGCGGCGCCGGCCGGCCAGGACATGGCGATCGGGGCGAAGAGTACCGCGTCTGCTGAGTTCGTGGATGGGCGCTACATTGTTGTTCTCGCAGGTGCAGCAGCCGCCGCTTATGAGGGTGAGACCCCCGGTCTTGCGCCCACCAAGCCGGAGAATGGCCGCAAACTGGATCCTGGAAGTACCAATTACAAGGCCTACGATGCGCATCTCCGCCAGCAACAGCGGGACGTCGCTGCCAGCCAGGGGGTTACGCCGCAAAAGCAGTTCACCGCTGCCCTCAACGGTTTCAGTGCCCAGCTGACTGCCGCGCAGGCCATGGAGCTGTCCAGGGACAAGAAGGTCCTGGCGGTGACGCCGGACGTGGAGAATGCCCCGGACTACACCACTACAGACTTCCTCAAGCTGACCGGGCCCGACGGCATGTGGGCCAAACAGTTTGGCGGGGAAGCCAATGCCGGCAAGGGCGTTGTGGTTGGCGTCATCGATTCGGGCTACGCCCCGGACAACCCCTTCCTCCAAGGCGAACCCGTCCAGCCGCTGGTCGGGCAGGCGCAGGTGGGCGTCCCGTACCGCACCGCGGAGGGAAGCATCGCCATGCTCAAAGCCGATGGAACCACCTTCGAGGGTGAATGCCAGAAGGGCCAGGGAACGGGGGCTTCCTTCGACGGCTCGCTGTGCAACTCGAAGGTGATCGGTGCCAGGTACTTCGCCGATTCCTTCCTGCAGTACGTACCACCGGAGAACCGGGCCCCTGAAGAACTCATTTCCCCCGTGGACGTCGGCAGCCACGGCACCCACACTGCCACAACGGCGGCCGGCAACGCGGACGTGGAGCAGGTCATCGACGGCGCCAGCTTCGGCAAGAGCTCCGGCGTCGCCCCTGCCGCAAAGGTCTCCGTCTACAAGATCTGCTGGGAGGATACCAACCCTGACACCGGAGGCTGCTACTCCTCCGCTTCAGTGGAGGCAGTGGACGCGGCCATCAAGGACGGTGTGGATGTCCTGAACTACTCCATCTCCGGCAACAACGACAGCACCATTGATCCTGTGGCGCTGGCCTTCCTGAATGCTGCCGCTGCAGGAGTTTTCGTCTCCGCTTCGGCCGGCAACTCGGGCCCAACCGTTTCCACCGTCAACCACGCCGCCCCGTGGCTGACCACGGTGGCTGCATCCACCTTCCCCAGCGAACTGCTCGGAACTGTCAAGGTCTCCGATGGGTCGCTGTACCGTGGAGCTTCGATCATGAAGTCCGAAGTGGCAGGCAAGCCGGTTGTTGTCGCGGCCGCCGCGGCAGCTGCAGATGCCGCCAATCCAAACCTTTGCGGCCCCGGCTCACTTGATGCTGCCAAGGTGGCGGGCAAGGTGGTGGTCTGCGACCGCGGTGTTGTGGACAGGACGGCCAAGAGCCAGGAGGTCCAGAACAAGGGCGGCGTCGGAATGATCCTGGTGAACCTCACCAGCAGCTCCGAAGACGCGGACAACCACGTGCTGCCCACCGTGCACGTGAATGCCCCGAAGAGCCTGGAACTCAAGTCCAAGCTGGAAGCCAACCCGGCACTGACCGTCAGCCTGGTCAAGGGAGACCTGACCGGCGAACCCCCGGCCCCTGCGCCGCAGCTTGCCGGGTTCTCCTCCCGCGGGCCAAGCCTTGCCTCCGGCGGCGACCTGCTGAAACCCGACATCGCGGCGCCCGGCGTCAACGTCCTGGCCGGCGTCTCCACGATCGGCAACCATGGAGCCCAGTTCGGCTTTATGTCCGGCACCTCGATGGCTGCACCGCACATCGCCGGGTTCGGCGCGCTGGTACTCAGCAAGCAGCCCCGGTGGACCCCTGCCATGGTCAAGTCCGCCATGATGACCACCGCCTACCCGCTGGTGAACGCCGACGGCTCGCCCAACACGGATCCGTTCCACGGCGGAGCCGGGCACATTGACTCAACCCGTGTGCTGGATCCGGGCCTGGTCTACAACTCCGGCATCAAGGACTGGCTGGGGTTCCTCAACGGCCAGGGTGTTGACACCGGCTCTCCGCAGGCCGGCACCATCGCCGCCCGGGACTTGAACCTGCCCTCCATCGCGCTCGGCAGCCTGGTGGGCGAAGTCCAGGTGAAGCGCCAGCTGACCGCCCTGGTTCCCGGCACCTACCGGCCCGAAGTCAACCTCCCTGGCTTCAACGTCCAGGTGGAACCAAAGACGCTGAGTTTCCGCAACGCAGGCCAGACGCGTGAAGTTACCCTTAGCATCAGGAACGTCAGCGCCCCGACGGGCAAGTTCAGCACCGGCAGCCTGACCTGGAAGGGCCCGCGCACTGTAAGCTCTCCCATCGCCATCCGGCCGGTAGACGCGCAGATCGCACCGTCGTTCTCCTTCAGCTCGGCTACCGGAACCGGCAGCGGGACCATGGAGCTGGTCTCCGGATCGGACAGCCCCATTAGGGTAGGGGTGGAAGGCCTTGCTCCGCTGAGCCAGACCGCCATCACGAAGACCCCCGGGGAATACGCACCGGCCAATGATGCGCACAACGCACTGCTCGAAGTGGTAGTGCCGGAAGGGGCATCCTCCGCCCGCCTGGGTGTCCAGGCCCAATCCAACGACGTCGACTGGGACATGGTGGTCTATGCACCGAATGCCGCGGGAGGATTCACGGCCACCCAGGTGGCGACGGCTTCGGCCAGCGAGTTCCTCGACCTGGAGGCGCCACCTGCCGGCACGTACTACATCGTGGCCAACCTCTACTCCACGCCGGACAACGGGGCGGCCACGGCGACCGTTCAGGCGGTTATATTGGCCGGGGATGCGGGCAACCTCACGGTGGACCCGAATCCGATCGTGGCTCCCAACGGCGCCGCCACCTCGGCCACACTGTCCTGGACAGGCCTGTCCGAAGGGGCTTACCAGTCCCGCCTGAGCCTGGGCGAGAACGCTATCAGGACCTGGATCAACGTCCAGGTGGGCTCAGCCTCCGCTGCCCCATCCGGGGCTCCGCAGGTAGCCTTCGCGGACCGCGTGCCCGCGGCCTAGCACCCTGACGTTTTACGGAAGCAGGATCCCGGGCGGTTGAACCGCCCGGGATCCTGCTTCTTTGCCGGTAAACCTAGGTGTTGCCCCAGGCGCCGCCTGTGCTGCCCAGCAGGGGTGCCATCGCTTTCCACCGTGAGATTTCGCAGCCGTCGGTCCGGGTGAAAACCGAATCAACAGCGCGCCCGTGGAACGTCCCGGTGACCTGGGCAACCTGCGGCCCTCCGTACTGCTGGGTGCACAGCCTGGGCGGCCCGGGTTTCGGGAAGAAGATGTCCTCACCGTGCTGCCGGACTGCTGTCAGTGCAGCTTCCGGGTCCGGCAGGTTGCTCTCAGCGGAAGGGCCATCGTCGTCGGCCACCAGCCGAAAGAGGTAATCGACTGCGTCAGGGTTTTCCCGCAGCCTGATGGTCAGGTCGATCATGCCGCAGCATCCCAGGAGAGTGCGGCCAGTTCGAGGGCAAGCTTTCTGCGGAGCCCGGCTGCCTCGGCGGCGAAAGAACGTTGCCGTTCCACGTAGGCGGCCTTGCCCTGCGCGGTTTCAATGGGAATGGCGGGGTAGCCCCACTCCGCAAGGTCGTAAGGGGAAGCCTGCATGTCCATGGCCCGGATGCGCCAGGACAGTTCAAAGCAATCCATCACCAGTTCACTGGGCAGGGCCGGCAGCAGCTTGTAGGCCCATTTGTACAGGTCCATGTTGGCGTGCAGGCACCCCGGCTGCTCCAGCTGCCGCTGGGATTCACGGCTGGGTGCCAGTTCATTGAGCGGGACGGCATCCGGGGTGTAGAAGCGGAAGGCATCGAAGTGGCTGCAACGGATCCGGTTGTCCTCCACCACCTTGTCCGTCCCCGCTGAACCGAGGCGCAGCTGCAGGTATTCGTGCCGCAGGTCGAACCGGTCCTGGTGGTAGACCATAGCCCATTCGTGCAGGCCGAAGCAGCCAAACTGGGCTGGCCTTGCTGCTGTGCCCCGCAGGATGATTTCAGCAAAGGAGACGGCATCCTTGCGGTCGGCAAGAAAGCCTTGGCGGTCGAAGGTGACCGCAGTACTTCCCGGCGGCAGGCCCAGGGCGGCGAGCTCGCCGTCGTCCGGCGTCCGGTAGTGTTTCCACCCGCGGCGGGCGGCCGCTTCCTTGCCCACAAGGACGACGCCGGCACCCGGGTGCCAGCGCCGGAGCTGGCCCGGTTTCCGGGTGTAGTACGTGAAGAGGAAGTCTTCTACCGGGTGTTTTTGCCCCGCGGAGCGCCGGGCAAGGTAGGGGTCCGCATAGCGGCCGACGCGCCTCTGGTGGGCTTCCTCCCTCGCCCGCCATTCATCCGCGGCCAGGACCCTAGGCTGCTCCACCGGTGGCACCGATGACGTCCTTTGCCGCATTCCAGGCACTGATTTCGCAGCCGTTGGTGCGCTTAAAGGCGTCTTCGACAGGGACGCCGTCCACCACTCCGGTGATCGTGGCTTCCTGGGGGCCGCCGTATTGCTGCGTGCACACCTGGTCGGTCCGGAGGGCCGGCGGAGCCAGCAGGGCGGCGTTTTCTTTCAGGGCTGCGCAGGCTGCATCCGCGGTGGGGTGCTGGCTTTCGGCGTCGGGCACGCCGTTGACGCAGACCAGGGTGTAGCGGACCTCGGGCTCGCCGGCCGACGGCTTGACGGTGATCGCCAGTTCGGCATTGCCTTGGCCGGGACCGGCTGACGGCCCCGTGGGTGGCTCGGGTGAGGGCGCCGGGGCGGTTGATTCGGCGTCGGGGGCGGTGCTGTCGGAAGGGGCAGCCGAACCCGGTGATGCTGATGACGAAGTAGGGGCTGTCGAGCTGGCCGAGGCGTCGCCGGACGGCGTGCCGCCGCCTTGGCCCGGGGAGCACGCCGGCACCAGCAGGAGCGCCGCCAACAGCAGCACTGTCGAATGCATCTTGCCTGCAGGCATATGGTGCCTGCGCCGCGGCCTGTCCGTCATGCTGACATTCTACTGCCGCGGCCAAGCGGCTGACCCTGGGAGGTAGCTGCGATGAGTCCCATCATCGACGCATGCAGCTCGGTGACCTGGTCCCGCGTCAGGCCAAGGCGCTCCATCATGGTCCCGGGGACCTTTAGCGCCTCCTGCCGCAGCGCCGCACCCGCTGGGGTCAGGTCAACGGCGAGGGCGCGCTCGTTGCCGTCCACCCGCCGTCGGGAGATCAGGCCCGACGCCTCAAGGCGCCGCAGCAGAGGCGAGATAGTGGCCGGTTCCTGCGCCAGCGCATCACTGATGTTCCGCACCGTCCGGGGACTGGACTCCCAGAGGCACAACATCACCAGGTACTGCGGGTGGGTGAGATTCATCCTCTCCAGTACGGGCTTGTAAGCGCCCACCACGCTGCGGGCTGCCACCGTCAAGGCGAAGCACAGCTGATGCTCCAGCAGCAGATCATCATCTTTCGGCGTGCCGGTACCGGCAGTGGCGGCGCCAGCCGGGGTCGCGGCGGCAGTTCCGGCTGCGGTAGCGGTGCTGGTTACAGGGTTCATCGGGACTCCAATTGTTAGTGCACTAATTATTAGCGTACGCTGTTGCTGGCCACGACATTACTGAAGGAGTCGGTTCATGGGTAAGGCAAGTCCTGGCAGCAAGGGGAATGCTTCCCAGCGCTTCATGCGGGCAACCGGCAAGCTGCGGGCCGTTTTCGGTCCCGCCAGCCGCACGTCCCTGGCCCATGACATGACGGAAGAAAACCGCCGGCTCCTGGCCCAGCGCGAGGCTGAAACCCAGCAGTGGGAGACCATCACGCGCCCCGACGGCAGCACCTACGTCGTGCCGCGGAACCCGGACGACAAATCACTCCGCTGACCCTGCTGCCGGACCGGTGCCGGTCCGGCATCGGTCCCGCCCCCGGTTCTCCCGGGCTGCAGATCCTTTTCGGGGCGCCGGGCGTAAAATAAGGGCACTGGCTCCGCCAGGAGCACGACCTTTTTTCTTGGAATAGCTCTCCCCCGGCATACGGGAAGGGGGTGGAAAACAGTGGCACATTTCGTCCAGGGGTTTATGAGCCTGACGGACAGGCTCCGCTTCTTCTTTGGCCCCGCCGCCAGGCTGGACTCCAGTTTGCCGGTTATGCACAGGCACGACGAATTCGAGCAGGCCTCGGAGGAGGAACTGACGCATTTTGTGGTGGAAAGCGATTCTGCAGGCCATCACTACGCGGTACGCCGCGACGACCTCGAGAAGGAGGCTTGACCCAGCCACCCCGGACAGCACTGCTGCGGTCAGACTCAAAAAATGCACTGGTGACGGACTCAGTCCGTCACCAGTGCATTCTTGTGGCAGGAAGCTTTGTTGCGGGAGCTCTGCTGCAGGGGATTTTGCTGCAGGAAGCGGCTAACGGCCCGTGCCGCCGTATACCGTGGCTTCGCTTTCGCTGTCCAGCTCGAAGGCCCGGTGGATCACGCGCACGGCCTCGTCCAGCAGGTCGGCGTGGGTAACAACAGAGATACGGATCTCCGAGGTGGAGATCATGTTGATGTTGATGCCGGCGTCCGAGAGTGCCTTGAAGAACGTAGCGGAGACGCCCGGGTGGGAGCGCATTCCGGCGCCGATCAGGGACAGCTTGCCAATCTGTTCGTTGTACTCGATGGTCTCGAAGCCGATCTGGTCCTGGGCTGCGTGCAGGGCTGCCAGGGCGTCGGCGCCTTCGACGATGGGCAGCGTGAAGGAGATGTCCGTCCGGCCGGTGCCGTGGGTGGAGACGTTCTGCACGATCATGTCGATGTTTGAGTGTGCATCTGCAATAACCTGGAAGATCGCGGCTGCCTTGCCGGGAATGTCCGGAACACCAACAACGGTGACCTTGGCTTCGGAACGGTCGTGCGCGACGCCGGAGATGATTGGCTGCTCCAAGGCAACTCCCTCTTGTGTGGTGATCTTGTCTTCGGCGCTGGGGATGACCCAGGTGCCTTCGTGCTGGCTGAATGACGAGCGGACGTGCAGCGGCACGCCGAACCTGCGCGCGTACTCGACGCAGCGAAGGTGCAGGATCTTGGCTCCCGAGGCTGCGAGTTCAAGCATTTCCTCGCTGGAGATCGTGTCGATCTTCCGGGCCGAGGGGACCACTCGCGGATCGGCGGTGTAGATACCGTCCACGTCGGTGTAGATTTCGCAGACGTCGGCCTCCAGGGCCGCTGCCAGTGCCACGGCCGTGGTGTCGGAACCGCCGCGGCCAAGGGTGGTGATTTCGTTGGTGGCGCGGCTCATGCCCTGGAAACCCGCCACGATGGCGATGTTGTCCTTATCGAGCGCGGTGCGGATCCGGTGGGGGTCGACGTCGATGATCCGGGCCTTGCCGTGGATGCCGTCGGTGATCATGCCGGCCTGGGAACCCGTGAAGGACTGGGCAGAGGCGCCCAGCTTGTTGATGGCCATGGCCAGGAGGGCCATGGAGATCCTCTCGCCGGCGGACAGCAGCATGTCCATCTCGCGGGCAGGGGCGGAATCGGTCACCTGGGCGGCAAGGTCAAGGAGTTCGTCAGTGGTGTCACCCATGGCCGATACCACCACAACCACTTCATTGCCGGCAGCCTGGGCATCCACCACCCGCTTGGCCACCCGCTTGATGCCATCGGCATCCGCCACGGACGATCCGCCAAACTTCTGCACGATGAGCTGTTTGGTCACGGCGGCGCCGCCGGGCAGCTCCTGCGGCTGCGTTGCGTTGTGCACTTCGGTAGTGGGCGTACTCATGCGCGAACCTTCACTGGATCAATGTGGAGTCCGGCCAGGCAGCCGTAATGCGTGTTGGCCCTGACCCGGGGAACTAGCGCCATTATTGGCGCGACTTCTTCCCACCAGTTTATCGCCGCGCAAGGCCAGGGGTTGAATTGTGACCGGATCCCGGCCCTCAGGGCCCCTGCCGGCAGGCTCCGCAGGCGTAGGCTCAAAGTCTCAGCATGCATCAAAACTGTGGGGGACAGGTGCACAATACATGGGGCGCAATGCGGACCGACGGGTCGCCTGGCTCCTGGCGATGAACCCATACGTGGTGGTGGCCGATGCGATCCCGTATAAGGACTGCTCGCAGGAGCGCAACTATTCGTCAGTGGGGGCTATAGAGAGCATCAGGCAGGGCGCCCGGTATGCCATGGCCGGTCCTGCGGGCACCTACCCCTGCGCAAACGGGGAAGTGAAGCCCCGGTACCTGGCGCAGTCCACCACGCTGTGGCCCTTGGGACTGGGCCTGCAGTTGTTGGTGGCCGTGCTGCTGATGTGGCTGGGTTGGCGTGCACTCCGCACACCGGCTCACAGGCTGGCGCGGGGAACGCGTATCGCTTGAAGCTTTCGCCTTGCTGGCCGGGGAGGCCCCCGGGAGGACTCACTGGCATGGCTGCCGGGGGAGCGAAAAACGCGGCGGGAGGCTCACAGGTTCCCTGTATTGAGGGCCAGGAGCGCGGCGACACCGAGTCCGAACTGCCGCTGGCTGCGGCTGGTATCGCGATGCAAATGGGTTCGGCAGGTGTGTTCCGTGCCGGCCGGGGAGTTGACCGCCCGGCGCACGTCCGGGTCAGTCGGATGAGCGGTGCGGACTGTCCAGACGAAACGTCAGAAGGGGGAAGCCTTTGCCGGCTGTGGCCTGGTCCGCCGGCAGCGTGGAGTCCGGCCGGAACCCAAGACTCTGGAGCAGCCGGATGGACCGGCTGTTGGGTTCGTAAACTGCCGCGACCACTGTGCTGATCCCGCATTGCGTGACGAGCCACTTCACCAGCGCCGCCGCAGCTTCACGGCCGTATCCACGGTGGTGATGATCAGGATGCAGGACGTAGGCCAACGCGGCGTGCCCGGCAGGATGTGTTCCGGGGGCGAGCAGGCCCGTCGCGGCCATGCCCGTACTGTTCCAGGTCCGGGCATCGCCAACCAATTCTCCCGACTCTCGCAAGGTGATTCCCCAGCCGTAGTTGAACCATGTGCCGGTGGATGCCCTGCACAGAGCCAGCAGCTCCGTCAGGCGCTCCCTGTTTTCCTCTACAGTAAGGGGATCGTGCGAGAGGTACCGGGTGGCCGCGGGGTCGCTTCGGTAACTGTGGATGGCGGCTTCGTCCGAACCACTCAGCGGCCGCAGAACGAGCCGCTCGGTGACCAGCGGCTCGATGTTCCCGGGAACCATCGCCCTACCCCAATCCTTAGCTCAGCGCGTTACGGCGGCCTTCGAAAGCGCGTCCCAGCGTGATCTCGTCTGCGTACTCCAGATCGCCGCCAACCGGAAGTCCGGACGCGAGCCGGGTCACGGTGATCCCGATGGTTTTCAGCATCCTGGCCAGGTAGGTCGCCGTTGCCTCTCCCTCAAGGTTGGGATCGGTGGCGATGATCACTTCCTGGATGGCGCCGTCGTTCAGCCGGGTGAGGAGCTCGCGGATCCGCAGCTGCTCCGGGCCGATGCCGGCGATCGGGTTAATGGCTCCGCCCAGCACGTGGTACCGGCCCCGGAACGACCGGGTGCGCTCCACCGCGAGAACATCCTTGGATTCCTCCACCACGCAGATCACTGCGGGATCACGCCGGGGGTCACGGCAGATGTTGCAGAGTTCCTGCTCCGTGACGTTGCCGCAGACGCTGCAGAACTTGACCCGTTCCTTCACGGTGGTGATGGCTTCCACCAGTCGCTTCATGTCCTGCGGGTCCGCTTCAAGGATGTGGAACGCCAGCCGCTGTGCGGATTTGGGGCCCACGCCGGGAAGGCGTCCGAGCTCGTCAATCAGCTCCTGGACAGCACCTTCGTACACGTTTTCCTCTTTAGCTAGGGCGGATAGTGGTTGGATCAGTAGCGGGGCGGCACGGGGCTGCCGTCGGGGGACCGTTCCTCGATCAGCTTCCCGCCGAGGATGCGTTCCACCGCGGCACGGCCGAAGACGCCGGATGCCTCAATGGTCTCATCGTCGGGGCTCGGGATGTCCTGGACGTCCGTCGCTGCGGCCGGGATGGCCCGGGCCGGGGCTTTTGCCCGGCCTGCCTCGGCCTCGGGGCTGTTGGACAGACGCTGGTAAAGGCTCTGCCGTGTGCCCGTCGGAGCCGGGGAGGCCACCGGAGTAGACGAGGCCACGGGTGCAGCCGGCGCCTGCGCGGCAGCGGGGGCCGGCCGCGCTGCCGGAACCGGCGCGGCGGCGGGAGCGGCTGACGCCATGGCGAACTCCCGAGCCGGTTCCGGTGCGGACCCGGAGGGATCAGGGCTTGAGGGATCAGGGCTTGAGCGATCCGGGGTTGAGGGATCCGAACCGGGGGTAGCCGTATTCATGCGGCCCGGAATGGACCGCAGGGGTTCCGTGCCCTGGCCTGCCGCCCGGGCCGTCGAAGATGCCGGCGCTGCGAGGCCCCACTCGGCGTCCACGGTGGCGGCTGTGCGGGTGACCGGTATGGAAGGAGGAATTTGCGCAGCAGCGGGTTCGTAGTGGTGGGTTGGAGCGGAGGTGGCAGGTTCCTTGTCCGGGAGGCCGGCAACCGGCGCTTTGCCTATGTTGCTTTCCTCACCGACCACCCATACGCCAGGTGCCTGCTCCACAGCACGGGTCCAAGGGTCGTGCGGTGTATCTCCAGCGGGTGCGGGCATGGAAGAGAATTTTCCGGTGCTTGCTTGGATTCGGGTGTCTGCCCCGGTTCCGGGATGGTTGCCCGGCAGGTCTCCAGCGGCTGAAGCCGCTGTTGGACCGGCAGCCCCGGAGTTTCCGGCGCCGGCGCTGTCCTGGCTGGCCCGGCCAGCCCCGCCGGCCCCGTCAGCCCCCACGGACCGGGCTTGCGGGCGCGCCGAAGGGTCCCAGTCCAGGGGAGGCTCTTCATCCAGCGGAGGAGCGTCTTCGTCCCGGGGCGGACCCCAGTCGTCGTCAGAATACGAGTAGTCACCGGAGGCGCCGCTGTAAGGATCGGTCTGGGCGGAAGGAACGTGGGCCGAAGGGGCGGCGGGAGCGGCTGCCGCCGGTTGAGTCGAAAGAACCCGAGCCGAAGGGGTTGCCGGAGCGGCTGCCGCCGGTTGAACCTGGGTAGTGCTAGCGGCTGGTGCGGGCTGAGTTGGGAAGTTACCGGCGCCAGATGCACGCCGAACGTTCCCCCCCTGCGGGAGTCCGGTGGCCGGTGCGGCAGTGCGCACGGCGGAGCCGTCGGCGTCAGCTGCAGTGCTCCCTGGAGTGGGCCCCTGGCCTGTACCCGTTGCCGCCGGTGATGTTGTGGCCGGTTCGGCTGCCGGGGACGACTGCGCGGGGGCCAGTCCCCAGGCAACATCAGCTGACGTTGCCGGGGCAGGCCGGCTAGCGGGTGCTTTTGGGTTTGGTTCAGAGCTCGCCCGGTCGCCGCCGGCTACCGCGGTGATCTGGCAGTCAATACCCACAGTCTTGTGGATTGCCTGCCGCAGGTTTTCCGAATGGTCCGCCCGACCAAAGGCGCCCGCGAGTCCCGACGTGGTGAACGAAAGAGTAAGTGTGTGTCCGTCAAAGGCGCTCACTTGGGCGTTCGGCTCAACGAGTGCCCAGGTGCTGCGCTTGATCTTCGTCAGCGTCTGCAGGACGTCCGGCCACGCGCGGCGCAGCACTTCGACGTCGCCCATGGCTGCCGGCGGAGCCCCGGGAGCGGAGGAAGCCGGACCGGCGGGACCCGTTTCAGGTTGCGCGGGCCCAGCGGGAGCGGTTCCAGAATGGGAGGGCCCAGCGGGAGCGGTTCCAGAATGGGAGGGCCCAGCGGGGGAGGCCTCGGGCCGCACGTCAGGTGTCTTCCGGGCGTCCGGGCCTGCAGCCTGTGTGGTGCCGGTGGCTGGTGCCACGTTCGTTTGGCCACCTGCCGGAGCTGCGGGTCCGGGGACGGCCGTGCGGGCCGGTGCGCCCTGGGGTACTGCGCCGGGGACGGCCCCCGCGTCAGGGCTGGCATCAGCCGGGGCGGGGCGGGTCCCGGCGGGAGCCTCCACCGGCCAGTCGCTGGTGCTCACACGGGGCGCGGTCAGTGGTGGACGCGTTCCAGCGTCGGTTGGAGCGGCTCCGGCGGAAGGCCTGGCTTCCGGGGCTACTGCAGCCGCAGGCGCCTGGTGCCGTGCAGGACCGGATACAGCAGGCTCGGCAGGTGCGGAGACTGCGGGTTGCGTTCGTGCCGGTTCCGGCAGGGCTGGTTCCGGCACGGCTGGTGCGGGGCCCGCCGGCTCTGTCCGGGCGGCGCCAGGACCAGATGCGGGAGCAGGTGCGGTGTTGCCACCAAGTGCGCCCTGACCTGTCGGTGCAGGGTGGTGCCCCGATGCGACGGCGGCGGGAGCACCGACCTCGTTTCCGGCGTAATTTAGCCGGCGTTCCACGCGGTCAATCCGCGCCGCCATACCGCGCTCGTTCTGCTCCGAACTGGGTAGCAGGATCCGGGCACACAGGAGCTCCAGGTGCAGCCGCGGTGAGGTAGCGCCAGTCATTTCGGTCAATGCCGTGTTGGTGACGTCTGCGGCGCGGGACAACTCGGCGGCCCCAAGGTTGTGGGCCTGGTTCTTCAGCCTGGCGATCTGGTCGGCAGGCATGCCGCGGAGGATGGTCTGCGCGCTTTCAGGCATGGCCTGGACGATGATGAGGTCGCGGAAGCGTTCCAGCAGGTCCTCAACGAACCGGCGCGGGTCATGGCCGGTCTGGATGACCCTGTCCACGGCGCGGAAAACCGTGGCGGCGTCCGAGGCGGCAACAGCCTCCACAACGTCGTCGAGCAATGAAGCGTGCGTGTATCCGAGGAGCGCAACGGCAAGCTCGTAGTCCAGGCCGTTGCGCCCGGCACCCGCCATCAACTGGTCCAGGACGGAAAGGGAATCACGGACAGAACCGCCGCCGGCACGAATCACCAGCGACAGTACTCCGGGCGCCACCGGGACGTTCTCCTGGTTGCACAGAAGTTCCAGGTAAGCCATCAGCGGCTCGGGCGGCACCAGCCGGAAGGGATAGTGGTGCGTCCGGGAGCGGATGGTGCCAATGACCTTGTCCGGCTCAGTGGTGGCGAAGATGAACTTGATGTGTTCCGGTGGTTCTTCAACGATCTTCAGCAGGGCGTTGAACCCGGCGGATGTCACCATGTGCGCTTCGTCGATGATGAAAATCTTGTAGCGGTCCCGGACGGGAGCGTAAGTGGCCCGCTCGCGCAGGTCCCGCGCGTCGTCCACGCCGCCATGGCTGGCGGCGTCGATCTCGATGACGTCCAGCGAACCGGATCCGCCGCGGGCAAGCTCAACGCAGCTCGGGCAGGTGCCGCAAGGGGTGTCCGTGGGGCCCTTGGCGCAGTTCAGGCAGCGCGCCAGAATTCGCGCTGAAGTGGTTTTGCCGCAGCCCCTGGGGCCGGAAAACAGGTAAGCATGGCTGACGCGGTTTTTCCGCAAAGCCGTCATCAGCGGCTCCGTGACATGCTCTTGCCCGATAACGTCAGCGAAAGAGTCTGGACGGTATCTGCGGTAGAGGGCGGTAGTAACTGTCACAGAGAAAACCCTACCAATCCGGGCTGACACTCTGCCGCCCTGTGGGGGAATAGTAAAGACCCCCCATGCACCCGCCAGAGCCCATTTACCCTTGCTACCTTCCGGTCCTGGGGGAGTTCAACAGGATGACGCCACATGAGGGGCCGCCAGTTACTTTACCCGAAGTTCAGGCACGACTCGAATCGGCCCCCTGAGCGCGCCAGGCCTCTACCTTCCAGCTCATCAAGGCCGGTTCCTCATACGGGTGCGCGGCCCGCAACGCAACGACCACGGCTTCGAGCAGCGGGCGTTCAACCACGCATTCAACCCGGTCCTCGGCCGCTTCCTCTGGAATCCCCACCCGCCCTTGATAGGGGACGGCGCCATCCTGTGGAGTGAAACGGCCTGTTCCCCGGGAGGTGAAGGAGCAGTGCGAGTAGTTTCCGATCCGGCCGGCTCCGGCGTCACCAATTGCCTTCAGAACCCGTTCTGTGTGGGTGACGGGGACGTAAAACACCACGACGTGCAGTTCGCTCATGCCTCCCATGGTTCCCCATCCGCCAAGGCAAGGCTGGAAATTCATTGCTTATCCACGCGCCAGCCACGATCATGGGTATGTACACCGATTGGGGCAATCTCAAGATTGTGAGCTGCGAGGCCTGGCTGAACGGGGCCGGACCCGGCAGCTCAACGGGGTTCCGATGGAATGGGCGCGTTGGGGGCGCCCATTTCTGGTTAAGCCCGGACAGTACCCTCCCGGGGAGCGGCCGGGAAAGCCGCCAATACAGGGGCGGGACCGCCAATTGGGCGAAGTGGAAAAGATCAGGTAGTCTAGTACCTGCTTTTGATTCAGAAGCAGCTGGAGAATTCGCCTAGCGGCCTATGGCGCACGCCTGGAACGCGTGTTGGGTTAACGCCCTCGGGGGTTCAAATCCCCCATTCTCCGCCGGTTGGAACCCGGTCCCGCATCGTCGGGACCGGGTTCTTTCGTTTGCCCATCGTCCACCTTCCAGCCGCCTTGGGCAGCCCCTTCAACTTCCGCGAAGCCCAGCCGCCGGAGCCGTTCCCTGGCTGCCAGTTCACTCGTGCTGCGCCGCCCCAGGGCAAGGCGGACGACGCCGAGCACCACCTTGGTGGCGAGCTTCACCGGCAGAGGGAAAGGGCCCAGCCGTGGCACGGACAGGCCGAGCATCTGGCGGTATCTGGGCTCGAGGCTGTAGACCGCTCCGGCAAACAAAACACGGTATCCGGGCCGAAACATCGGATGCAGCGGCGGGTTTCGGATAAATTCCACCGTCTCTTCCACCTGGCGGTCCACCCGCAGCTCACCGTTCTGGTACCACCGGTCGAGTTGTGCCCGCATGGCGGCTTCGCTGAGTGGCGGATCCTCGATGCCCATCAGCCGCCCGGCTTGCGCCCACTCGCGGACATACGCATCCGGGCCGCCGGGGATGGGACCGCCCCATAATTTGTGGGCTGTGAGGAACGCGTCCGTAAACGCTATATGGATCCAGCTTGCCAGTTCTGGATCGTTGGCGCTGTAGTTGCGCGGCGTTCCCTGATTGTCCACGAAGCTGCCATGTACCGGCTCGTGGAGGCGCTGCACGCGCCGTGAAGCCTCCTGCGCGGCAGCCTTGGAACCGTATGTCACGGTGAAGATCCAGCGGATGGTCGCTGCCAGGCGGGTGAGGGGGTCCTCGCGAAAGCTGGAGTGCTCGTGCACGCCGGCAAGGGCTCCCGGGTGAAGGGACTGCATCAGCAGCGTCCGGATTCCTGCCACGATCGGGGACATGGAGCCGTGCACCGCCCAAACGGCCGAGCCCGGGAGGTGGTAGCCGGGGTCATCTCCTTCTGCGAGCTTGGCCACCCAGTCTGGGACTGAATCGGCCCTGCCGGTAAAGGTCTTCTTGAGTTCGTGCTGCCATTTCCGAAGGAAGCTGCGCATATCCCATTGTTGCCACGAGAAGACAGGCGAGGCTAGGAGCGGCGTGTACCGCAAGGTTTGCTCAATTATTCGAGTAGAGCTGCACCGCGGGGTTCACAGGCTTCCGGGCGTGTGGTCCCATGGGAGATACCGTCAAGACACCGGGCGGCTGATTATGTTCTGGAGTCAGTCTTTGGGGAATCATCGGAGACTAGATCGCACTGAGCCGCGTGGTCCTTGTGGTTCCCTCGTGCGTGCCTTCGCAGCTGCGGGTGCCCTTGCCCTCTCCGTTTGGGCCCTGAACCTCTCGGGTAGCGCAGAGGAATGGACTGCCGCGACAGCGGAACCGGCCAGCAGGGCTGCCCTGTCCGCTGGCCCTGGTGCGGCTGAGGTGCTGTCCGGGCGCCAAGGTGAATTGCCGTCGGGCATTGTTGGCGCCGGTAGTTTGCCGGCTGCGATCGTCAGCGATCCACAGGCCCTGGTTCCCTTCCCCCGCCCGGTAGTGGGCAGTTACGCCGGGGATGGTTCCCAGCCGCTGGCGGTCGGGGCCGCCGCGCTGGCCAGGCCCGCGGCCGGCTTCCTCAGGGCGCCACTTGAACTGCTCATCCCCAGTTCGCCCTTCGGTCTCCGGGTGAGCCCCCTGTCCGGGGCCGCGGGTGACTTCCACCTCGGCCAGGACTATGCCGCGCCGTGCGGAACAAAAGTGTATGCCGCCGATTCAGGAGTGGTCCGCGCCGCCGGATGGCACCCCTGGGGCGGGGGCAACCGCGTGGAGATTGACCATGGCAATGGCTTGATCACCACCTACAACCACCTGGAAGCCATTGCTGTGCGCAGGGGCGACAGGATCAATGTTGGGCAATTCATCGCCGAGGTGGGTACCACAGGATGGTCTACAGGATGCCACCTGCACTTCGAAACGATCCTTAACGGGCGCCATGTCAGTCCGCTGACGTGGAAACTGCTGCCGCTGCGTCCCCTTGCAGGCAACGGAGCCGAAGAGCTGCAAAGCTATGCGCCCGGCAGCGGTTCCCCGCTGGGGTGGCTTCAGTGGGTCATACCAGTCGGCTTTGGTCCGGGCGATCTTGAGGATGCAGGCGATGCGGGAACGCCTGGGACGCCGGCCTCCCCGTCGTTGGCTGTGCCCGCGGGCGAAAGCTCGCCTGCCCTAAGTGAGCCGTCGCCGTCACCGTCGCCCACGACATCGACCGTGTCGCCGTCACCGTCGCCCACGACATCGACCGTGTCGCCGTCACCGTCGCCCACGACATCGACCGTGTCGCCGTCACCGTCGCCCACGACATCGACCGTGTCGCCGTCACCGTCGCCCACGACATCGACCGTGTCGCCGTCACCGTCGCCCACGACATCGACCGTGTCGCCGTCACCGTCGCCCACGACATCGACCGTGTCGCCGTCACCGTCGCCCACGACATCGACCGTGTCGCCGTCACCGTCGCCCACGACATCGACCGTGTCGCCGTCACCGTCGCCCACGACATCGACCGTGTCGCCGTCACCGTCGCCCACGACATCGACCGTGTCGCCGTCACCGTCGCCCACGACATCGACCGTGTCGCCGTCGCCCACGCCCACGACATCGACCGTGTCGCCGACACCGACGCCAACTGCGACTCCGACTCCGACAATAACGCCGACTCCGACGCCGACTCCGACTCCGACTCCGACAATGACGCCGACGCCGACGCCGACTCCGACAATGACGGCGACACTGGCACCGACTGCGCCGGTTGTGGCGTCGCCGAGTGAGCCGACATCGACCGCGACCCTGTCGCCGACTGCGCCGGTTGAGGCGTCGCCGAGTGAGCCGACGGCGACGGCGACGGCGACCGCGACTCCGACGGCGACCGCGACCCTGGCACCGAGTGCGCCTTCGCCCACCGGGGCTGCTGACCCCACGGAACCTGCGCCCACGACACCAGCCTCCCGTTAGTCACCGATTGAACAGCACCAGTTGAGGCGACGTCGGCGGCCGATGCGCCGCTGTCGCCCGCGCCAACGAGTCCTCACAAGTCTGTGAAAGCGTGCGCCGGGAAGGAGGTCAGGAGCCACGCGAGGAGCAGCCAGGAAATGTCCAGCCCGGACCAGTACTCTGATCCCTCGGCAACGAATTCCACTTATGACAAACTTCCTGAGGACGCAGCCTGTGACACCCTTGTATCCGATCCCCCTGACCCTGAACGACGGAACCAAGACTGATTTCGGCAGGTTCAAGGGGGAGGTGGTGATGGTGGTCAACGTCGCCTCCAACTGCGGCCTGACACCCCAGTACGCCGGACTGGAGGCGCTGTACGAAAAGTTCCGCGACCGCGGATTCAACATCCTGGGGGTCCCGTGCAACCAGTTCGCAGGCCAGGAGCCTGGCAGTGACAGCGAAATCGCGGAGTTCTGCGAGCGGAATTACGGTGTGACCTTCCCTCTGACGGTCAAGGCCGACGTCCGCGGCAAGGACCAGCACCCGCTCTACACTGAGCTGACCAGATTCAAGACGGGGCTGCTGCCGGGACTGGTGAAATGGAACTTCGAGAAGTTCCTGGTTAACCGGGACGGCGAAGTGGTGGCCCGCTTCGCGCCGACTGTGGAGCCCGACTCTGCGGAAATCATCGATGCCATCGACAACGCCCTGGGCTGAAACTGCGCGTTCCCGAATTAATTCAAGGAATGCGCAGTTCTTTTAGCTTTTTCCACACCGGCTTCGGCGATTCACCCCAAGTTTGCCAAATGTCTGATTGGATAAAGATTACTGAAGGGTACAAGGGAAGAGCGGCTTCCCACCGACCACAGAGGCAGCAATGGAGCACATCGAGGCCGAACATCCCCGGCCACGCCACTTCCTACTCCACCTGAGCGATCCCCACTTGTTGGGAGGTCCGGATCCCCTCTACGGCGTCGTAGACAGCGAAGAGCGGCTCATCCAGCTCTTCGAAGAGGTCAAAGCATCCGGGGCGAGGCCCGAAGCGGTCATCTTCACCGGAGACCTTGCAGACAAGGGCGATCCGGAAGCCTATGTGAAGCTCCGGGCCATCGTTGAGCCTGCCTGCCGGGAACTGGGGGCAGAAGTTATCTGGGCCATGGGAAACCATGACAACCGGGCGAACTTCCGGAAGGGCCTGCTGGACCAGCCCGGCAACGACGACCCCCTGGACCACAGCTACTTCATTAACGGCCTGCGCGTCATCACCCTGGACACGTCAGTCCCGGGCTTCCACCATGGCGAACTTGATGACTCCCAGCTCGACTGGCTGGCGCGGGAACTGGACACCCCGGCCCCTGACGGCACCATTCTGGCGCTCCACCACCCGCCTGTTCCCTCCGTCCTGGACCTTTCGGTCCTGGTGGAGCTCAGGGACCAGGCATCCCTGGCAGCGGTAGTCCGGGACTCGGATGTCCGGACCATCCTGGCCGGCCACCTGCACTACTCCACCACAGCGAACTTTGCCGGCGTCCCCGTCTCTGTCGCCTCCGCCAGTTGCTACACCCAGGACCTGAACGTTCCCGTGGGGGGTACCCGGGGGCAGGACGGCGGGCAGTCGTTCAACCTGGTGCATGTTTACGAGCACACCATCGTGCACTCGGTGGTCCCGCTGGGAAGTTCAACGACGGTAGGCGAGTATGTGCCGCCGGAAGAGACAGAGCGCCGGCTGGCAGCGGCAGGAATCCGGATCCCGGAAACCGCAAAGCAGCGGAACAGCGTGAAGCACGGCCTGCCCACAAGCCGCTAGAAAGGTGCGGCCAGGAAGGCATTGGGAGGCAAGGTCCGCGCCGCCGGGGCGGCGCGGACCTTGCCTCCCGTCCTATTTCTCCCAGGGTGCCTTGATCGGGAAGTACTTTTCCAGGAAGTCCGTCACCAGCTCCGCCCGCTCGTCCGCTCCGACTTCCGGGAAGCTGCCATCGTTCAGGCAGAAGAAGTCCGCGTTCCGCTTGGACCGCAGTTTGGGCAGGTAGTTCAGCCCGGCACGCATGGTGGTGTCTATGTAGCGGACCTTGGCGGCCGTCTGGGTGACCGCGCGGCCCGTGAGCAGTGCGTAGTAGTGGTAGAAGGAGTTGGTGACGGAGATGTTGTCCGCCGCACGGAACCGGCTGGCGGCCGTCTTCCGGAACTCTTCGGGGAACTCCTGCTCCATCTGCGCCACCAGGCTGCGCCGCAGCGGTGCCGCCGTGTGTTCCAGGTGGCGGGTGGTGATCCGGCCGAACCGGTTCCACAGCAGTTTCCGGTTGACGCGGGCCGCGTTTTCAAAGCCGCTGCGCTCGGCTGCGTTCTCGCCCAGCCCAATCCGGGTTTCCGCCTCGATGAACTTTGTGATGCCGCCCGGGGTGAAGAACATGTCCGGGCCCACAGGGCGGCCAAAGAACATGTCATCGTTTGAATACAGGAAGTGCTCCGAGAGCCCTTCGATGTGGTGCAGTTGGCACTCCACCGCCTGCGAGTTGTGGGTGGGCAGCACGGAAGGATCCGAGAAGAACTCTTCGCTGCGGACAATGGTGACTGCCGGGTGGTCCGCCAGCCAGGCAGGTGCGGGGGAGTCCGTGGCGATGAAGATGCGGCGGATCCACGGCGCGAACATGTAGACGGACCGGAGCGCATACTTGAGTTCATTGATCTGGCGGAACCGGGCTTCGTGGTCGTCGCCTTCACCCAGGACCACGCCCTGCTGCTGGGAGCGCCGGGCTGCGATGTACTCGGGGGAGCTGCCGTCGACCCAGGAGAACACCAGGTCGATGTCGAAGCTGATGTCGCTGGCATGGTCGGCGAACATGTTCTCGATCGTGGGCCAGGTGTGGCCGTAGCGTTCCACGGTGCCGCGGACGGCGTCCTGCCGCAGCAGCGTGCGGCGTGTCAGTGAGTTCTCGATAGGCAGGATCAGCTGCTCGCCTTCGAAGGCCCACAGCTCGATCTGCACCCCGGCTGAGGCGCCGAACTCGAAGCCTCCCACGGGTTCAACCCGGGGGCGGTACAGGCGGAAGATGCGGGCCTGCCGGTTGGAGGAGAGATCTCCGTCGGCCACCAGCACGGAGGTCTTCTTCTTCGCATCCACGGACATGGAGTAGAACGGCTCATCCCGGCAAGCCGCCACCAGGGCGGCCCGGAGCTTCTTCCGGTCCTTCCAGTCCAGGGCGATGACGGGCCGGTCATTGTTGCCGCGGACCAGGAGGTAGGCAATGCCGGCATTGACCAGGACATTGCGCAGGAACAGCAGGTCCTCGACCATCGCCTGGTAAGGCGTCCTGTTGTAGTTGATCAGGGCATAGCGGCCTTTGTGCCTGATCACGTCGGCGCGGTGCCGGAGCCGCTGTTCCGCCGCCGCAGACGTGACCTCTGCATGAAATTGTTCTTCCACGGACGCTTGGGTGCCGTAGTAGACCTCGTCCTGTACCGGTGCTTCTGTAATGGTGTTCTCCGTGCTGGTCAAAGTAAGTAAGCCTTTCTACCTGCATGATAGCCGCGGGGTGGAAACGGCAGGTTTCCGGCCGGGGCCAGGCGGCCTCGGAAGGGGCTTAGGCCCGCAGCGCCTCAAGCCAGCTGCGCAGGAAAGCGCCGCCGGCGTCGTCGTGGATCACTGTGGCATCCAGTCCCAGGTCTACGGCGGTCAGGACGTCGTAGGGCTTCTCCGGAACACCGTCTGCCGGGCGCACGTCCACATGCTTGACCTCGTGGTCGTTGTGGTGCAGCCAGTCGGCCATGGCGTAGTCCGTGCGGGAGTCCCCCACCGTCCGCCAGGCCTGCGGCGTGATGCCTTGGGCGGCCAGCAGTTCCACGGCGCGGCTGGCGCCCAGGTCCTTGCCGAGCCGCACGGATTCAATGTCTGTGGAGATGATGGTGGGGTCCACGCGGTAGTCCACATCGTCGTCGGAATTGGGGGCATGGTGGTCCAGCCGGACCACCCCCAGCCCGTGCCGGGCCATCAGGTCCATGGCGTCGGCGTCGAAGAGTTTCTGCTCGGCAAGGTATTCGGCGGTGGGCACCTCGATGTGCTGCTCCACGGACACCATGGCCCGCTTCGTTTCGTCAAAGAACATATGCGCCGAGTAGTCCTCGGCCACCATCCTCCGGACGTCGTCGCCATAGGCTGCAGGAACGGCAAGTTCGTGGTCCACGTGGATGGGACCCGGGCCGGTGGCGGTGTAGCTGAACCAGACGGCGCCCTTTTCGCAGATGGCGTGGATGATGGTGCCCGCCGGAATCCCTGCCGCGATCATCGGTTCCATGACCTGCTCCCGGATGAAGGCATCCGACCGGCCGGTGTTGAAGATGACTGGAATGCCCGCGGCGGCCAGGGCTACAAGATCATTGATGATTTCGGCCTTGACATCGCGCGTCACGGGGCTTGCCACCGGCCCGTCCACGTCGAGCAGGAGCGCGAGGGGCGGCGTGGCCGGCAGGTGCACGCCGGGTGTGGTGGCGGCTGGAAACGTGGAGGCAGTCATGCCTCCATTCTGACAGCAGCACCCTGAACTCCCGTTGCCGGCCGTCCAGGCTCCCCTCGTGTGACACTTGGTCACTGTTTGGCTACAACCTGACCCGGGGCGGTCCCGGCACTTTCGCTGGGACCATTGGATGCCTAGGGTGGCATGGTGATATTCAAAGCTGTGGGCGAGGGCCGCCCTTACCCTGACCATGGTTACAACACTCCCAAGGAGTGGGCTGCGCTGCCGCCGCGTCCGGTCAGGCTGGACGAGCTGGTGACCACCAAGCGCACGCTGGACCTGGAGGCGCTCCTCGCCGAGGATTCCACCTTCTTCGGTGACCTTTTTCCGCACGTGGTGCAGTACCGGGGAACCCTCTATCTTGAGGATGGCCTGCACCGCGCCGTCCGCACCGCCCTGCACCAGCGCACGGCGATCCACGCTCGTGTGCTGGTCATAGATGGCTAGGAAGAAGCAGCAGGACGCGAGCGTCCTCCACGGCCACCACGTCGTCACCGGCCCTGAGCTGAGGGCCACCTTCGAAGCAGGCCGCGACGCCGACGACACTGCTCAGGTGCGCCGCCGCGTGCTTCACGGCGTGGTGCTTGTGCTCCTCATCGGACTGATCATCGCAGCCATCATCACCGCGCTGGCCATCATCAACGGGCGCCTGAAGATCCCCACCGCGGAGCGGGCAGACGAAACGGTGTCCTCCTGCCCGGCCGGCACCTTTGACTACATGCCGAACGACAAGGTCAACCTCAACGTGTACAACTCCACCAGCAGGCCCGGGTTGGCACGGTCAGTGGCGGACGAGTTCCTGGCCCGGAAGTTCGTGGTGGGTGCGGTCGCCAATATCGAGGCCGGCTACCGCGGTATCGCCGCGGTGGTTTCCGGCCCGGCCGGCCAGTCCGCGGCGTTCAGCGTCCAGCGCAACCTGCCGGGCTCGGACTACTTCCAGGACGGCAGGACGGACGGCAGCGTGGACGTGGTCCTGGCCCAGGACTACAAGGCGCTGGCTCCGCCGGAGCTCATTGACCAGACGCCGGGCAAGCTGGGCTGCCCCCGCGAAAGCCGCCGCGTCGCGGACGACGACAAGTGGCCCGTCATGCCGTCGGCGGCGCCCACCCGCTGAAGAATCCTCAGCGGGCCACAGCGGGAAGCGGGGCCAGGCGGACGGGGCAGCCGGCGCCGTCGAACCTTGCGCCGGCACCCAGCTGGATGAAGCGGACGGTCCTGGCAACACGCGCTTCCAGTTCCGCCGGCTCGTCGCTGCCGCGGGCCGCGCTGGACGAGAGAGTGCCGAGGATCAGCTGTGCCTGCTGGCCCACGTCGGCCACGGGAAGGTAACCCTGCTCCATCCCGTCGCGCAGGATGCCCTGCAGCAGGACGCTCAGCTCGCCCACGTGGTCGGCGAGTTTGGCAAAGGACGACGGCGACAGCACGGCCCCCATGGCAGGTCCCGGCGGGAGGTGGCGGCGGCTGAGGTCCACCACCTGGGCGCGGACGTACAGTGCCAGCCGCTCCACCGGGTTATCGAGGCGGCCCAAAGCCTCGCGCAGCTCGGACAGGAACTTTTCGGTCTCATCCAGCGCGTAGGAGATGAGCAGCTCTTCGATGTCCGCGTAGTAGTTGTAGACCGCGGTGCGGCCTACACCCGCGTGCCGGGCCACATCGGTCATGGTCAGCCCGGGCAGGCCGTGGGAAAAGAGGAGCTCGCCGAAGGCGGTGAGGATGCGGCGCTGCGTCTCCGCGCGTTGCTCGGCGTTGGTGGCCGCTGAAATCCTGGGCATATAGACACTTTACAGCGATGTGTCAGTAAACGGCGCTGACTGTTGGAACGTGGAGACTAGATCTGGCAACCGTCCGGGCCGCAGGCGTCGCCGTCGGTGGAGTTGACCAGCACCAGGGGATTTGCGGCCTGCCACGCCTGGTTGAGTGCGGCCGTGAACGTCTCGGCCGGCTGGGCGCCGGAAAGGCCGAACTTGCGGTCGATGACGAAGAACGGCACCCCGCTGATGCCCAGCGCCCGGCCTTCCTCGAAGTCGAAGCGGACGTCGTCGGCGTACTTGTCCGTGGTGAACAGTTCTTCCGCCTCGTCCTTGTTGATGCCCAGGTCCAAGGCGAGGGACGCCAGGTATTCGAGGCTGCCGATGTCCTTGCCGTGCTCGAAGTGGTCGCTGAGCAGGCGTTCCTTGGCTTCATCCTGCTTGCCGTGAACGGCGGCGAGATGGATCAGGCGGTGGGCGGTGAAGCTGTTCGCCACCACTACTGCCTCGAACCGGTACTCCAGTCCCTCACCGTTGGCCTGCTCGGTGACGTGCTGGAACATCTGTGAGACCTGGTGCGCCGGGATGCCCTTGCGGGTGCTGAGGTACTCCAGCTCCGTCCCGTCATAGTGCTCGGGCAGGGTGGGGTCCAGCTGGTAGCTGCGCCATTTCACTTCCACTGAATCGCGGTGCTCGAAGCTGGCAAGGGCAGTCTCAAAGCGGCGCTTGCCGATGTAGCACCACGGGCACGCGACGTCGGACCAGATCTCAATCTTCATGCTGGGCATAACTGCACTCTTCACACAGCCATTCCGCGGCGGCATGTTATTTGCGCCACAGGAGGTCTTGCGGTGGGGTGCAACGTAGGCAATAGTCGGAGCTAGGTGAAACAGACGCCATAGGAAAACTGACTGCGCCGCGGGCCGGAGCCGGCAGGGCGGTCGGAAGTGCCCGGTCAACTGGGGAGCCCGGCCTGTATTCTTCGCGAGGTTAAAGAATGCGGATAGGACTTATTGCAGGACCCTGGATTACTATTCCACCGGTGACTTACGGCGGCATCGAACGAGTCGTGGATACTTTGGCGCGCGGTTTCGCCGCCGCCGGACACGAAGTGCTGCTGGCCGCGCCTTCGGAGAGTACCTGCCCCGTTCCGCTGGTACCGGGCATGCGGCCGTCGGCCCGCGATGAACTCGGGTCCGCCATCTCCGAACTCAGCCATGTCATCAGGGCTTATGAGGGATTGCAGGACGTCGATGTCATTCACGACCACACCCTGGCAGGCCCGCTCTACGCCTACCGGCCCGCCAAGGTTCCGGTAGTTACCACCATCCACGGCCCGCTCAACAGCGAGGCCGAGGACATCTACCGTGCTATGGCACGCGATGTTGCGGTCGTGGCCATATCCCGGGACCAGGCTTCGCATGCGCCGGACGTTCCCGTCACCCAGGTGATCCACCACGGTATGGATGTTTCCGCGGTCCCGGTGGGAAGCGGAAGAGGCGGATACCTGTGTTTCGTGGGCCGGGCATGCCAGGACAAGGGGCTGTTGGAAGCCATTATGGTTGCCAGGCAGGTGCAGGTGCCCCTGCGTATTGCGGTGAAGATGCGCGAACCGGATGAGATCCGCTACTTCCGGGAGGTCATTGAGCCGATGCTGGGACCGAACGAGGATTTCGTCGGGGAAGTGGATGACGCGACCAAGTACCGGCTGATGGGCGAGGCCCTGGCTTTCCTGAACCCGATCCAATGGTCCGAGCCGTTCGGCCTGGTGATGATCGAGGCCCTGGCCACCGGTACTCCCGTCGTCGGGACGCGAATAGGATCAGCATCGGAGATCGTGGAGCACGGGCGGACCGGTTACTTAGGAGAAACCGAACAGTTGGCTGGCTTTGTGGAGGCGGCCGCCGGGCTGAGCAGGGCACGTTGCCGGACATCAGCGGAAGAGCGGTTCAGCGCCGGAAGGATGGTGGCCCAGCACTTGAGGCTGTTCGAAGAACTGCTAGGGGGTAAATCGCCGGGAGGGGTTCCCGATGCTGCCTCTGTGCACCAAAATCGTTAAGGGGGCGGGCGGGCTTCCGGCTCCCCTGCAGCATCCCGTTGAGAAGGGAGTCCTTCCATGACCGCCTGGAACGCAAATAACGAGGCCTCCGTGTCGGATTCGGGCACGGTTACGATCCTTGAGGGGTCTTCGTTCTGCATTTCGTCCGGAAGCGGCGACATCAGCCCCGACGGCGGCACCAACGGCGCGTTCTTCCAGGACACCCGCATCATTTCCCGCTGGGTCCTGCGCATCAACGGATGCCTGCGGGAGCCGCTGTCAGCCCAGCGGCCGCAGCCGTTCGAAGCAACGTTCGTTGGCCGGGCCACGTGGCCCGGCGGCAGGTTCGACAGCCCTCTGGTGGTCCGGCAGGTCCGCCACATCGGCCCGGGCATGCAGGACGACATCACCCTGGAAAATTACGCCGCCGAACCCGTCGAGTGCGACATCGAACTCCTGGTGGACGCGGACCAGGCCGACCTCTTCGACGTGAAGGGCGGGCGCACCACGGGCCCGGATGACACCATCCGGACGGTGGCGGAGGGCAAGCTCATCATCGAGGCTTCGCGGCATGGCCAACAGCGGGGCTCGGCCATCGGGGCCCCCGGTGCAGGGGTGGGGACCGACGGACTGCGTTTCCATGTCACCATCCCTGCCAGGGGCAAATGGGCCACGAGTGTGATCGTGGTTCCACTGGTTAATGGAGAGGCGCCAGAAAAGCCCTTCCGCGAGGGACAGTTGCCGCACCACCGCGAAGGCGTGCGCCGCCACCTGGACTGGGAAGAGGGAGTTCCGCGGATCCGCATTGAAGACGCAAACGTGCAGGGCCTGCTCAACCGGAGCCAGAGCGACCTCGGCGCCCTGCGGATATTCGACGTCCACCACCCGGAACGCGCCGCGGTTGCCGCCGGCGCCCCCTGGTTCATGGCGCTGTTCGGGCGGGATTCGCTGCTGACCTCTTACATGAGCCTGATGGTCAACCCCAACCTTGCGCTGGGTACGCTGCAGACCCTCGCCGGAATCCAGGGGAAAAGGGTGGACCCGGACTCGGAGGAGGAACCCGGCCGCATTCCGCACGAGGTCCGGCTTGGCGTAACGGCCGGCCTGTCCCTGGGCGGCACGGCCTATTACGGCACCGTCGACGCAACCCCCCTCTTCGTAGCCACCCTGGGCGAGCTGAGCCGCTGGGGGTTGTCCCGGGATGCGATCCGGCCGCTGCTGCCGCACGCGGACCGGGCGCTGGAGTGGATCGAAAAGTACGGCGACCGTGACGGCGACGGCTTCGTGGAATACCTGCGGCCCAACGACCATGGCCTGGTCAACCAGGGCTGGAAAGACTCCTGGGACGGGATCAACTTCGCGGACGGGACCATCGCAGAAGCACCCATCGCCCTCTGCGAGGTCCAGGCCTATGTGTACTCCGCCTACCTGGGCAGGTCATTGCTGGCCCACTGGAGCGGCGACAGGGGGTTGGAACAGCATTGGGCCGAAAAGGCGTGGACTTTCAAGGAGGAGTTCAATAAGAGATTCTGGCTGCCGGACAGGGGCTACTTTGCGGTGGCGCTGGATAAGGACAAGCGGCCCGTTGATGCGCTGACCTCGAACATCGGCCATTGCCTGTGGACGGGCATCGTGGACGAGGACAAGGCGCAGTCCGTGATGGAGCATCTGATGTCGCCCCAGATGTTCACGGGTTGGGGGATCCGCACGCTGGCCTCCGATATGGGCGCGTACAACCCGGTCAGTTACCACAACGGCTCGGTGTGGCCGCACGACACCGCCTTAGTGGCCACCGGGCTGATGCGCTACGGGTTCGTGGACGAGGCAAAACGGGTAGCCATGGGAATTTTCGATGCTGCCACACACTTTGACGACCGCCTGCCGGAACTCTTCTGCGGTTTTGACCGCGGCGAGTTTCCCGGCCCGGTGCCCTATCCCACCGCCTGCTCGCCGCAGGCGTGGGCTGCGGCAGCGCCGGTACAGCTGGCGCGGATCCTGCTCCGTTTCGATCCCGTCTTCACCCGTGGGGTGGTGCACCTTGCGCCGATCCTGCCGGACGTCCTGGGCACGTTCCGTGCTGAAAACGTCCTGCTGAATTCGAACAGGGTCACCATCAATGCCACGGGAACGACGGGAAGTATCGAGGGCCTCCCGCCAGGGCTCAAGCTCCTGGCCGCACCGCGGCCACCCCTGGCATACCCCGTGGAAGAGGTAGTGGCAGGCCCCGGCATCCGAAGGCTGCATCAACCTGGGGCCTGAACCGTCAGGGCAGGGGACGCTCCAGCACGAAGTCGTGCTCTACGGTGCTGCCCAGCCGGAACGACTTCGTTCCTGCCTTCCGGAACCCTGACTTCTCATAGAAGCGGATGGCCCTGGCGTTCTGGCTGTTGACTCCCAGCCAGACGCCCTTGCCGCCGGACGCGGCGGCCGCCGCCAGGCTGGCGTGCATCAGCTCGGCAGCGGCACCGAGACCATGGTGTTCCGGGTGCACGTAGCACTTGCTGAGCTCCACCGACGGCAGGATACCCAGCGCCGAAACAACATCCGGATCCGTGGCCGGACGGTTCACCAGCAGGCTGTAGCCGCCGAGGCCGCCGTCGGCGTCGATGACCAGGACCGTCACTTCGGGGTCGGCGAGGTACGCCTGGAAGTGCCGTTCGCTGAGCGTGTTGGCCAGGTGGGCGGCAATATCGGCAGGCGAGGCCGACGGCGGGCACGCCAGCGGAAAGGTGACGGCCGCCAGGGCAGCCAGCGCCCCGGCGTCGTCCGTTGTTGCTGTGCGGATGGAATGTGGCATGCGGGAATTCTATGTGGGCCGCTTTGGAGTCACTGCTTGAAGGCGGCGTCGAAGGACGTGCTCGACGGCGGGAAGTCGAATTTTTTGAGGGCGGCGAGGGCTTCGGGGGCGCCGTGGAGGCGGTCCATGCCGGCGTCTTCCCACTCCACAGAGATGGGGCCGTCGTAGCCGATGGCGGCCAGTGCACGGAAGGATGCTTCCCAGGGAACGTCGCCGCGGCCGGCCGAGACGAAGTCCCAGCCCCGGCGGGGGTCGCCCCAGGCGAGGTGGGAGCCCATCACGGTGTTCCGCCCGGTCTGGCGGACCTTGGTGTCCTTGCAGTCCACGTGGTAGATCCGGTCCTTGAAGTCCCAGATGAAGGAGACCGGGTCAACGCCTTGCCACATCATGTGGGACGGGTCCCAGTTCAGGCCGAACGCGGGGCGGTGGCCGATCGCTTCGAGGGTGCGGACGGTGGTCCAGTAGTCGTAGGCGATTTCGGAGGGGTGGACTTCGTGGGCGAAGCGGACGCCGCATTCGTCGAAGACGTCCAGGATGGGGTTCCAGCGGTCGGCGAAGTCCTGGTAGCCGGCGTCGATGACCTTTTCGGGGACGGGCGGGAACATTGCCACGTATTGCCAGATGGAGGAGCCGGTGAAGCCGACGACGGTGTCCACGCCGAGTGCCTTGGCGAGCCTGGCGGTGTGCTTCATTTCCTCGGCGGCACGCTGGCGGACACCTTCAGGGTCGCCGTCACCCCAGACCTTGGTGCCGACGATTGCTTCGTGGCGGAAGTCGATGGGGTCATCGCAGACCGCCTGGCCCTTGAGGTGGTTGGAGATGGCCCAGACCTTGAGGTTGTACTTGTCCAGGATCTCGAGCTTGGACTCGACGTAGCCGGGCTCGTCCCAGCGCCAGGCGTCCAGGTGGTCACCGGAGACAGCGATTTCCAGGCCGTCGTAGCCCCAGCCGGAGGCGAGGCGCGCGACTTCCTCGAAGGGGAGGTCGGCCCACTGGCCGGTGAACAGGGTGTAGGGGCGGGCCATGTCAGGCTCCTTCAGTCGGGGCAGTGGGCAGTTGGATGAGGGCACTTTTGGCGGCGGCGGACTCCTCCACGGCCGCCAGGATGCGCTGGACTTCCAGTCCGTCTTCGAACGACGGCGATGGCTGGGTGCCGCCGTCGATGGCCAGCAGGAAGTCCCGGATTTCGTGCGTGAAGGTGTGCTCCCAGCCGATGATATGGCCCTGCGGCCACCAGGCGTCCAGGTACGGGTGCTCCGGTTCGGTGACCACGATCCGGCGGAAGCCCTGCTCCCGGGCCGGCAGCGTGGCGTCACTGAACGCGAGTTCGTTGAGGTTCTCGAGGTCGAAGCGGAGGGCGCCCTTGTCACCGTAGATTTCGATCTGCAGGGAGTTCTTCCGGCCGGTGGCCACCCGGGAGGCTTCCACGGAGGCGATGGCTCCGGAGGCGAGGGTCAGTGTTGCCCAGGCGGCGTCGTCCACCGTGACGTCTTCCAGCCCCTCGGCACCTGGCCGCTGGCTCACGAAGGTCTGCAGCCGGCCCGAGACTTCCGTGACCTGGTCACCGAGCAGGAAGAGGACCTGGTCGATGGCATGGGACGCGATATCTCCCAGGGCCCCGGAACCGGCGGTCTCTTTCCGCAGGCGCCAGGTCATCGGTGCCGACTCGTCGGCGAGCCAGTCCTGCAGGTAAGCGGCGCGGACCTGCCGGACAGAGCCGATCCTGCCTTCGCTGACCAGTTCCTTCGCGAGGGCCAGGGCCGGGACGCGGCGGTAGTTGAAGCCCACCATCGACTGCACACCCCTCGCTCTGGCGGCCTGGGCGGCAGCGGTAATGGCTTCGGCTTCGGCCAGGGTGTTGGCCAGAGGCTTCTCCAGCAGTACGTGCTTGCCGGCTTCGAGGGCGGCGATGGCGATCTCGGCGTGCATCCAGCCTGGGGCACAGATATCGACGATGTGGATGTCGTCGCGGTCCAGGACTGAGCGCCAGTCAGTGGCGGTTTCCTTCCAGCCGTACCTGGCAGCGGCCTCCGAAACGGCGGCGGCGTCCCGGCCCACCAGGACCTTCTGCTCAAGCGCCGGGACATCAAAGTAGCTGGCCACATTCCGCCAGGCGTTCGAGTGGGCCTTGCCCATAAAGGCGTAGCCGATCATCGCCACGCCCAGCGGGCTCTGAATTGGTCCGTTGCTCATGCGCCCGCTCCCAGAGTCAAGGTTTCCGGGGCCCAGTCTTCGGGAACGGGCTGCGACACCGGCGCGTTGCTGGCCACGTCCACGAAGTTGCCGGATTCCATGGACTCGTTGATGGAGACCATGGCGTCCAGGACGTGGTAGGCAAGTTCTCCAGTGGCGCGGTGGGGAACACCGGCACGGATGGAGCGCGCCATGTCCAGGACTCCCATGCCCCGGCCGTTTGCCGGGCCGGTTGCCCGTACGGTGGTCCAGTCCTCGTCGCCTGCCCGCCACAGCTTGATGTCGCCGTCGAAGACATTGGGGTCCGGGAGTGAGATGGTGGCCTCGGTGCCGGTGATCTCCACGAAACCCATCCGGGCGCGAGGGGACTCAAACGAGAAGACGCTGTGCGAGGACGCGCCGGACTCGAACTGTGCCATGGCAGATACGTGGGTGGGGACTTCCACCGTGAACTCTTCGCCGGCCTTGGGACCGGAACCGATCACGCGGACGTCCCGGGACTTGGAACCGACGGCGGCCACCTTGCGGATAGAACCGAAGGCCTGGATGAGGGTGGTCAGGTAATAAGGGCCCATGTCGAACAGCGGACCGGCGCCGTGCTGGAAGAGGAAAGCCGGGTTGGGATGCCAGGATTCCGGGCCGGGTGTCTGGAACGTGGTCATGGCCGTCAACGGGGTACCGATATCACCGCGTTGGATGATGCGCAGTGCCGTCTGCAGGCCTGCGCCGAGGAAGGTGTCCGGTGCGCAGCCCAGGCGGAGCCCTGCGGCATCGGCGGTTTTGAGCAGTCCCAGCCCGGATTCACGGTCAAGGGAGAAGGGCTTCTCGGTCCAGACGTGTTTCCCGGCGTTGACTGCGGCACTGGCCACCTCCACGTGCGCGGCCGGGATGGTCAGGTTGACGATGATGTCGACGTCCGGGTGGTTCAGTGCCTTGTCCACCCCGCCCCACTCGGGGATGCCATACTCCTTGGCCCGCGCTGCGGCCGCATCCTCGAACAGGTCGGCGATTACGTGCAGCTTGAGGTCCGGGAAGAGCGTCAGGTTATCCAGGTATTGCTTGCTGATGTTTCCGGCGCCGATGACGGCAACGCCCACCGGGCCTTTGCCCGTGGCCCTGTGAACGGAGGCCGTGCGTCCCGATGCAGGGGTGCTCATGCCTTGATTCCTTCGCCTGATGCAGTCAGAAACGAAAGGCTCTCGTTGATGCCCTCGAAAATGTCGCCGTCGTAGTCGTCAAACTCCACCACGCCGACTTCCAGTGATTTCGCCGCTGCGATGACGTCCAGCACGGCCACTTTGCCTTGGCCTGCCGGAAGCTGGGCCTTGGTGTCGGTGGTGAGGGGGCCGTCCTTGATGTGGATGAACTTCACCCGGGAACCCAGCTTGCCCAGGATGTCCACCGGGTCCTGGCCGCCCACGGCCACCCAGTACGTGTCCACCTCAAGGACCAATTCGGGGTCCAGCAGGTCTGCAAAGTACTCCAGCGCCGTGCATCCCTCGATGACGGACTCCAGCTCCCACTGGTGGTTGTGGTAGCCCACGCGGATGCCGTATTCGGCGCCTTTCTTTGCTGCGGCGTTCAACTGGGCGGCCGTGGCCTGCACGTCTTCAGCTGTTTGCCAGCGTCCGGCCGGAATGAACGGCTCGATCACGGTGGTGATGCCCAGTTCCTTGGCGGCGGTGAAGATCTGGTCCTGGTCCTGGCTCAGCAGCGGGGCATGGCCGGAGGGCGCGGTCAGCCCGTTTTCCCGCAGGGCGGCGCCGAGTTCGTTGGCCGTGGCCACGAAGTTGTAGGGCTCAACCTGGGTGAAGCCGATGTCCGCAACTTTGCGGATGGTGCCGGGCAGGTCTTCCTGGATGGCGTTCCGCAATGTGTAGAGCTGGAGCGAGTAGGACAATGAAGTCTCCTGGTTTCTGGCGTCGGTTCCGGACGCGGCTGTGTATCCGGATTTGAACGGGGAGTGGGCTAGGCCACAATTCTTCGGCTACTGCAACGCTAGGATGACTTTTGCTGCACGTCAAGCAAAAGCTGGTGGCGTGACATACAGAAGTGGCCGTGCTATCTATGTCCTATGACCAAGACAGCAGGCAGCAGCGCTTCGCCCGAGCCTGCCCTGGCCCAGGGCGGAGCCGGCGTGCTGTTCCAACTGCTCCGCGACGGCAAGGCCCGCACCCGCGCCGAACTCGCCCTGACCACAGGGCTGGCGCGTTCCACCGTGGCATCCCGGATCGATGCCCTGATTGCCTCCGGACTGGTCGGCCCCGCGGGCGAGGCCAACTCAAGCGGCGGAAGGCCGCCGTCGCGCTTTGCCTTCAACCCCGCCGTGCGTGTGGTGCTGGCAGTGGATGTGGGGGCCACGCACGTGATCGTCGCCGTCACGGACCTCAATGGCGAGGTCCTCGCCGAGCAGCGCCTGGCGCAGGACGTGGCGGACGGGCCGGAAGCCGTGCTGGACCGCGTGGTGAGGGAAGGACTGTCGCTCGTGGCCAGGGCAGGACGCACCATGGGGGACGTGGCCGGAATGGGGATCGGCCTGCCGGGACCCGTGGAGCATGCCACAGGCCGGCCCGTTAAGCCGCCCATCATGCCGGGCTGGGACGGGTTCGACGTCGTCGCTTACGTCCAGCGCTCGCTGCCGGTCCCCGTGCTGGTGGACAACGACGTCAACATCATGGCGCTGGGGGAGCGGACCGCGCACTGGCCGGAGCACGAGAATTTCTTGTTCATCAAAGTGGCCACCGGGGTGGGTTCCGGGATCATCAGCAGCGGGATGCTGCAGCGTGGCGCCAACGGCACTGCCGGCGACCTTGGCCATGTGCGGGTCCCGCGCGGCGACGACGTGCTGTGCCGTTGCGGCAACTTCGGCTGCCTGGAGGCGTTGGCGTCAGGCCCGGCCCTGGCCGCGGAATTGAACCGGCAGGGAGTACCGGCCGTCAGGGGCAGCGACGTGCTGCGGCTGGTGGCGCAGGGGAACCTGCAGGCCAGCCAGGTGCTGCGCCAGGCCGGGCGGGACGTGGGGGACGTCCTGGCCACAGTGGTGAACCTGCTCAACCCGTCTGTCATTGTGATTGGCGGGAGCCTGGGCCAGGCGGGGGAGCATCTGATGGCCGGGGTGCGTGAAGTGGTGTACCGGCGCTCGCTGCCCCTGGCCACAGCACACCTGAGGATCTCCCTCTCGATTGCCGGCGACCGGGCTGCCATCCTGGGCGCCAGCCAGATGGTGACGCAGCACGTGCTGTCTCCGGCTGCGGTTGAGGCAACCCTTCAGGCAACCGGCTAGCGTCCCGGAAGGTCCAGGCTCTTGCGGGGTGAAATCCTAGGCTGAAATGACCCGCAGCGGCTCGCCGGCCAGCCAGGCCCTAACGTCTTCCAGCGCCCCGCCGTAAAACTGCCGGTAGCTCTCACGCGTCACATAGCCCAGGTGCGGGGACAGCACGGTGTTAGGGGCGGTAAGGAGGGGATGCCCTGCCGGGAGCGGTTCGTGGTCGAAGACGTCCAGCGCTGCTCCTGCGATCCAGCCCTCCGTCAGCGCCCGGACCAGGGCATCCTGGTCCACCAACGGCCCGCGGGCGGTGTTCACCAGGATGCCGTTGGGGCCCAGGAGTTTCAGCTCCGGCTCGCCCACTATCCCTTCTGAACGGGGAGACAGGCGCAGGTGGAGGGTGGCGACGTCGGAAGTCCTGAAGAGCTCCTCCTTGGATACGTTCCGCACACCTGCCTCGGCGGCGGCCTCATCGGTCAGGTTCTGGCTCCACGCAATCACGTCCATCCCGAAGGCCTGGCCGTAGGCGGCAATCCTGCGGCCGATCTTGCCCAGGCCCACCACGCCGAGGGTCTTGCCGGCCAGTTCGAACCCCACCGTGCTCTGCCAGGAGCCGGCGCGGAGCGAACTGTCCTCGGCAGGGATGTTGCGGGCGACGGCCAGGAGCAGGGCCCACGTGAGTTCCGGGGCGGCGGTGGGGGACCCCGGCGTGCCGCAGACCGTGATGCCGAGGTCGTCCGCGGCGGCAACGTCGATGGAGGCGTTTGCCATTCCGGTGGTGACAAGGAGCCGGAGGGCGGGGAGTTTTTCGAGCACCTCGCGGGGAAAAGCAGTCCGCTCCCGCATGGCAATGATGATCGTCGCATCGGCCAGAGCGGACTCCAGTGCGTCCTTGGAAGGGAACGGCTCCCGGTACGAGGTGACCGTGACGCCGTCGGCCGCCAGGGAGGACCAGTCGGCGAACCCGTGCGCCACGTCCTGGTAGTCATCAAGGATGGCAAGCCGGTGCTGCATGTCTGTGTCCTTCGTCCCGTTCTGTGGCAGTGATGTTCATCGTATGGCAGGACGGCGCGGCAACCGGGGACTGCCCCGGATAATGCGCGTGATAGCAATGAGGGTGATGAAAAAAGATTCAACCCCCTTGCCCCGCTGGTGAGCGGCCGGTTCCTCGCCCGGATTCCGAAGACGTGGATCCTGCTGGCCTGCATCGGGCTGCTGGCACTGAATCTTCGGGGCCCGTTCGTGGCCGTTGCTCCCGTGGTGGACGTGATGCAGGCGGACCTGGGGTTCTCCCCGGTGGTGTTGGGCCTGCTTACCAGCATTCCGGTGTTGTGCTTCGCGCTGGCGGCACCCCTTGCGTCACTGGCGGCCCGCGGTTACGGTGCGGAATTCGCCGTGACCCTCACTATCCTCGGCGTGCTGGCGGGCGTCATCATCCGGTCCGCCGGCGGCCCGGCACTGGTGCTCGCCGGGACGGTGGTGATTGGCCTGGCCATCACCATCGGCAATATCGCCGCGCCCCTTATTATCCGCCGCGACTTTCCGCCGCTGCGGCAGGGTACGGCGATGGGTGTTTATACGGCTGCCCTGAACGTCGGGTCATTCCTGACGTCGATGATCACGGCGCCGTTGGCCGAGCTTGCAGGCTGGCAGTTCGCGCTCGCGTCCACGGGACTGCTGGCGGTAGCGGCCATCGTGTGCTGGGTGCTCGCCATCGGACTCCGTGCTGCCTTCGTGCCGTCCGCCGCTCCGGTGCCGGACGGGCAGCGGCCGGCGGCTCTTGCCGGTTCGGGATGGACCACTGCCGGGCTCACTGCGGCGTTCGCGGGCCAGGCGTTCTCCTATTACGCCGTCACGGCGTGGCTGCCCAGCTACCTCAACGACGAACTCGGCATGTCCGCTTCGGCGGCGGGGGCCGGGTCCTCGCTGTTCCAGGTCTTCGCGATCGTGGGCGGCCTGGGTGTGCCGTTTGCGGCAAAGTATTTCAGTACGACGACGGCAGCGGTCACCTTGGGCGTGTTGTGGACGTCGGTCCCCGCCGGCCTGCTGCTGGTTCCCGAACTCTGGTGGCTCTGGTCCGTCTTCGGCGGTGTTGCCCAGGGCGGCGGGATCACGCTGATCTTCATCGCCATCATCAAACTCGCCCGGGACCAGGTTTCCGCCGGCCGGATGTCCGCCACCGTGCAGGGCCTGGGCTATTGCTTTGGTGCCGTGGCACCTCCGCTGGTGGGCCTTGTGCATGATGTTTCGGGTTCCTGGACGCCGGCCCTGCTGGTCATCCTGGCATCGGTGCTGACGTTCTTCCTCAGCGCCACCCTCTCCGTGCGGCGGGTGCCGAAAGGCAGGTAAGCCGTCCCGCCGCCGTCGTCCGTTCTCCCCTCCAACGCTCTCTCACTTAATGCGGCTTAATGACCGACGCCCTCTCACTTAATGCGGCTTCAATGACGGACGCTCTCTCACTTAATGCGGCTTCAATGACGGACGCTCTCTCACTTAATGCGGCTTCAATGACGGACGCTCTCTCACTTTCTTCTGGAAAGTGAGAGAGCGTCCCTGGATTTCTTGCGTTATGTGAGAGAGCGCCCGTGGTGTCGTGGCGGTTTATGTCCCCGCGGCGGACCTGCCCAAGGGGTGCTCCGTCGCCGGGCCGGCCCTCCGGATTTCGGAGGTGCCTGTTGCGTAAGGGCATGCAGGCCCGGCGGACGGAAGTTTTGTTTCTTTCCTTGCCGCTTTAGGCTGCGGCCAACTCTTCCACGGTGGCCTTTTCACGGGCTTCCGTGAGGTAGCGGGCGTAGGCGGGGAGGGTGAGGAAGGACGGGAAGTCCTGGCTGAGTGTGACTTCTTCGAAGATGTCGCGGGCGTCTTCGAAGCGGTCGCCGTCGAAGCGTTCCAGCCGTGCGAATTCTTCGTCGAGGAGTTCCTCGATCCAGTGGTGGGTGATGATTTCGCCGTGGTCGGTGATGGCCTGGGCGTAGATCCATTGCCAGAGCTGGGAGCGGGAGATTTCGGCGGTGGCGGCGTCTTCCATGAGGTTGTGGATGGCGACTGCACCGTTGCCGCGGAGCCAGGATTCTATGTACCGAATCCCGACTTCGATGTTGTTCCGGATGCCCTGTTCGGTGATGGTGCCTTCGGTGGCGGCCACGTTGATCAGGGCGCGGTCGTCAGGGGTGACGTCCTCGCGGGTGCGGTCCAGCTGGTTGGGCTTTTCGCCGAGGATGCTATCGAACACCTCGCGGCAGACGGGCACGAGGTCGGGATGGGCTACCCAGGAGCCGTCGAAGCCGTCGTTGGCCTCGCGGGTTTTGTCGGCGCGGACCTTTTCGAAGGCGTTGGCGTTGGCCAGGGGGTCCTTGCGGTTGGGGACTGCTGCTGCCATGCCGCCGATGGCCATTGCACCGCGCTTGTGGCAGGCCCGGACGAGCTGTTCGGTGTAGGCGCGCATGAACGGGGCGGTCATGGTCACCTGGCCGCGGTCCGGCAGGACGAAGCGGGGGCCGCGGGTACGGAAGTTCTTGATCAGGGAGAAGATGTAGTCCCAGCGGCCGGCGTTCAGGCCGGAGGCGTGGTCACGCAGTTCGTAGAGGATTTCCTCCATTTCGAAGGCTGCGGTGATGGTTTCGATGAGCACGGTGGCGCGGATGGTGCCCTGCGGGATGCCGAGCAGGTCCTGGGCGAGGATGAAGATGTCGTTCCACAGCCGGGCTTCGAGGTGGTTTTCGATCTTGGGCAGGTAGAAGTACGGGCCCTTGCCCTGGGCCAGGAGCCGGCGGGCGTTGTGGAAGAAGTACAGGCCGAAGTCCACGATGCCGCCCGCGATCGGGGCGCCGTCGATGACCATGTGCTTTTCGGGCAGGTGCCAGCCGCGGGGCCGGACCACGATGGTGGGCAGTTCACCGGCGGGGCGGAGCTCGTATTCCTTGCCCTCGGGGCTGGTGAAGTCGATCCGGCGTTCCAGGGCGTCGGTGAGGTTCAGCTGGCCCTTGATGACGTTGCGCCAGGTGGGGGCGGAGGAGTCCTCCATGTCAGCCAGCCAGACCTTAGCGCCGGAGTTCAGGGCGTTGATGGTCATCTTTTTGTCCACCGGCCCGGTGATCTCCACCCGCCGGTCCTCCAGGCCGGGCGCCGGGGGAGCGACCCGCCAGGAGGGGTCGTTGCGGATGCCCTCGGTTTCCCGCAGGAAGCGCGGGTCAGTGCCGGCGGCAATGTCAGCCCGCCGGGCACGCCGGGCCTGCAGCAGCTCCTGCCGACGCTCGGCTGTAGCCCGGTGCAGCTTCGCAACAAATGCCAGAGCGTCCGGAGTCAGAACTTCGTCCTGCCGGCAAATAGGCTGAGCGGTCAAAGTAATGCCATTGATGGTGAAGCTGTCTGTAAAGGAATTCATTTCAACTGCTCCTTAAAGCAAGAAGGGAAGTTCGACGGCGGGTGGCGGCACAAGGGCGAGGAACGCGCAAAGCCGAAGGAGCGGTGATGCGGCAGCCTGCGTAAAAGGGGCCCTGTGGCCGGCTTCGTCCTCGCTCAGCGAGAAGAAGCCGGCCATGGGGAATAGCAGGCAGAGCATTGCCGCTCCGAAGGCGAAGGTGACTGGTCCGCCGTCGTAAGTTGCTAGTGGAACTGGCCTTCTTCGGTGGATCCCACCAGGGCCAGGGTGGATGCGTTCGGGTTGAGCGCGGTGGAGATGCTGTCGAAGTAGCCGGTGCCGACTTCACGCTGGTGCTTGGTGGCGGTGTAGCCGCGGGATTCGGAGGCGAATTCCTTTTCCTGGAGTTCGACGTAGGCGCTCATGCCTTCCCGGGCGTAGCCGTGGGCGAGGTCGAACATCGAGTAGTTCAGGGCGTGGAAGCCGGCCAGGGTGATGAACTGGAACGTGAAGCCCATGGCACCGAGTTCGCGCTGGAACTTGGCGATGGTGGCGTCGTCCAGGTGCTTGCGCCAGTTGAACGACGGCGAGCAGTTGTAGGAGAGCATCTGATCCGGGAAGTCGGCTTTGACGGCTTCGGCGAATTTGCGGGCCAGCTCGAGGTCCGGGGTGCCGGTTTCCATCCAGATCAGGTCCGAGTAGGGGGCGTAGGCCTTGGCGCGGGCGATGCAGGGTTCGATGCCGTTGCGGACCTTGTAGAAGCCCTCGGCGGTGCGCACGGGCTGTCCGCCTTCGCGGAGGATGAATTCCTGGTCGCGCTCGTCCACGTCCGAGGTGATCAGGGTTGCTGCCTCGGCGTCGGTGCGGGCGATGACGACCGTGGGGGTGCCGGCGACGTCGGCTGCGAGGCGGGCGGCGTTCAGGGTGCGGACGTGCTGCTGGGTGGGGATCAGGACCTTGCCGCCCAGGTGCCCGCACTTCTTCTCGGAGGCGAGCTGGTCTTCCCAGTGAACGCCTGAGGCGCCGGCCTGGATCATGGATTTCATGAGTTCGTAGGCGTTCAGCGGGCCGCCGAAGCCGGCTTCGGCATCGGCGACGATCGGGACCAGCCAGTCCTCGACGGTCTGGACGCCCTCGGCGAACTCGATCTGATCCGCGCGCAGCAGGGCATTGTTGATCCGGCGGACCACGGTGGGAACCGAGTTGGCCGGGTAGAGGGACTGGTCCGGGTAGGTGTGGCCCGAGTTGTTGGCGTCCGCTGCAACCTGCCAGCCGGAGAGGTAGATGGCGCGGAGGCCTGCTTTGACCTGCTGCACGGCCTGGTTACCGGTGAGGGCGCCCAGGGCGTTGGTGTACTTGCCTTCCTTGTGCTCTTCCGTGAGCTGCTTCCACAGCTTCTCCGCGCCGCGGCGGGCCAGGGTGTGCTCTTCGGAGACGCGGCCGCGGAGCCGGACGACGTCGGAGGCTGAGTAGTCCCGGGTCACACCTTCCCAGCGGGGGTTGGCGGCCCACTCGAGCTCCAGGGCGGCGGCCTGCTGTGTTGTGTCCTGGCCGGACGGCTGCTGGGTGGGCTCAAATGCTGCAGTCATCGTTGATCTCCTTGATTGAGCTCCGGAGCGGGTAGGTGAGAACCGCGTCGTTGAGGTTCCCACCGGCTTTTCCGGTGCGGTGTTTCTTTCCGTAGCCACTACTTTTCAGTACTTTCAACCCCCTTTCTAGAGAAAAAGTATGGAAAGAAATGCACTTCTTCACGTATTCTTCAGAAATGTCACCTTCAAGCTGGAACAGGGACGTTTCCCAGCCGCCGTCCCCCGCCGCAGCGGAACTGGACGTCATCGCTCTGGGCCGCCGCGTCCGCCATCTGCGCAAACAAGCCGGGCTGACGCTCGATGACCTGAGCGCCGCCGTCGGCACTGCTCCCAGCCAGCTGAGCCTGATCGAAAACGGCAAGCGTGAGCCCAAACTGACCCTGCTCCAGCACCTCGCGGGGGCGCTGAACGTCACCATCGACCAGATGCTCGGAGCCGAGCCGCCCAGCCGCCGGGCCGCCCTGGAAATCGAGTTGGAGCGCTACCAGCGCGGTCCGCTTTACGAGTCCCTGAACCTGCCGAAAATCCGCATCAGCTCGCGGCTTCCGCTCGATGTGCTTGAGGCCCAGGTGGGGCTGCTGCAGGAGCTCGAGCGCAAGATGAACGAGCAGGTGGCCACCCCGGAAGAAGCCCGCCGCGCCAACGGTGAACTGCGGGCCATGATGCGGGAGCGGGGCAACTACTTCCCGGAGTACGAGGCGGAAGCGCAGAAGGTCCTCAAGGAGGTGGGTTACACCACCGGCCCGCTGAGCCAGCACGTGATCGCGGACATCGCGGAGCACCTCGGTTTCACCCTTCATCACGTGGGCGATCTGCCGCATTCCACCCGTTCCGTCACGGATTTGAAGAACCGCAGAATTTACCTGACCCAGAGCCAGCGGCAGGACCACGATCCCCGCTCGGTGCTGCTGCAGGCCCTGGGACACTACGTTCTGGGGCATGAGACGCCCCGGAATTACGGGGATTTCCTCGCCCAGCGCGTCGCGACCAACTATTTCGCCGCTGCCCTTCTCCTCCCGGAGCAGGCCACCATGGAATTTTTGCAAAAAGCCAAAGCGGCGAAGGAAATCGCCGTCGAGGATATCCGCGACGCGTTCGCCGTGTCCTACGAAACCGCGGCCCACCGCTTCACCAACCTGGCCACCAAGCACCTGGGCATCACCACGCATTTCCAGAAGACGCACCAGAGCGGGATCATCTACAAGGCCTACGAGAACGACGGCGTGAGCTTTCCGCAGGACCACACCGGCGCCATCGAGGGGCAGCCCTCGTGCAAGGCGTGGACGTCGCGCGCGGTCTTCGACGTGCCGGACAAGTTCAGCGCCTACAGCCAGTACACGGATACCCCGTCCGGCACGTACTGGTGCACCGCACGCACCGAGCGGTCGGCGAGTGGTGAGTTTTCATTGAGCATCGGAGTGCCGTACCAGCACGTGAAGTGGTTCCGCGGGCGGGAGACGTCGGCGCGGGCTACTTCCAACTGCCCGGATCCCACCTGCTGCAAACGCCCGCCTGAATCCTTGACATCAGAATGGGCCGGGAACGCGTGGCCGTCCGCCCGCGCCCACTCGCACCTCCTGGCCGCCATGCCCCCGGGCGCGTTCCCCGGCGTCGACGAAACCGAGGTGTACAGCTTCCTGCAGGCCCACTCGGGAAGCTGATCAAGGCCGGGCGGCATCGCTACTGCGCTCTCCCAGCCGGGACAAGCGTGATCATGTCTTCGAAGACCACGGCGCGGAGAATGGCACGGGCCTCTACATAGGAGGCCGGGCTGCCGGACCAGCGCTGCGTATCCCTAAGGAACCGCAAAAAGTCATAGACGTTGGTAGCCATCAGGACGGCACACTTTTGATGAACGGCAAAGAGCCCCGCCATCATCTCGAGTAACCGGTCCGGATCCATGGCGGTCACCGTAGAGGGTGGTCGCCTTGCCAGGGCATAGGCGTTGTAGAAACCCGTCAACTGTTCGAGCACGAGCTTCGAATCGCATTTACCCCCGTGCTCTCGATACCACTGCTGGAAAGCTGGCAGCACGGAGTCCAATTCCTGCGATATAGCGCTTCGGCCCAGCAAATTAACCGGGCTTTCATCATTTTTTTCCGGGTTCTATTTTTTCCGGGTTCTTACGTGCCACAAACCTGCGTTTCTTCGCCGCCACATTGATCCTCACTTGTTTGATGTTGCTGGTAGGACCAAACGGTAAGGAGGAAGCGTCATAGACTGCCACGGCCGGAGAACCATATGTGGAAAGTCGGCCCGGAAACCTACCCGTGCAGCGCCCGGTATGCGGTTGCCGCAGCCCGGTGCAGCGGCAGGCCAGCCGTATTGATGAGGGATTCCGGGCTGAGGAAGTGCACACCCAGGCTGGACTGGGGAATGAGCTCCTCCGCGTGGCCCACCAACAGTTCCACGGTTCGCTTCACCGTGGCGTCAGCCAGGTCGCTCCGGCACAGCAGCAGGTTAGTCACACCAACCGTCCACACCGCGGGAAGTCCTTCGTATGCTCCGGCCGGGATCAGTACGCGGTCGTAGAAGGCGCCGTACCTTGTGCGCAGGGAAGGAAGCAGGACGGAGAGATCCAGGAAAGTGAGCCCCACGTCGTGATGCGCGGCAGCGATGGCGGCGGTGGGAACGCCCCCGGACCAGAACAAGGCATCAACTGATCCATCCCGGAGTGCTGACAGCCCGTCATTGAGTCCAAGATTCAGGACGGTAACCGCTTGCCTGCCACTGCCAGCGGAACCTCCACCCGCATTGACGGACGTGAGCCGGGCCGCTTCGAGCAGGCGCGGCGTGGTCAGCGAAGTTCCCGCCCCCGGCTCGCCCACAGCCACCGTCCTGCCCGCCAGTTCGGCAATGCTGCCGATGCCACCGTCCTGCCGGACCACGCAGTGGACGTAATTCTCGTAGACCCGTCCAAGAGCTGTGATTCCTGCTTCGGAAGCACTCTTTCCCGCTGCCCTTTGCGCTGCAGCATCAGCAAGGGCGACGGCGAACGTGGCCCGCCCGCCCAGAAGGTGCTCGAGGTTGTCCAGGCTGCCGCCGGTAGGCAGGGCCGTGGCGTGCCGGGCCACTCCATTGCGCTGGAGCGAGGTGGCAAGCAGGGTTGCGAACTCGAGGTAGAAGCCGCCTGGCTCGCCCCCGGCAACAATGAGGGAATCTACCGGGTCTTCCGGGCTGCAGGCCGCAAGGCCCGGCAAAAGCATTCCGGCCAGTCCGGCCGCAACACCGGCCTTGAGCAGTCCACGCCTGGACATGGAGCGCGCCGTCATAAGGGGAGAAAGTTCACTCATGCGGGGCCACCTGCCCGTTGACGTCCCCGCTGTGAACCTCGGCGGCACGCCGGAACTCCAGGCAGGCGAGCAGCCCGTGGGGCTGTTCCTCAGCCAGCAGAAGACGTCCGCCATTCGCCAGGGCGAGCTTGTCCACGATAGTCATGCCCAGGCCGTTGCCGCTCACGGCGGCGTGCTGTGGCGAGCGCCAAAACCGCCGTGTGGCAACTGACCGTTCCTCGAGTGAAAGCCCGGGCCCGTCGTCGGACACTTCTATCATCACAGTGTTGCCCCGTGTCCGGACCGCAACTGCAATGTTGGCGGGGCCGGCGTACTTGATGGCGTTGTTCAGCAGTTCTCCAACCATCTGGGCAAGGTCGTCAGGGCGGCAGGCGATGAGCGCCGGCTGTTGGGGAGGGCTCTCGAGGAAGATGGAGGCGCCTGCGAGCCGTGCGGCGGGTTCTGCCCGTTCGGTTTCTTCCTGCAGGATGGGGAAGGGGTCAATGGGGGTGCGGTCCACGTCGGAGAGCCTGTCGGGCGGGATGCGGGCGGAGTCCTCGAAGGCCCGGTGCTCGGCTGCGGCAAGCTTCAGCACGCCGTCCAGGATCTCTTCCACACGTTCGAGCTCGGCGACCACCGCGGCGGCAGCAGCCCGCTCCTTGGCTGTTTTCAGTTCCAGTTGCAGCAGGTCGATCCGCAGCCGCAGCGCTCCCACCGGGTTGCGGAGCTCATGGGAGGTATCAGCAATGAGCTGGCGTTGGGACTCGATACTGTCGCTGACACTTTGCGCCATCGCGGTGAAGGAGCGGCTCAGCTCCCTCAGCTCGGGCGGGCCTTCCTCCGGCAGCCGGCCGCTCCGGCCGGTGGTTTCGAGCTCGGCGACGGCGGCATTAAGCCGGTGGACCGGGCGCAGCACCCAGCGGGTCACCCGGGCCGCGGCGATGAGGAGTATGGCCGCGAGGGCGGCTGCGGCAAGTCCGACGGCGAGCCAGCGTTCGCGCAGTTTCTGGCGGGCCGCGTCCTGGTTAACTTCCAGGACGGCTGCCCCGAGCACCTGGCTGGCACTTCCGAAGGAACGGGAGATCACTGCCGAACCGGTGCCGAAGGGTTGAAGCGGCGCCAGGGCAGTGTCGTTGAGGTTCAGGCTGGCCCTGGCCAGGGCATCCCGCACGTCCGCCCTGTCTTCGCTGAGGCCGCCGGAGCGCAGGGTCCCTTGCTGCAGCCGGATCAGGACCCCTTCCCCGTAGAGCTCGGAATATCTGTCCATCTCAGCCTGCAGCAAGGTGGCGTCACCGCCGTCCGCCCCGGCGTCGAAAGCAACCTGGGCGAGCCGGTTGAGGGAAGCCACCCTGTTGATCTGGAGTTCCTGGGTGAGTTCCCTGCCGGCGGAGGCCAGGATGGTATTGGAAGCGATGAGTACCAAGAGGACGGCCAGGACACTCAGGACCCCGAGGACACGGAGCCTCATGAAGGATCCGCCTCGATGCGGTAGCCGACGCCGCGAACGTTGATGATAAAACCTGGAAGCCCAAGCTTGGCCCGGAGACCGGTCAGGTGGACGTCGAGGGCCCGTGAGGAGGCGACAAACGCGTCACCCCACAGTGAGTCCAGGATCTGTTCCCGGGTCACTACCGAACCTGCATGGCTCGCCAGGAGTGCGAGCAGGGCGAATTCCGTGGCTGTCAGGGGAAGGTCCTCTTTGGCGAGGACAGCCACCCGGCGTTCGAGGTCCACTTCCAGTTCCCCCAGCCTGATGAGCCGCTGCCTGGTGTCCTGCGGCCTGGCTGTCCGGCGGGTCACGGCCTCAATGCGCGCAAGCAACTCCACCAGCTTTACGGGTTTGACCAGGTAGTCGTCGGCTCCTGAACGCAGTCCCAGCACCACGCTCCGTTCGTCGTCCCGCGCGGTGAGGATCAGGATGGGGACAGGGGTCACCCGGCGCAGCTTCCGCAGCACCTCGAGGCCGTCCATGTCCGGGAGGCCCAGATCCAGCAGGATGACTTCGAACCGGCGGTGTTCGAGGAGGGCGTCGGCGCCGCGGGAAACCCTGCTTGAGGTGTGCCCGGCGGAAACCACGGCCGCGTGGAGTGCGGATGCCATGGCGTCGTCGTCCTCGACGATGAGCACATCCATAGCCAGTTCCTGTTCCGTTTCGAGCGGCGCGATTTGGCGGTCCCCGGACCACTGTGCCTGCCCTTGGCAGATTACCCCTTTCACCGGTTCTCCGTGTGGCCGGGCGTTTGGCCCGGCACAACCGCGGCAGGAAAGAAAACCTAAGGAAGTGTTAGGAATTCGGTTTTCGCTTGGGTTGTGCCCTGGCTCACGAATAGCTTGGGTAGGGTCCTCAGGCTTTAGGAGGGGACGAACAACCTCGAGGAGGAACCATGAGCAACGCTGCCATGGACAGTACAAAAAGCAGGCCGGAGCGGACAGCGGGGGCCGCGCAGCCAAGGAAGGTTCAGCGATGAGCACCCAGCAAACCGCAGCAGTCAGCGAATCAGCACAGACCCGTCGGGCCGTGTCCAACATTCTGAAGGGCTCCGCCGGCAACCTGGTCGAGTGGTACGACCTCTACGTCTACACAGTCTTTGCCGCCTACTTCCAGTCGCACTTCTTCAACTCCAAGGATGACCTCCAGGCCGGCCTCGAAGCGATGGCAGTGTTCTCGACGTCGTTCCTGATGCGGCCCATTGGAGCCTGGTTCTTTGGCCGTTATGCGGACCGGAAGGGCCGCAAGGCCGCCCTGACCCTCAGCGTCACCCTGATGTCTGCCGGTTCCTTCGCCATCGCGCTCCTGCCCACCACCCAGCAGGTGGGAGTCTGGGCCTTGATCCTGCTCATCCTGATCCGCCTCATCCAGGGTTTCTCCGTGGGCGGCGAGTACGGTACCAGCGCCACGTACATGTCCGAGGCCGCAACGTCCAAGCGCCGCGGCTTCTTCTCCAGCTTCCAGTACGTCACCCTGATCGGCGGGCAGATGCTCGCGCTGCTGGTGCTGGTGATCCTGCAGAACACCCTTGCCAAGGACGCCCTTACTGAATGGGGCTGGCGCATTCCGTTCGCGATCGGAGGCGTGGCAGCGCTCGTTGTTCTGTGGCTGCGGCGTTCAATGGAAGAGACGGTTTCAGAAGAACAGGTACAGGCCGCGAAAACGCCAGTGGCAGCAGGGGTTGCCCAGCCCGGCACCATGAAGCTGCTGTTCACGCAGTACTGGAAGCCGCTGTTGATCTGCATCGGCGTCACCCTGGGCGGGACCGTGGCGTTCTACACCTACACCAACTTCATCCTGAAGTTCATGAACGATACTTCCGGCATCGCCAAGACCGACACCTCGGTGATCAACTTCTGGGCGCTGTTCATCTTTATGCTCCTGCAGCCCGTCTACGGCATGATCTCGGACAAGGTTGGCCGGAAGCCGCTGCTGCTGTGGTTCGGCATCACCGGTGTCCTGTTCACTTGGCCGCTGCTCGCCACCCTGTCCAACACCAAGGATCCGTTCACCGCCTTCCTGCTGATGATGGGCGGCCTGCTGATCGTGGGCGGCTACACCTCCATCAACGCCCTGGTGAAGGCTGAACTGTTCCCCGCCTCCATCCGTGCACTCGGCGTCGGCCTGGGCTACGCAATCGCCAACTCCCTGTTCGGCGGCACCGTCCCGCTCATCGGTGCAGCCTTCCAGAAGGCCGAACGGGTGGACCTGTTCTTCACCTATGTCACGGTGGCCATTGCCATCTCGCTGGTGGTCTACATCTTCGCGCTGAAGAACAAGAAGGCAACCCACCTGGACCACGAACAGGGCCACGCCTGGGTGCAAGGCCACAAGGACGGCGACAAGGACAAGGACAAGGACCTCGTAGAGGCTTAGCGTCGAGAGGAACAAAAGAGGAACGACGGCGGGTGCCCACCCGCCGTCGTTCCGCTTTTGTTGGGAACGGCTCCGGGAAGCCGAACCGTCAGGCGCGCGCCAGAGAAACCCAAATGAGTGCAAAGCGTGACCGTACCGGCATCGCCTGATGCCGCCGTCGCTGTTTCACTGGAGGGAGGCGGGTGTCCGCCATGTGATGCCGGGGGAGGCAACAACAGTGATTCGTTTCCAGCGGACCATGGCGTTCGGCGCGGTCCTGGCCATCGCGGGTTGCGCGGCCCCGGGGCCACCGGAGTTACTCACGGCCGACGGCGTCGAACGGGTTGCCGTGGACGGGGCCGCCTTCCGCGGGGAACTGGCCGCCTTCCGGCATTCCGCCTTCGCGTTGGGTGATGCCCTCCTGGCCGGCGGGGGAGAGGGCAATGTGGTTGCGTCGCCCGGAAGCCTGCTGATAGCGCTGGCCATGTTGCGGGCCGGTGCGTCAGGGGAAGCCGCAGCAGAGATGGACGCCGTGCTCGGGCTCCCTGGTGCCGGCCGGGATGAGGCCATGAACGCTTTGCTCGACTCTTTGGAAGAATACGACGGCGACCCGGGCTCCGTTGATGAAGAGAACCCTCCTGCCAAACCGCTGATGCATGCGGCCAACGGGTTGTTTGTGGACAGGGATGTTTCCACGGGGTACGACTTCCTGGACACCCTGGCGAAGCACTACGGCACCGGCGTGTACCCGGTGGACTTCCGCGACGAGGCAGCCACGAAGCCGGCGATGGACGCCTGGGTCAACAGGAACACCGGCGGCCGGATCGGGAAGGCGCCCGCCCGGTACGACACCAGGAACACCTTCAGCCTCCTCAACACTGTCTATTTTGCTGCCGCCTGGGATGTTCCGTTCAGTGCCGAGGCCACCTCGGATGAACCGTTCGAGACGGCGCAGGGGACTGTCACCGTGCCCATGATGCACGGCCTGCAGCACATGGCTTTCGCCGAAGGCCCCGGCTGGCAGGCGGTGGACCTGCCGTATGGCGAAGGGTTCGTGCTGCGGCTGGTGCTTCCCGCCAAGGATTCCGACGGCGGTGCTGCCGCCATCAAGGCGGACCTGCTGGCCGGGGTGTCAGCTGCACTGGAGGCTGCAGGTCCGGAAGTCGTCGAGCTGGCGCTGCCCACCTGGGACCACAAGAGCAGCTTCGATGTGCGGGCAGTGCTCGAGCAGCTGGGCCTGCGCAAAACCCTGGAAACAACGACCGATTTTGATGCCATCCAACCAGGCCTGATGCTCACCCAGGCCGCCCAGGAGGCCAACGTCACGGTGGCGGAAAAGGGGACGGTGGCCGCCGCCGTCACCCAGATCAACGGCATGGTGACCAGCGCCCCGGCCCAGCCCGAAAAGTCCATCACCTTCGACCGGCCGTTCCACTACCAGATCGTGCACGTGGAGAGTGGCCTGCCGCTCTTTATGGGGAAGGTCGCGGACCCGCGCTAACTGCGGTCAGCAGGAAGCTGGCGCGCCCCGCCCTGCCACAGGGCATCGAACGGTGCGCCCGAGGCCACCCGGTTCCGTATTCCGGCGGTGACAAAGGCCTTCGCCGTGCGCGCGGCCTCCAGCGGCGCCGCACCCTTCGCCAATTCCGCGGTGACGGCGGCGGCGAGGGAGCAGCCTGCACCGGACACGGCCACCTCGCCCACTTTTTCCGCGCGCAGCACCTCAAGGGTTTCGCCGTCGTAGAAAACGTCGACGGCGTCCGGGCCTTCCAGGCGCACCCCGCCCTTGGCGAGCACGGCAGCACCGCTCAGCTCGTGGATGCGGACGGCCGCCGCCTTCAGCGACTCCACGTCCGTGATTTCCAGGCCGGACAGGGACTCCGCCTCGAAGTGGTTCGGCGTCACAAAGGTGGCCAGCGGAAGGATCTGCGCCTTGAGCGCCTGGTCCGTGTCCAGCGCGTGCCCGGGCTCCTGGCCCTTGCAGATCAACACGGGATCCAGGACCACATTGCGGAACTGGCCGCCATCCAAGGCGCCTGCCACGGTGCTGATGGTCGCCGGGCTGCCCAGCATGCCGATCTTCACCGTGTCCAGCACGGAGGGCGCGCCCGACGACGGCCCGTACGCCGCCGTCGTCGCCTCAAGCTGGTCAGCGATGACCTGCTGGTCAACCGGCACAAAGCGGTGGTTCCAGCTGTCGTTCGGGTTGAAGGACACGATGCAGGTCAGGTTGGCGATGCCAAAGACCCCCAGCTCCTGGAAGGTCTTCAGGTCTGCCTGCGCGCCGGCACCGCCGGTGGCTTCGGAACCGGCGATCGTCAGGACGACGGCGGGAGCTGCTGCGGGGGAGTGGACATCAGCGGAAACGGAAGTCATGGCACCATCCTGCCATCCGGCGTCGGCCGCCCGCTTTGTGTCTCTGAACAGGACGCTTCCTGCGACCCGTTCAATGGAACAACTGGCGGGAATTTTCGATGTATGGGTATTCAGCCCTTGAGCGTGGCGTCGAGCAGGGCCCGCAGCTCGCGGAAATGACGTTCCGTAGCCTCCGGATGGAAGGCTGACGTGTCTGCCATCGAGTAGCCGTGGGATGCGCCGGGGTAGATCTCGTTCGACGCTTCAAGGCCCGCGGCCTTGAGCGCCCCGCCCAGCCGGGCGATCGCGTCCGGTGCCATGCTCGGGTCATGGTCGGCGTGGCCGAAAACAAACCGGGCGCGGGCGTTGCCAAGGGCCAGGTGGGGGCTGTCGGGGGCGTCCGTCGCGAGTCCGCCGCCATGGAAACCGCCACACGCTGCCACCACATCCGGCCGTGCCGTGGCGGTTCGCACCGCGAGCCTGGCTCCCATGCAGTAGCCGAACGTACCAATGGGACCGGGCGCAACGCCGTCGAGCGTGCTGAGTGCAGCCACCCAGGCATCAATGTCGCGCAGCGCCCTTTCAGTGGTGAGGTGGCCGATCCGTGGAAAGGCTGCCTTGCCGGCAATCTGCCTGCCTTCCGGCGTACTCATATCCGCGCGCGGTGCGAGCTCGGCCACGGTACCGTCCCGGTAGAAGACGTTCGGGGCCAGGACAATGTAGCCCCAGTCGGCCACGCGCTGGGCCATGTCCTGGATGCGGGGGCGCAGGCCGAACGCGTCCATGTAGAGGATCACGCCTGGAAAGGGGCCGGTGCCGGTGGAGGGGCGGGCCACCAGGGCCTCGGCGGTGCCTGCTGCGGCACGGATTTCGATGGGCATTGGCTCAGGATATCGGAACCGGCTGGGGCGCCCTGCTCAGGAGTAGTACCGGCCCAGGGTGTCGGCCTTGAAGTCGAAGAAGGCGCCGGATTCGATGGCCAGCCGGGCATCGTCCACCATCTTCACCACGAACCGCTCATTGTGGATGGAGATCAGCGTGGCGGAGACCATCTCCTTGGCCTTGAACAGGTGGTGGATGTAGGCCCGCGAGTAATGGGTGCAGGTGTAGCAGTCGCAGCCGTCCTGGAGCGGGCCGAAATCGCGCTTGTACTTGGCGCCCGAGAGGTTGAAGCGGCCCTGCGGCGTATAGAACGCGGAGTTCCGCGCAACCCGGGTGGGGGAGACGCAGTCGAAGGTGTCAGCGCCGTTTTCGATGGCCGTGAAAATATCGTCCGGCTCGGAAATCCCCAACAGGTGGCGCGGTTTGTCCTCCGGCAGCTCCTCGTTGCACCAGCGGACGATGGTCCCCAGGTTCTCCTTCTCCAGGGCCCCGCCGATGCCGAACCCGTCAAAGGGCATCGCGCCAAGGTCGCGGCAGGCCTTGCGGCGCAGGTCCTCATACTGGGCGCCCTGGATCACGCCGAACAGGGCCTGGTACGGCTTGCCCGCACGGGAGGAGGTCAGCCGGAAATGTTCATCGATGCAGCGCAGCGCCCACAGCCGGGTGCGCTCCAGGGATTCCTCCTGGTATCCGCGGGAATTCTGCAGGGTGGTCAGCTCGTCGAAGGCGAACATGATGTCCGCGCCGATCTGGTGCTGGACCTGCATCGAGATCTCTGGGGAGAAGCGGTGCCGGTCGCCGTTCAGGTGGCTCTTGAACCAGACCCCGTCGTCGTCAATGTGTGCCAGGCGTTCCTTGCCGGGGGCCACGGCGTCGTCGGGCCCGGAAACATCAACGGACTTCATGTCGATGACCTTCTTGAACCCCGATCCCAGGCTCATCACCTGGAATCCGCCCGAATCCGTGAACGTAGGGCCGGGCCAGTTCATGAACGCTCCGAGGCCGCCGGCCTCATCCAGAATATCGGCGCCCGGCTGCAGGTACAGGTGGTAGGCGTTCGCCAGCAGGGCCTGCGCCCCGAGGCCCGCCATGGACTCCGGCAGCACTGCCTTTACCGTGGCTTTAGTCCCGACCGCGATAAACGCCGGCGTCCGGATCTCACCGTGGGGTGTGGTGATGGTGCCCGTGCGGCCGAGGAATTCACCGCCGTTGGACCCTGCCTGGGCAGCGGACGGCGGGCAGTTTTCGGCAAGGCGGGAGCCCACACGGAAGCCGAACTCGGACTGCCGGGAAAACGCATCACGCAGCGCGTCTTCCCCGGCGGGGACAGCCGCGGGGGCAGCGGGGGACGGAGCGGAAGCAGGGTTGGCTGGCACCGTACCAGTGTGCCAGCAATCGGGGCAGGTCCCTCAGCTCACGGGTTCCGATGTGGGGTAGTTCTCGGCCCGCCAGGAGTCCCAGGATGTGCGGATGGCCTCGAGCCGGGCGGCGCCCAGACCGTAGGTGGAAATGATCCCCAGCGACCCGCCGTCGGGCCGGACATCCTCAATCTTAGGCTGGTCTGCCACTACCAGCAGCCCGTCGCCATGGTCCGCGTAGCCGTGGACTGTGAGCCCTACCTGGTGGTTGCTCCGGTACCAGACCTTCCCGGAGATCTCCTCGCCGGTGGGCAATGTCAACTGGTAATCCCCGCCCGGCGCCGGCACGTCCGAAAGGCCGAGCTTCTCTATCGCGGACCCGGGCCCGCCCGGAACCTGCAGGAACAGCGTGTGGCGCTTGCCGTTGGGGTGTCGTTCCAAGGCGAAACGGAGTTGCTGCAGGAACGTCAGCCAGCCCTGGGTGATGTCCTCATCCCAGGCAGCCCATTCCGAATTGTGGTCCAGCGCCGCCCGGGTGATGCTGACGCGGGTTCCGTTGGGCACGGGGTGGAGTTCGAAGACGTCGCCGCCATGGACCGTGAAGCTCATGTGGTCCGGCGATTCCTCTTCGTCCCCCGAAAAGTAGATCTGCTTGATCTCGGCGTCCAGGTCCTCGGCCTGCCAGCCGTGCCATTGGGCCACTTTGGCCGGTTCGCGCAGCATCGTCCAGACCTGCGGCGCGTCAGCATTGATCACAACGCTCAGATTGTTAGTCATAGCCCCGAATGTACAACTCCGGCCCGACGCCCGGTAGGGGCTATTTGTTCACGACCGAAGTCAGCCCCGGACGGCCTCAAGTTCGTTGCTGATGCGGCGCTCGAGCTCACCCGTCCCGATGGTTTCCGAGCCCCCGTGCGCCCGCAGGAACAGCAGGGATTCGAGCCGCAGGAGCCGCCACTCCCGTTCGGCGTCGTGGTTGGAGTTGTCGATGGACCGGAAGATTTCCTTGTCGTACAGGTTGGGCTCGTTGAGCGAGCGCTGCCGGACCTTGGCGGCCATCCTGGCCTTGAAGGGGTCCGTTTCCTGGTTTTCCGGGGTGCGGATCAGCTTCTCGTAGACCTCGGCCCGCTCCTCCTGGCCGTTCTGCCGGCAGATGTAGCTGGACAGCGCCAGGGAGGCTTCCACGGAAGCCCACCGGCCGGGATTTCCGTCATAAGGCAGGACGTTGAGCAGGTCAGCGACGGCCAGGGAACCATCGGCGTCCTTGAGCATGATGAACAGTTCGTGGGCGAGGTCGCTGAGGTCCTTCAGGCAGCTGCCCGACTTGACGTTGACCCCTTTCGCCAGCCGGTCGGCCAGCAGAAGCACACCTTCTGCGTCCGGGTGGGCTTCGGCCGCGGCTTCCACCACTGATTCCGGCGTACCCTTCGGCTCCGGGATCAGGGCGAGTTCCTCCTCGCCCGGGCCGGTTGCCGCCGGAGGAACCGGGGGCAGGGGAGGTACCACGACGGCGGGTGCCGCAGGTGCCGCAGGGGCCTCGTCGCCGGGCTGCTGCTGCCTGACCTCCTTGACGGAGCCCGTTCCCTCGGTGGCGCCGGCCAACTCGGCAGGGTTGGCCGGCAGCGGAAGCTGCGTGACGCCGTCGGCCGCTCCGCCCACCACTGTCACAGCCGTGCCCACGGCGATGCGCAGGGTCCCGCCACCGGACAGGCTGGCGAGTACCAGCGCGGGTGCCCCGAAATCGTCCTGCTCAAGCTCAACCTGGCGGATTTCCGCCGTCCGCTCACCGTCCGGCAGGAGGATGTGGCTGCCGGTGGTCAGAGATCCAGCCTGCTGTTCGCTGTAGTTCCGGGCGGCTGGTGTTTCGGTCATGGGAGTCCTTAAGTTCTCTTGCGGTCCGCCCTACAGTCTACAAAGGAGGGCCCCGGAAGTCGGGGACGCCGGGTACGGCCGAGGGTGTCAGAACCCCACGCCAGCGAAGGCCAGCGCCTGGCGGATCAGCCCGCCGCGCCCGCCGGTGAACTCCATCTGCACGCCCGGGCTCAGCACTTCCTCGGGGGTCATCCAGGTCAGCTCGAGGGCGTCCTGTCGGGGTTCACATTCGCCGGTCACCGGGATCACGTACGCCAGGGACACGGCGTGTTGCCGCTCATCGGTGAAGCCGGTCTGGGACGGGGCCGGGAAGTATTCCGCCACGGTGAAGGGGACCGGGCTGATGGGCAGCTGCGGGAACGCCAGGGGGCCAAGGTCCTTCTCCATGTGCCGGAGAAGGGCTGCCCGGATGGTTTCGCGGTAGATGACACGCCCGGACACCAGCGAGCGGACCATGGTGCCGTCCTCGTCCGCCTGAAGCAGGGTTCCGACTTCATTGACAAAACCCAGCGGATCGAGCCGGACCGGCACGGCCTCGACGTACACCATGGGCAGCCGCCCGCGGGCCTCAAAAAGGTCTTCTTCGGAGAGCCAGCCGGGATTCGGGTCAGGTGTGCGCACGTTCATGCTTAAGTTCTACCCCATGGGACGGTGCTCGGAGATCCACACCGTGGCCGGCACGCGGGCCGCGCCGGGCCCGGCATCCGGGTTGGCCACGTGGAGCGTCCTGCCGAAAGCCTCCTCCGTTATGGTTGCCTCAAACCCTGCGGAGGCGAGGCGTGCCTGCACCGGTTCCAGGCCGCCGTCGTACTCAAAACCAAGGCCTGAGCGCGCCGGGCCCGCAGCAGGACGCACCAGAAGTACTCCACCGTTCTTTGCCGTGAAGTCCGCGTTTTCGTCAGCGTCCGGCACCGGGCGGGGATGGGCGCCAATGTGCTGCAGCGTCCGGGTTGCCGAGGCGGGATCCTCCGTAAACCAGACCCCGACGACGGCGAGGGCGGGGTCAGCATCTGCGCACTGCGCGGTGTGGGTGGCTTTGTCGGCCAGGAACGTGAATCCGTCCGGCGCGGTGATCCTGCAGGTTTCGCCGTGGTCCGCCGTGATGATTTCCGCAGGTGCGGTCCCGTCGTCCTGGGCCGAGAGGTTGGTGCGGCGGGCGAATTCGGCAAGGTCACCCACTTCCACTGTGAATGCCGTGGTTCCGTCCTCGGCTGCTCCGTCCGGTACGGTGTGCAGGGCAAGGCGGCCCGAACCGGCGTCGAAGACCTGCCGCCCGGGCTCATTTTCGGTGCGGACCAGGCCCAACTCGGTGAGCAGCAGCTCCCAGACATCGATCCTGGACGTGAAATGAAGCGGACGGACACGCAGCATGGTCTTTCCTTTTGTTTCGCGAAGCGGGCGTAAGGCCATGGTGTCACGGCCGGTGTCCGCCCGGGAGGGCTTGTGCCGTCACAGGTCACAGGCAGAATAGGGCCATGGCTGTTGAACTCGAGGAACTGCTGCTGCCGGACGCCGCCGCCTGGCGCGGCTGGCTGGAGGAAAACCACAAGAGCAGTCCCGGCGTGTGGCTGGTCCTGCATAAAAAGGGCGGGCAGGCGACGGCGCTCGACTACGCCGCCGCGCTGGACGAGGCACTGTGTTTCGGCTGGATCGACGGCCAGGGCAAAAGCCGGGACGGCGGAAGTTCCCTCCAGCGAATGACGCCGCGCGGCCCCAAAAGCCCATGGTCGGCCCGGAATGTCAGCCACGTGGCCCGGCTGGAGGCCGAGGGCCGGATGACTGATGCCGGGTGGGCAGCCGTGAACGCCGCCAGGGAAGACGGCCGCTGGGACAAGGCCTATGAGGGGCAGGCCACCGCCGAAGTCCCGGAAGACCTTGCCGCCGCCATCGCCGCCGTTCCGGCTGCCCAGGCGATGTTCGACGTCCTCACCAAGACCAACCGCTTCGCGCTGATCTACAGGACCAACTCGGTCAAACAGGCTGCCACCCGCGAACGGAAAATTGCCGGGTTTGTGGAGATGCTTGCCCGCGGCGAGGCGCCGTACCCGCAGAAGAAGCGCCCGGCCGGAACGTAACGGTAATTGGGACCTGGCGTTTGCACGCGTAGGGTGGATGGTTCAATTGCGCTGATGCCGCCTCCTGATCCGGGGGCGGCATTTGTGTGTTCGGCAACGGAACGATAACCATGATCCGCAAACTCTTCACGATCCCCACCCATATTTTCCCGGGCCGCCCCTTATGGTGGGCAGCCGCGGCGGCCGCTGCCGCTTTGGTGGTGGTCCTCTCCCTGGTCCTTTCAGGCAACGCCGGAAAGGGGCCGGCTGTCACGACGCCCCCGGACGCGGCCCAGCCCGGAACGCCGGAAGGAGATCCCGGCTACCGCCCGGCCTACCACCTCACCCCGGATCAACGGTGGATGAACGATCCGCAGCGCCCCTTTTTCCTGGATGGCCTGTGGCACTTCTACTACCTCTACAACGCCGACTACCCCGAGGGAAACGGCACTGAGTGGTTCCACGCCACCAGCACAGACCTGGTGCACTGGAAAAACGAGGGTGTTGCCATCCAGAAGTTCCGCAACGGGTTGGGGGACATCGAGACCGGGTCGGCCGTCGTCGACACCGAAGGCACTGCGGGTTTTGGCAAAGGCGCGGTGGTTGCGATCCTCACCCAGCAGCACGACGGCGTCCAGCGCCAGTCCCTGTTCTACTCCACGGACAACGGGTACAGCTTCTCCAGCTACGACGGGAATCCAGTGATGGACAACCCCGGCGCGGAGCACTGGCGGGATCCGCGGATTGTGCGGGACGAGGCCAACAACCAGTGGCTGATGCTGCTTGCAGAAGGGCACAAGATCGGCTTTTACACATCGCAGGACCTGAAGCAGTGGAACTATGTTTCGGGGTTCGACCGGGAGGGCCTGGGTGTCCTCGAGTGCCCGGACTTTTTCCAGATGGACGTTGATGGCGACCCCGCCCGGCGGACCTGGGTGCTGGCTGCCAGCGCCAATGGTGCCGGCGAAGGCCGCACCACCGGCCTGGCATACTGGACCGGCGGCTGGGACGGCAAGGGCTTCAGGGTGGACGGCGACCACCAGTGGCTGGACGCCGGGTCCGACTTCTACGCCGCCGTCACCTGGGACGACCCGCGGCTCACCGACGGGCAGCGCAAGTCTTCCCGGCACGCCATCGGCTGGATGAACAACTGGGCCTACGCGCGGGAGTTGCCCACCAAGGACTGGTTCGGTGCGGCGTCAGTGGTACGTGACATCCGCTTGGTGTCCGACGGCGGGCGGCCGGCTTTGGTGTCGACCCCCGCCCCTGCCTTGGAATCGTTAGAAGGTGCTCCGGCCGGGATACCCGCGGGAGCCCTCCAGGACGGACCTGGCCGGGCTCTTCAGGTGCCGGACACTGGAGCGTTCAAGGTTGACCTGGAACTGGAGAAGCCGGCATCCAGGACCGGAGAAGCCCGGGTCCTCCTGCGAAGCGGTGGCAACACGTACGCCACCGTCGGTTACGACTTTGCTACCGGCAAGGCATTTGTGGTGCGGGACGGCGACGAGGTTTCCGCACGTCCCCGTCAGGGCGCGGACGAAAATAAGGCAGCTTGGCACGATACTTACCGCCAAGTCCAGACCACGGAGGGCGATCCTGGACGTGCCACCGTCCGGCTGACCGTCTACGTGGACCGGTCCTCTGTGGAAGCGTTTGTGGACGGCGGCAGGCAGGCACTCACCTCGCTCGTCTTTCCGCCGTCCGGCGCCAAGGACGTGCGCCTTGCTGCGGCGGGCGGCCCCGTGAACGTCAAGAGCGGCACAGCCACGCCGCTCGCGAGCATCCGCTGACGGGTTTCAAGAGTTGGCCGCTGATGCCTAGAAGGACGCCCTGACGGGCAGAGATTTCCGTTATCCACATAGCGACTTTGGTAGCTCATTATTGTCAGAGGTCGCTGGCAGACTGGGCTTATGGATGGGGCAAAGAGGTCAAGTATGCTGCTGGCAGAGTCAGCGGGCGACGCTGTTTCCGCTGCGGCCTTTCCTTCCGTCGCATTAAATGAGACGGGCTCGGTTCCCACAGTACCAACCGCGCCCGCCCAAGCTCCCGTACCTGCTCCCGTCCTCGGCGCCAGTTCGGGCCTTCCGCTTCAGAACCTGATCACTGGGGTTCGAAACCTGCAGCCAGCCACTGACAGCGCCGGACTGATTGACCAACTGCACGGCTTGGAGGAAATGAAGGCGGCTGCTGCCGCGGCCCAGGCGCGGGTTGCCGTCGCTTTTGATGGTGTCCAGCGCCGTGAGCAGGCTGAGGCTGGCGTTCCGGTTGCGGAGCAAGGCCAGGGTGTGGCGGCGCAGGTTGCCTTGGCCAGGGGTGAGTCCCCGGCACGTGGCGGCCGGTTGCTGGGCGTGGCGAAGGCGCTGGTCACGGAAATGCCGCATGCCCTCAGGGCACTGGATACAGGTCAGCTCAATGAGTGGCGTGCCACCCTTGTGGTCAAAGAAACGGCCTGCCTCAGCGCCGCTGACAGGTGCGCAGTGGATGAGGAGCTCGCCGCCGATGCCGGCACCTTCGCCGGGGCCGGAGACCGCGCGATTTCTGCCGCTGTGAAGGCTGCCTCGTACCGGCGGGACCCACGTTCTGTTACCCAGCGGGCGAGCCGTGCGGCGGCGGAGCGGTGCGTGAGCCTGCGCCCGGCGCCGGACACGATGACCTATTTCACCGCGCTGCTGCCTGTTGCCCACGGGGTGGCCGTGTACGCATCACTGAGCCAGCACGCGGACACGCTGCGTTCGGACGGGGACGAGCGTTCCCGCGGCCAAATCATGGCCGATACTGCGGTGGAGCGGATCACCGGCACTCCGGGCGGGATTAGCGGGGTAGAGATCAACGTGGTCATGACTGACCGCGCCTTCTTGCAGGGCGACGCCGAGCCTGCCCGCCTCAGCGGCTACGGCACAGTCCCGGCCGGCTGGGCCCGCGCTCTCGCCGCCGTGGGCGGTGAAGCCGGTGAGCAGGGACGTCTCGGTGTCAGTGATCAGAACGCGGAGGCCGGCCAGACGGAGACGGTGATGGGTCAGCCGGAACCCGCAACTGATCGTCAGGAACCGGGCGGGCGGGATATGGCAGGCGGTCAGAACGCTGGCGGCCCGGACTTTGAGGTGTGGCTCCGCCGGCTATACACGGCTCCGGGCACCGGAGAGCTGCTGGCCATGGATTCCAAGGCGCGGCTGTTCCCGGCTGCGCTGCGCCGGTTCATCCAGGCCAGGGACGCCACCTGCCGCACACCGTACTGCGACGCCCCCATCCGGCATCACGACCACGTGGTCCCCTGGCATTCCGGCGGGACCACGAGCGTGGCGAACGCAGCCGGCCTATGCGAAGCCTGCAACCACACCAAGGAAAACCTCGGCTGGACGGTCTTTCCTCGCCCCGGACCCCGGCACACCATCCTCTACCGGACGCCCACAGGTCACACATACGAATCCATGGCACCACCGCCGCCAGGAACCAGCGTGAGCGAACGGCTAGTGCCAATTTAGCCAGCGAAGCTCGTAGGCCAGGAGGTGAGGTTGAGGGTCAGGCAGCCGATGTGCCTGGGCATTTCACCCGGTCCCGAACCGCCGCAGGCTATCGTGGCGCGTCAGGGTTCGATCGGAAAAGCCACGCCTTCGCCCACCACCCGAAGGCACAGCTCCATCCCGGGCCGGGCAATGGAGGCATTCCAATGCCTGATGGTGATGATCTCGCCGCCGCCCGGGTAACGGTGGTCCCCTCCGCTGGCCAGTTCCGGGGGAACCGCAAGTTTGAGCCGCACGGTGGTTTCCGGGCCAAAGTAGTCAGTGTCCACCACCACGCCGCGGATGGGGCCGTCCTCGGCGATGCGGATCTGTTCCGGCCGAAGCATCAGCTGGACCCTGCCCTGTGCGGGAGGCCGCCGGACGGGGATGCCGCCCAGGGAACAGGTGGCGAGCGAACCCTCCATCCAGGCGTCCAGGATGACTGCGTCACCCAGGAATTCGGCAGTGGCGCGGTCAGCCGGGCGCGTGTAGACCACAAACGGGTTACCGATCTGCGCAAGCTTTCCGCCACGCATCACCGCCACCTGGTCGGCGAAGGACAAAGCTTCAGCCTGGTCATGGGTCACAAGGATCGTGGTGACGCCGGCCTTGTTCAGGACGTTCGCCACCGCCCGCCTGGTGGCTACGCGGAGGCCGGCGTCGAGGGCGGAGAACGGCTCGTCGAGGAGCATCAGTTCTGGTTCACGTGCCAGGGCCCGGGCCAGGGCAACGCGCTGCTGCTGGCCGCCCGACAACTGGTGGGGGCGCCTCTTCGCCATGTCCGGATCCAGCGATACCATCTCCAGCAGTTCGCGCACACGGTCCTCCACTGCCCTGCGCCCGCCGGCCAGCTTGGCCCGGTCAAGCCCGAAGGCGATGTTTTTTCCCACGCTGAGGTGGGGGAACAGGGCGCCGTCCTGGGCCACATAGCCGATGTTCCGTTTGTGCGCAGGTACCCAGGCGCCGTCGCCGGCAACCTTATGGCCGTTGAGCGAGATGCTGCCGGTGACCGGGTGGTCAAAGCCGGCGATCAGCCGCAGCAGCGTGGTCTTGCCTGAGCCGGAGGGACCGACGATGGCGGTGGTGCCGCCCCGGGCGACAGAAAGATTAACGCCCTTCAGGACCAGTTGGCTGCCGAAGTTCCGGGTGACGTCCGTGATCACCAGGTGACTGTCCGTGGAGGTAGCCACCGAGGGGGCGACCCGCGGTTCCGGCAGGCGTGAGGCCGCTTGTTGGATCGGTGCTTGTTGGATCGGTGCTTGTTGGATCGGGGCTTTTTCGATCGGCGCTTGTTCGATCACTGTCCGGCTACTTTCTTGGACTGCTGGAAGAGGAGGTAGGTCATGGGGGCGGAGAGCAGGATCATCAGCAGCGCGTAGGGAGCCGCTCCCGCGTAGTCGATCTCGCTGCTCTTGCTCCAAAACTCGGTGGCCAGCGTCCGGGTCCCATTGGGGGACAGCAGCAAGGTGGCGGTGAGCTCGTTGGCGATGGCCAGGAAAACCAGGGCAGCTCCGCCTGCGGCCGCGGGGGCGGTGAGCCGCAGCGTGACCCGGATGAAGGCGAGCAGCGGTGGCTTGCCCAGCGCCTGCGCGGCCTCATCAAGTTCCTTGGGCGCCTGGGACAGCCCGGCACGGAGGTTCACCAGCGCCCGGGGAAGGAACAGCAGGACGTACGCCGCCACCAGCACCCCGGCGGTTTGGTACATCCCCGGCACCACGCGGATGCTCACCGTCACGAAGGCCAGGCCCACCACGATCCCCGGCAGGGAGCTGGTGATGTAGTTGGAGAGCTCAAGGGATTTGCTGAACCAGCCGGGATGCCTGACGGCGAGGTAAGCCATGGGGAAGGCCACTGCCGTGGTGGCAACTGCACCCGCCAGGCCGTAACCAAGCGTGGACAGGAGGGCAGGGAGGAACTCGTCGGCAGCCCAAACCTCCGGTCCACCCGCCACCGTCCAGCGTGCCACGAAGTACAGCGGCAGCCCCGCGGCCAGTGCGGTCAGTGCGGTCAGGAAGACCTGGGCCGGAACCTGGTACCCGCGCAGCGGCAGGCGCAGGGCCCTGGCCTGGGCTCCCGATCCGATCCGCGCATACCTCGCCGTCCCACGGCTGCGGACTTCGGCCAGGAGCAGAAGGAGGCAGAAGAACACCAGGACGCTTGCCAGCATGTTTCCGGCAGCGCCGTTAAAGGTGGACTGGTACTGGGTCATGATTGCGGTGGTGAACGTGTCGAAGCGGATCATGGCGAACGCGCCGTATTCGGCGAGCAGGTGCAGCCCCACCAGGAGCGCACCGCCTGTCATGGCAATCCGGAGCTGGGGGAGTACCACCCGGAAGAACGTACGCCAGGCGCCAAGCCCCAGCGCAGCGGCCGACTGCTCGATGGCCGGGTCCAACCGGCTCAGGGAGGCGGCGGCCGGGATGTATACCAGCGGGAAGTAGGACAGCGTGGCAATCAGGACGCCCGAGCCCAGCCCCCCCATCGAGGGAACAGCCGAGACCCAGCCGTAGCTGTTGACGAAGGCGGGGATGGCCAGCGGGGCAGCCAGGAGGACCGCCCAAATTTTGCGTCCCCGCAGCGTGGTCCGTTCAACCAGCCACGCGCCGGCCACGCCGAGCAACAGGCACAGCGGAATGGTTGCCGCCATGAGCAGGAGGGTGTTCAGCAACAGCTCGGCAACCCGCGGCCGGAAGATCAGTTCGACGGCGGTGTCCCAGCCGGTTGCCACGGTCATGTACACCACGTACCCCAGGGGGACGAGGGAGAAGAGGGCGATCAGCACCGCCAGGACGGACACTGCAGAAACGCCGAAAGGCGGGCGGGGACTGTTGCCCCGGCCCGCCGTCGTCGTGCTCCTTTGAAGGGGAGCCGATAGATCGGAAGTCACGAAATTACAGGAGTCCTGCCTTGGTCATCAGTTCGGTGACCTTCTCGGAGTTGAGCTTGGCGGGGTCCACGGTGGGCGCCTGCAGGTCCGCAATCGGAACCAGCTTCTCGTTGGCCGGCACATCGGAGGCAATCGCGTATTCGAAGGAGGTGCCGTTCTTCAGGACTTCCTGGCCCTTCTTGCCGGTGATGAACTTCAGGAACTCCTGGGCCGCTGCCTGGTTCTTGGAGGTCTTCAAGACACCGCCGCCGGAGATCGACACGAAGGCGCCCGGATCCTGGTTCTTGAAGTAGTACGGTGAGACGTTCTTGGAGTTCTCGCCGGTCTTGGCCTGGTCGCCGTAGTAGTAGTAGTGGTAGATCAGCGCGGCGTCCACTTCGCCGGCGTTGACTGCCTTCATGGCGGTGCTGTTGCCCTTGTAGGCCTTGAAGTTTTCCTTCATGCCCGCCAGCCACTCCTCGGTGGCGGCCTCGCCCTTGAGCTCAAGCAGTGCCGAAACGATGGCCTGGAAGTCCGCGCCGGTGGGCGAAGCGGCCCACTTGCCCTTCCACTCGGGCTTGGCCAGGTCGAGCATGGACTTGGGCAGCTGGTCCTCGGTCAGCTTGGTCTTGTCGTAGACAAGGACGGTGGAGCGGGCCGCAATGCCGGTCCACTTTCCGGTGGAGGGCCGGAACTCTTCGGGAACCTGCCCGGTGGTGGCCTTGTCCACATCCGCGAAGAGGTCGGCGTTTTCAACCTGGGTCATGGCAGGGGAGTTCTCGGTGAGGAACACGTCCGCCGGGGACGCCGCGCCCTCCTGGATGATCTGGTTGGACAGCTCGGTGTCCGAACCCTGCCGCATGGTGACCTTGACGCCGGTCTCGGCCGTGAAGGCGTCGATCCATTCCTTGGTCAGGCTCTCGTGCTGGGCGTTGTACACCGTGATTTCGCCGGCTCCGCCGGAAGCTGCCGCGGAACCGGAGGCTTCAGGGGTGGTGCTGCCGGCGCAGGCGGTCAGGCCGAGTGCGGCGCTGGCGGCGAGTGCGATGCCGGCCAGGGCGCTGTTGCGGATCTTCATTGAGGAAACTGCTTTCTACGAAAAACGGCGGACCGGGGTCACGAAGGCCGTGGAGAAGTGCCACCTCGACTGTAGGGTAGGCAAACCTTACGTGTAAGCAGGAAAGCGCTTTAAGTGATTAGCATCACATGAATTACGGAACTGTTGCGTGACCTAATCCCAAGCAGCACCCGGGAGGGCGGCAGCGGCCTCGAGCGACATCCAGGCCTGCAGCTGTGTGGAAAGTTCGACGACGGACCCGGGCGGGTAGGTGAGGGCGGCGGGCCGGGCGGCATGCATGGAGAAGACGTACCGGCAGGCACCTACTGCGCCTTCATCCCCGCGCCGTTTCCCCTGCCAGAATGCTTCCGCCGTGGCGGTCACCAGCCGTGCTGCTGCGCTCCGGGCCTCTCGGGGAAGCCGGGGATCGGCTGCCGCGAGCGCGAGGTAACGGCACAGGATTCCGGTGAACAGGCCGCCGTCGCCGTTGCCCTCGCAGCGCAACACCAGCCCGCCGGCAGCGGCGCCTTCAGCGGAAATTCCTGCCGAAACTGTCAGGTGCCGGTCCACCGCCTCCACCAGCGCGGCTGCCCTGGCCAGGTTCGCATCCCCGCCAAGCTCAAGCAGTGCCCCCAGGACGGGGCCCTGGTTGTAGGTGTAGACGGCCCGCTCGATCAGCACGTTCCCGTCCGCGCCGAGCCGGGCGCCGTCGAGGTACAGGCCCTGCTCCGGGTCGAAAAGGGTTCCGTCCAGCCAGTCGAGCAGTGACTGTGCCTTGGTCCGCTGCCCCGTGCGGGCGTAGAAGAGGGCTACGGGTGCGGTGGCGGGCGTGTTCTTGAAATCGCGCTTCTTGCTCCAGAAGGAACCGCCGCCCAGGTCATCGGTGCAGGCTTCGTCGAACTGGAGGGTGAGCGCCTTGCGGAGCGCCGCGTTGCGCCCCCGCCCGGGCCGGCGCGTCTCCTCCGCCAGTGTGTCCAGCCGGAGGGTGGCAAGGGCGAGCCAGGCCATGTCGTCGTAGTAGCTGTTGATGTAGGTGAACGCGTTGCGCAGCCGGATTCCCGTGAGCAGCCGGGAGGCGAGCCTTCCGGCGCTGGCATGTTCGGGGCCGTTGAACCTTGCGGCAGGGGTGGCGCCATTGCCCAGCTCGCGGCGGCCGGCGTCCACGAGGCAGTCAACATAGTGGGCCTGCCACCAGTAGTGCCAGGGCTGGAGCAGCTTGCCCTTGATGTCGTTGCGCCAGCGTGGAGCGGGCCACTGAATGGCGCCAAGGTGTGTCCCCGGCAGGAAGAACAGTCTCCTGCCGAAAAGTGCGGTGACCGACCGTGCAGCCTCGTTGGCCCTTTCCTGCCAGTCGACGGGAGGAGAAGCATCCGCGGGAGTCATGGCTTCCACCCTAGCCGGGCGGACGGCAGTGCCGGCGAAAGGCCGGATAGTGCGTGGATGCGATGATTTCAGTTAACATTCACTAACTAATGCTTCGCGGACTTCTGTCGGGGGCAGGCCCGCATCAAGGAGGATGTATGGACGTCACAGGCAGCGTTGCGTTGATCACGGGAGGTGCCTCGGGCCTGGGGGCAGCTACTGCCCGCAGGCTGTTCGACGCCGGCGCCTCAGTGGTGCTTGTTGATCTCCCCTCCTCTGCTGGAGAGGCTTTCGCTGAGGAGCTGAGCGGTGGGAAGGCAAGCGGTGGGAAGGCAAGCGGCGGGAATGCAAACGGTGGGAATGCAAACGGTGGGAATGCAAACGGTGGGAATGCACACCCCGCAGGACCCCCCGAAAAGTCCGCCGTCTTTGTGCCCGCGGACGTCACCAGTGAAGCGGAGGTTCAGGCCGCCGTCGACGCCGCCGCCGCGCTGGGTCCGTTGCGCATTGTGGTGAACTGCGCCGGCGTCGCCACCCCCGGCAAGGTGTTGGGCCGGGAAGGTGTGCTTCCGTTGGAGGCGTTCAACCGGGTCATCCAGGTCAACCTGGTAGGGACGTTCAATGTGCTGCGGCTGGCAGCGGCGGCGATGGTGGCCAATGAGCCGGCCAGCACTGAGCTGGGCGGACCGGAACGCGGCGTCATCATCAATACCGCTTCGGCAGCTGCCTTTGAAGGCCAGATCGGGCAGCCTGCCTACGCCGCTTCCAAAGGCGCTGTGGCGGCGATGACGCTGCCCATCGCGCGGGAGCTGGCGCGCTCGCTGGTGCGGGTGGTCACCATCGCGCCGGGAATCTTCGAAACGCCCATGATGGCCGGGCTGCCGCAGGAAGCGCAGGATTCTTTGGGCGCCCAGGTGCCGCATCCCTCCCGGCTGGGCAAACCCGCCGAATACGCCAACCTCGTGGCGCACATCGTGGACAACGCCATGCTTAACGGCGAGACGATCCGGCTGGACGGCGCCATCCGGATGGGACCAAAATGACCACCGCCGGAACAGTAATCCTGCCCTCGGCCGACTTCTTCGCCGTCGAATCGCTGCTGAACCAGGCGGAACGGGACAAGCTGGCCGAACTGCGGGAATTCCTTGCCGCGGAGATTGCGCCCTACGCCGGCGACTGGTGGAACAAGGCCGAGTTCCCGGCGCACATCCTGCCCAAACTTGCGGACCTGCAGCTCAGCACCCCTGCGCAGCGCGGCTACAGCCACCTGTTCGCCGGCCTGGTGATCGCCGAGATGACCCGCGTGGACACCTCCATCGCCACGTTTTTCCTGGTCCACCACGATCTCTTCGTTGAGTCCCTGTACGCTTTCGGCAGCGAGGACCAGAAGCAGCGGCTGCTGGAGGACGCCTCAAACCTGCGCATCACCGGCGCCTTCGCCCTGACCGAACCGAACCACGGCTCGGATGTGGCCGGCGGTATGGAGACGCGCGCCAGGCGGATTTCCTCCACCACCGGCAGACCCGATGACGCCGGGGACGCCTGGGTGCTGAACGGCGCCAAGCGGTGGATCGGCAACGGGACGTTCTGCGACTACATGCTGGTCTGGGCGCGGGACGAAGCGGACGGGTCGGTGCGGGGCTTTATCGTTGATGCCACCCTGCCGGGGGTCACCCGGACACGGATCGAAAACAAGATCGCGCTGCGGACGGTGCAGAATGCGGACATCGTCTTCGACGGCGTGCGGGTGGCGGAGGCGGACCGCTTCGCCACCATCAGCAGCTTCGATGACACCAACGAGCTGCTGCGCGGCTCGCGCATCATGGTGGCCTGGCAGGCTGTGGGCCAACAGCTGGCGGCGTTCGACGTCGCCCGGCAGTACGCCGTCGAGCGCCGCCAGTTCGGCCGCCCGCTTGCACAGTTCCAGCTGGTCCAGCAGCAGCTGGTAACCATGCTTGGCAACGCCGTGGCAAGCATGGGCATGATGGCGGGGCTTGCCAGGCTGCAGGACGACGGCGCCGCGGACATGCCGCAGGTGGCGCTGGCCAAGTCCTACCTGAGCGCGCGGATGCGCGAGACCGTGGCGCTGGGCAGGTCCATCCTGGGCGGAAACGGGATCGTCACGGACTACCGGATGGCCAAGATCTTCTCGGACGCGGAGGCCATCTACACGTACGAAGGGTCGTTCGAGATCAACACCCTGATCGTGGGACGGGCCATCACCGGGCTTTCGGCGATCGTCTAGTCCCCGCCCGGATACGGCTGCATTTCCCCTGCCTCCACGCGCACGTCCAGGGAGTTGTTCTTCACTGGCATGGGGCAGGTTCCGTAAGGCGTGAAGGCGCTGGGATAGTTGATGGCCCGGTTGAAATCCAGGACCACGGTCGCATTTCCGGATGAATCCGTTCGGGGCCGGGGCACGGCGAGCTTGCGCCAATCATCGGTGGTCCCGCCGTTGGTTTCGTCATGGAACGTGACGGTCAAGGCCCCGAGCTTTTCCTCTTCCGCCTGCAGCCGGACCTCGTGCCTGCCGCCGGGAACGCGAAACACCACCTCGCCCACCGTGCGGTGGATGCCGTCCACCAGGGGGTTGGCGGTGGCGATCGGCACGTCCACAGGCTCCGGATAGGGCTCGAATCTGCCAACAACTTCCCAGTCCGGGTTGTACGCATACGTGGGAACCCCGCGGAATCCGGTGAAGACGGGGGAGTCAGCATCGCGGGTGCGGATGGCGTAGCGGCCTCCCCGCCTGGCCAGCTCAACAACCACCCGGGCCCCGTCCTGGCCGCCGAACTGGACCCACATCAGGGACTCTTCGTCGGCGAGGGCCGCGGATATCGTCCCGTCCACCACCTGCCCTGTCTCTACCAGCGACAGCCCGTCCGCGGGCATTGCGGTGAGTGCCGCCGTCGTACCGTCCGTGGACCAGAGCCCAGGCGCCTGTTCGACGGCGGATGGAGAGTTGTCGAGCCACTGGAAGGAGGTGAGGGTCAGCCAGCCGTGGCGGGCTGCCAGGGCCTTGTTCCGGTTGTCGCGGAAGCGCTGCCAGCGCTCCACTTTCCCGGCTGGAGTGGTGCTCATAATTCCTTTCGGAGGTTCATTGTGCCCGGGTACAACGGCGCCGACCCGGCATTCATTCCGGAAGCACCTGTTGCCCGGAGCTGACATTATCTGAGACGGATTCCCCGGTGGCGCCGCGGTGCGGGTAGCATCTTTAGCTAGTAACGTGGCTCACAGTATCCAGCGCAGTGTACGAGCCAAGTCCGAAACCCTCGAAAGATTGCTTCCATGGCTCACACTGCCGCACATCCCGAAACAGACCTTGCCTCCGAACTGAGGGCAGACGTCCGCCGTGTCTCCACCCTCCTGGGCGAATCCCTGGTCCGCCAGCACGGACCTGAGCTCCTGGACCTCGTGGAGCAGGTCCGCCTCCTGACCAAGGAATCCAAGGAAGCCGCCCGCGGCGGCGCCGATGCTACCGGCCCATGGAGCGCGCACGACGTCGTCGCCCAGGTCCGCGAACTCCTCGGCTCCCTGCCCATCGAGCAGGCCACGGACCTGGTGCGTGCCTTCGCTTTCTACTTCCACCTTGCCAACGCGGCCGAGCAGGTCCACCGGGTGCGGGGCCTGCGGACCCGCGCGGAGAAGGATGGCTGGCTGGCCAAAACCGTCAACGAGATTGCCGCCCAGGCAGGGCCCGGCGTCCTTCAGGAAGTAGTCAACGGGCTGGATGTCAGGCCCATTTTCACAGCCCACCCCACTGAAGCCTCCCGCCGCTCCGTCCTGGACAAGATCCGCAAGCTGTCAGACGTGCTGGCCCAGCCCACGGCCGAAGGCACTACGGCCCGCCGTCGCCAGGACCGCCAGCTGGCTGAAATCATCGACCAGATGTGGCAGACAGATGAGCTTCGCCAGGTCCGGCCCACCCCGGTGGACGAGGCCCGCAATGCCATCTACTACCTGGGCGGCATCCTCACGGACGCGATGCCCGAGATGCTGGCTGAATTCTCCGAACTGCTGGGCGAGCACGGCGTCACCCTCGCATCGAAGGAAGCCCCCATCCGGTTTGGTTCCTGGATCGGCGGCGACCGTGACGGCAACCCCAACGTCACCGCGGCGGTGACCCGGGAAATCCTGCAGATCCAGAACCAGCACGCCGTCCGGATCAGCATCGGCATGATCGATGAGCTGATCTCCATTCTCTCGAACTCCACGTCGCTCGCCGGGGCGGACAAGGAGCTGCTGGAATCCATTGACGCGGACTTGAAGAAGCTGCCCGGCCTGGACCGGCGGGTACTGGAGCTTAACGCGCAGGAGCCCTACCGGCTGAAGCTCACCTGCATCAAGGCCAAGCTCATCAACACCGGCAAGCGGGTGGCGGCTAACTCAAACCACGAGCACGGCCGGGACTACAGCGGCACCGATGAACTCCTGGCAGACCTGGAACTGCTGGAACTCTCGCTCCGGAACCACTCGGGGTCGCTGGCTGCGGACGGTGCCCTGGCCCGGGTCCGCCGCGCCATCGCCTCCTTCGGCCTGCACCTGGCCACGCTGGACATCCGCGAACACGCCGACCACCACCACGACGCCGTGGGGCAGCTGATGGACCGCATCGGCGGCCCGGGGCTCCGCTACGCCGAACTGAGCCGCAAGGAACGCTTCGAGGTTCTCGGCTCCGAACTCGCCTCGCGCCGTCCGCTGTCCGGGCACCCGATCAAGCTCGACGGCGCCGCTGACGGCACGTACGACGTCTTCCGGGAGATCCGCCGCGCCCTGCGCGCCTACGGGCCGGACGTCATCGAGACCTACATCATCTCCATGACCCGCGGCGCGGACGACGTGCTCGCCGCCGCCGTCCTGGCCCGCGAAGCCGGCCTGGTGAACCTCTTCGGCGAAAAGCCCTACGCCAAAATCGGGTTCGCGCCGCTGCTGGAAACAGTCGAGGAACTTCGTGCCTCCGCCGAGATCGTGGACCAGCTGCTGTCCGATCCGTCCTACCGCGAACTGGTGCGGCTGCGCGGGGATGTCCAGGAGATCATGCTGGGATACTCGGACTCCAACAAGGAATCCGGCGTGATGACCAGCCAGTGGGAAATCCACAAGACCCAGCGCAAGCTGCGCGACATCGCTGCCAAGCACGGCGTCCGCGTTCGGCTGTTCCACGGCCGCGGCGGATCCGTGGGCCGTGGCGGCGGACCCACCTACGACGCCATCCTTGCCCAGCCCAACGGCGTCCTGGAAGGCGAAATCAAATTCACCGAGCAGGGCGAAGTCATCTCGGACAAGTATTCGCTGCCCGAACTGGCCCGCGAAAACCTTGAACTGTCGCTCGCTGCGGTGCTCCAGGGATCCGCCCTGCACCGGGATCCCCGGACCTCCGCAGACCAGCGCGAACGGTACGGGCACGTGATGGAAACCATCTCGGACGCCGCTTTTGACCGGTACCGGAAGCTGATCGACGATCCGGACCTGCCGGCCTACTTCCTGTCCTCCACCCCCGTGGAGCAGCTGGGCTCCCTGAACATCGGCTCCCGCCCGTCAAAGCGCCCGGATTCAGGGGCAGGGCTCGGCGGCCTGCGTGCCATCCCCTGGGTGTTCGGCTGGACCCAGTCCCGCCAGATCGTGCCCGGCTGGTTCGGCGTCGGCTCAGGACTCAAAGCTGCCCGCGAGGCCGGCAACTCCGCGCAGCTGGTGGAGATGTGGGAGAACTGGCATTTCTTCCGCTCCGTGCTCTCCAACGTGGAAATGACGCTCGCCAAGACCGATATGGACATCGCCGGCTATTACGTGTCCACCCTGGTCCCTGAAGAGCTGCACCGCATCTTCCGGGCCATCCGGGAGGAATACGAGCTGACCGTCGCAGAGGTCCAGAACCTGACGGGCGAGCGGCTGCTCCTGGACGCCCAGCCCACGCTGAAACGCTCCCTCGAAATCCGCGACCAGTACCTGGACCCGATCAGCTACCTGCAGGTGGAACTCCTCCGCCGCGTGCGTGCGGAAGCTGCGAACAAGGCCGACACCATCAGCGGTGGTGAAATCGACGAACGCCTCCAGCGGGCCATGCTGATCACCGTGAATGGCGTGGCGGCAGGCCTCCGCAACACCGGCTAACCCCTAACGCTCTCTCACCTAACGCGGGTCTTCCCCCAACGCTCTCTCACTCATGACAGAGCGTTGGGGCTTTCCCCGCATTAAGTGAGAGAGCGTCTGGGTAGGGTTGAAGGCATGCCATCGTTCCAGACCCGCCTCAAGATCACCGGGCTGCGCCCCGGCAACCCGCCCGAAGCCGTGATGGAAGCGGCGGTTGAGGCTTTGGGAACACGGCACCACGTGGAGGCGAACCAGTTGCAGATAGCGGGCGGCGTGCCGCAGCTGAACCTGCGCTTCCTTGTCGACGCAACTGAATACAGCGGCGAGAACCGGCAGGCCCTGGAATCGGCAGCCATGATGCGCGACGCCGTCGAACGCGTTGCACTGACCGGCTCCCTGATGGTGCTGCGGCGCAGCCGCGGCCGCTGGACGCCCGTCTAGGTCCGCTACGCCAGGGGAGGGTCGGGTTCCTCCACGGGTGACCGGTTGCCGCGGCGCCGCGTGACGATAATGCCGACGACGACGCCGATCACCAGCCCGAGCGCCACCCCGATCAGCGAGCTGGCCCAGAATGGCAGACCGGTGGCCGAGCCGGTGAAGTAGCCCAGGCCCACCAGCCAGCACGCCCAGAGGAGTGCCCCGAGCCCGGCACACAGGCTGAAGCCGCGGACCGAAACGCTGGCGATGCCCGCGGCAGCCGAGGTGGCCAGCCGTCCTCCGGGGATGAACCTGGCCCCGATGATGGCGCCGTACGTGGAGGAGCGCCCCGCCTTGGCGAGGGCATCGTGGATCCCTGAGTGGACGCGCCGGCCCCACCCCCAGCGGTCAAGGACGTGGCTCAGCCGCCGCCGGAACAGCTGGAACACCACCATGTCGCCGAGCCAGGAGGCAAGCGCCGCCAGCGCGGCCACCAGGAACACGTTGGCGCGGCCGTCAGAGGACAGCGCCCCGCCGGTAATCACCACCATCTCGGACGGGATGGGCGGGAAGATGGCATCGCCCAGCACGACGGGGATGATCCAGAAATAGATGGCCGTCCCCCAGCTGTCAGCGCTGCCGAAGTCCATTGCCACAAGGTACCGCACATTCGCGGTGCTGGAACCGGGGGTCAGGAGCCGGCGGCCCCGCTGAGCTGCAGCCGGCTGCGGTACTCCACCGGTTTTCCGGAGATGGGGTCCACAAACCGGATGCCGCGGGCGAGAAGCTGCAGGGGTTTGCTGTAGTCGTCCGGAGCTTTGTCCAGCAGGTCCGGGTAGAAGGCGTCGTTGATGATGCCCAGCCCGAGCGAGGCCATGTGCACCCGCAGTTGGTGGGTCTTGCCGGTGTGCGGTTCGAGCCGGTACAGCGCGCGTCGCACTGAGGTGCCCGGCGCCGTACTGCCCGGCCCCGCAGCGGCGGTGCGGCGTGAGGCACCTGGCGCCGCGCCGCCGTCGAGCGTTGCCAGCTGCTCAATCCGCGTCTCCGCGTTAGGTTCGCCGTCGATGACTTCCGCGAGCAGGTAGCTGCGCGACTTGGTCATCCGGTTGCGCACCACCACGGGAAATTCGACGGCGGGATACCCTTCCGCGGGCGCGGCTGCGGACACGCACTCGTATTCCTTCTGGACCTTGCGCTTCTCAAAAAGCACCTGGTACTTGCCGCGCGTTGCCGGGTTGGTGGAGAACAGCAGCACCCCTGCCGTCATGCGGTCCAGCCGGTGCATGGGAATCAGGTCAGGCAGGTCCAGCTGGTTCCGCAGACGCACCAGGGCGGATTCCTGGATGTAGGTTCCGCCGGGGGTAGTGGGCAGGAAGTGAGGCTTGTCCACCACCAGCAGGTGCTCGTCCTGGTGCAGGATGCCCAGCTCCACGGGGATGCGGGTCTCCGGCGGCAGGGTCCGGTAGTACCAGATAAAGGTGTGGTCCGTCAGGGCAGTAGCCCGGTCCAAAGGAACGCCGCCCTCGCCAACAATTTCGCCGGCGTCGAACCTGTCCTCGATGCCCTGCGGATCGATGTGGCCCCAGCGGTGCATCATGTAGTCCATTGCGGTATCCCACGGCCCCTCGCCGGGAAGGCGCAGACGGGTGGCGTTCACGCCGTCGCGCACGGGAAGGGGGGATTGCATCACCGGACAATTCTACGTGGCCCTGCTGCAGGACCGGGCAGTTCCTGGGGATCCGTACCTCCGATGCGTTGTACCAGTTCTTCGGCCGCATCACGTTTGGTGCGCCGGTGGGAAGGACGGTCCACGATTTCAGCGGGCCGGCGACGCGCAAGATAGAGATCGACCCGCAAAATACCTGGCGCGATGGGTATATCAGCCGCGTCAGGTATTTTGCGTGTTGCAGGCGAATAAGCGCGTCGGAAAGCGGGGTTTAGGCAGCCCAGCCGCGGGCCACGGCGTCCAGGGCCGAGGTGTAGGCGGCGGCCCAGTCGGCGTCCGGCGGGCCCACTTCCGCCAGTTCCAGGCTCACCAGGCCATGCACCTGGCCCCAAATTGCGAGGGCCATTATTTCCACCGGTTCAGCCCGCAGGGCGCCCGCCGCCTGGGCCGAAGCCACCGCGTCTATCAGCGGCTCCATGGCCCCGGCGGAAATTTCCGGACTCGGCTGGCAATCCACGTACGCGGCCAGGGCTCCGCCGAACATCAGCCGGTACAGCGCGCGGTGCTCCAGTGCCCAGGTCCGGTAGGCCATTCCAAGACCCTGCAGCCCATCCGGGGCCGCAGCCACCTGTGAGTCCCGGAAGGACCGGAACCCGTCGTCCACCACGGCGGTGAGGAGCTGGGACTTTCCGCCAAAGAGTGAGTAGACGGCGGTGGTGGACGTCCCCGCAGCCGACGCAACATCCCGCAGCGTCACTTTGGCCGGCCCGTCCCGGTTCACCAGCTCGGCGGTGACCGCCAACAGTTGCTGCCGGAGAGAATCGTTATGGATCACAGGTCTTGCCATGGGCCCCATTGTTTCATAACCTTGTTTCGTAACGTTGTTATCAAATCCAGTTGCCTGAACCCAAGGAGCTTCCCATGGTGCAAAGCGTATTTCCGGGCCGGTACACCGCCGATCCCGGCCGGGAATCGGTGACGGTCTTCCTGATCGGCATGCGGGCCAACCGGTGGTGGAAGCTGGGAACGGTCGGCAAGGTGGCAAGCGCCATGCCGCGGATGCTCCAACACCTGGCGGGGGATCCGGCGTCGGGAATGCTGGGGTACGAGCAGTGGTTCGGCCGGACCACCATGCTGCTCAGCTACTGGGAAAGCCCGGAACACCTGCGGAAATTCGCCGCGGACCGGGAGTCCCCTCACCTGGAGCCCTGGCGGCAGTTTATGAAGGAGACTGCCGGCAGCGGAGACGTGGGCGTGTGGCATGAGACCTACCAGGTGCCTGCTGCCGGAATTGAAGTCATTTACAACGGGATGCCGCTCTTTGGGCTGGCCAAGGCCACTGCCCATGTTCCGGTGGGAGCCGGGAGCAACGCCGCCAAGCAGCGGATGGGCCGGTCCGGCAGGCAGTCTTCACCCATCAAGCAATAGCCACGGCAGGCGCATTCTTGAGGCTCCGCCGGAGCTGAGGGGCTGCATTCAGGCGGTCCTGGGCTGACCGCAGGGCCAGGACGGCTGTTTCCAGTTTTTCCGGCGGCAGCGTAAACGGTAACCGGAGGTAGCGTTCGAAGGCGCCGCCAATCCCGAACCGCGGTCCTGCAGCCAGCCTGATCCCAAAATCGGGGGCGATCACTGTCAGGGCGGTGCTGATGGGAGCCGGAAGCCTGCACCATGCGGACAAGCCGCCGGATGGGTAGAGCGTTTCCCACTCGGGCAGGTGTCCGGCGAGAAGTTCCAGCAGGGCTTTCCGGTTGTCCCGGAGTGCGGCGAGCCGTGCCGGCAGGGGTTCGTCCATGGCACGGACCAGGTGGGCGGCGGCCAGTTGTTCCATTACCGGCCCACCCAGATCCAGGGAGGTCCGTGCGGCCGCAAACCGCTGGATCAGGTCCTGCGAGGCGCGGATCCACCCAGTGCGCAGACCGCCCCAATGGGACTTGCTGAGTGAGCCGATGGTGACTACCGCTGGACTGAAGGCTGCCACGGGAGTGGTGCCGACGCCGTCGAGGTTCAGCTCCCGCAGCGTCTCGTCCACCACCAAAGTGGTCCCGGCCGCTGCAGCGGCACTGACAAGTTCCTGGCGCTCAGGGTCGGGCATGAGCTGGCCCGTGGGGTTGTGGAAGTCCGGCACCAGATACGCCAGCGTGGGCCGCTGCTGCGCCAGTACGGACTGCAATCCATGCATGTCCCAGGCGACCATAGCGCGGCCAGGTTTGAGGGCGCCTGCCGGGGCTGCGAAGGCCACCGGTACAGCACGGCAACCGGCTGTACGGATAGCGTCCAGGGCATTCGGGTAGCTGGGGTGTTCCACCAGCACCCGGTCATGCCGGCTTGTGAGGGCGCGAAGGACGATATTCAGGGCGTGCTGCGCTCCGGAGGTCACCAGGATCTGGTCCGCAGTAGTAGGTACACCGGCTGCTGTGTACCGTGCTGCCACCGCTTCACGCAGGGGGAGCAGGCCCATTGCGTCGTACCCGAAGCCCGGGAGCAGGGCCGGAAGCTCGGTCAGGGCCGCGGCAAACGCCCGGTGCACCAGTTCGCCGCTGGCCGGCAGTGACGAATACGCGAGGTCGATTAATCCCGCCGGTGCTGCCAGGCCTGGTGCGGCCAGTCCCGGCGCCAGTCCTGCAACCGCACGTCCCGGACTGCCCAGGCCGGAACCATTGGGCAGGGGGCGGCCAAGTGCTGTGGTGCCTTCCGCCGTCGTGCGCGGAATCCTGGTCCGGCTCCTGCTGCCCTGACCGCTGCTGAGGAAGCCCTGGTCGCGGAGCAAACCGTAGGCCGCCGTGACCGTGGTGCGGCTGATGGCCAGGGCTTCGGCGAGGGCACGCTCGCTGGGCAACGCGGTGTCCAGCGCCACCCTGCCGTCCAGCACGAGCAGGCGTACGACGTCGGCCAGCTCCCGGTAGGCGGGCGAGGCGCCAAGGTTCCACTTGCCCAGGAGGCGGGCAAGAGCCGGGGCACTAAGGGAAGCCATCAGGCCAGTATTTCAAACTGGCTATATATTTCAAGGCCAGTTGTTCGGCAGACTGAGGAGCATGTTGCCCCGCAGACTCCTCCAGCTCTTTATCGGCCTCGCCATGTACGGGATTTCCCTCGCGATGTTCATCCGCGCCGGACTCGGCCTGGACCCGTGGGATGTCTTCCACCAGGGCGTGGCCGGCAGGACCGGGCTCAGCATCGGCCTGGTGGTCATTATCGTCAGCTTCCTGGTGCTGCTGCTGTGGATTCCACTGCGACAGCGGCCCGGCTTCGGCACACTGTGCAACGCTGTGCTGGTGGGCGTCTTCGCGGACATCGGCCTTGCCCTGATCCCGGCCTTCTCCCACCTGGGCGGCCAGATCGGCATGCTGGCAGGTGGCGTCCTGCTCAACGGAATCGCCTCCGCGTGCTACATCGGCGCACGGTTTGGTCCCGGCGCCCGCGATGGGCTGATGACCGGGCTGGCCCGGCGGACCGGCTGGTCGGTGAGGTTCTCCCGGACCTTGATTGAGGTTGTTGTCCTGGGCATCGGCTGGTCCCTGGGCGGCTCAGTGGGGGTGGGCACCGTTGTTTACGCCCTCGCCATCGGCCCGCTGGTCCAGTTGCTGCTCCCGGTGTTTATGGTGCCCGCGGCCTTGCCGGCAAAAGTTGATCATCATGGTCACCGGGATGCCCGCAATGCTGTCCGTGGCTAATACTCCTATGTCAGAAGCGGCTGGCAGCGCGGGCAGAAGTAGATGTCCCGTTCTTCCTCGCCGTTGGGCTTACCGAGGGTGCCGCGCTGTATCGGGGTTCCGCACTTGAGGCAGGGCTGGTGCTCCCTGCGGTAAACCCAGTAGCCTGGCCGCCCCGCCATTCTGCCCACCGGCATCCCTTCGGGGTTGAGGATGGTGACGCGGCGGCCGGGACCGAGGTTGACTTCGAGCAGCTGCTTTGCGTTAGTCATCATGGTGCGGACATCCTCGACCGCGGAGACGGGGGATGCCGGATGCACTCGTGACAGGAAACAGGTCTCGCAGCGGTAAATGTTGCCGATCCCGGCGAGGTTGCGCTGGTCCAGGAGTGCCACGCCGATGGGGACGCCGGGGGAAGCCCGGACCCGCCGCTCTGCCTCGTCCAGATCCCAGTCCGGGCCCAGCAGGTCCGGGCCAAGAAATCCCACGATGGACTCTTCGTCGGCCGTGGCCACCACTTCCACAATCCCCAGGGAAAAGCCGACGGCGTCCGCCACCGGAGTGCGCAGCACGCACCGGGCGGTGTGTCCCGGTTTCCGCCACCTGCCGCCAGGCGGATAGACCTGCCAGGTCCCCTCCATTTTCAGGTGCGAGTGGATGGTCAGCTTTTTGTCCCCGGGTCCCACCATCCGCATCAGCAGGTGCTTGCCGCGGGGGACCACTTCGGCCACGGTCCAACCGGCCAAATTCAGGGTGGCGAAGCGGGGTACGCGGAAGTCCGAGGCAATCAGCTTCTGCCCCGCCAGGGCTTGGTGCAGTTGGCTGGCTGCGCGCCAGACGGAGTCGCCCTCAGGCACGGACCCTCAGCCCCTTGGGGGTGGAGTAGGCGCCGGCCGCGCTAAGGGCGGCAGCAATCGGCGTATCCAGGATCTCGTGCCCGTTCACTTTCTCCATGACCAGCTTGTCCACGGCGCCGCGGGTCACCACGCCTACCAGCGCGGAACCCGCTGCGGCCAGGACGGCGTCGTCGTCGCTGAAGGCCAGCAGGGTTTTGCCGCCCCGTTCCACGTAGAGGACCAGCGCACCATCCACCAGCACCACGAGGGCGCCCGCCTTGCGCCCGGGACGGTGCCCTGTTCCGGCTTCGTCGTGCAGGGCGGGCCAGGGGAGGGCGGCACCATAGGGGTTGGCAGGATCGGTGGCAGCCAGGGCGAGGGCAACAGGTTCAGGCTTGGCGAGCTGGCTATCCTCCGAATACGAACGCAAACGGTCTACTGTTGCCGGGACGGCGAACTGGGCCGCGCCCAGGTGTTCGATGAAGTAGCCGCGGCGGCACCGGCCGGCTTCCTCCAGCCGGGCAAGGACTTTGTACATCAGGCCGAATCCGCCCAGGATCTGTTCCGCCATAACCGAACCACGGGTGACCACGCCGTAGCGGTCCAGCAGGAGTTCTGCGGTGGCGCGGGCGTGGATAGTCGGGTCCAGCTCAGGCTGCGGAAGCGCGGACCAGCGGCCTGCCACCATAGGCGGCGTGGCCACTGCAGCTGACGACGTGCCATAGCGGCCGCTGCCGAGGCCGGCAGAACCCATCAGTCCCGTCCCATGGGAACGGCCCAGCCGGCTCATCCGAGGTGCCCGCGCGCGCGGGGCGCGGGCAACCTGCCGGTGTGCGGTATGTCCGCCGGCGATCAGCGCCCGCACCGGTGCGAAGGTGTCACCGGTGACGCGCCCTGCCCACGCCAGGTCCCACAGGGCAGTAACAACCTCCTGGTCGCTGAGGACCGAGTCCATGCCCCCGGCCACGTCCGTCAGCTGCCGGAAGAAGTAGCCGCCGCCATTGTTGCGCAGGTGCTCCAGGAGCCGCAGCTGGGCGTTCCCGGGTTCGTAGTCGATAGCCGGGTTCAGGGTCAGCTCCGCCGAGTCGGCCAGGTGCAGGCTGACCCATCCGTCGTTTCCGGGTAAGGCGCCCGCTCCGGACCAGAGAACCTCGCCCGCGGCCATAAGCTCGTCGAGCATGGCGGGCTGGTAGTTGGACACCCGGCTGGCCAGGACCAGGGGCTCCCAGGCCGAGGCGGGAACGGGAACTCCGGAGAGCTGGTCGATGGCGGTGACGATGCCGTCCAGTCCACGGAGCGCCGGCTGCCCGCGACCACCGCCGGGGGTTCGCACGTGCTGCCACGCCGGCAGGAACCGGCCGTAGGCGGAGCCGTCCACCGGTTCCACCTCGGCGCGCAAGGCCGCCAGGGACCGCCGCCGCAGCTTGCGGAGCACCTCGGCATCACACCACTCACTAACGCTGCTGTGATGCTGTGCTTCGGCGTGTTGTGGATCGGCGCCCTGTGTTTCAGCGATCTGTGTATCAGCGCTGTGGGTATCACCGCTCCGGGTATCAGGAGTTGGTGCAACGGGCTGCTGTGCTTCAGGTGCTGGTGCATCCAGTGCTGGTATTTCGGGAGCCATTGATTCGCCGGAATGGGGCCGGAACTCGCCTTCCACCACCCGGCCGTCCGCGGCCAAACGTTTCAGGGCAGTGCTTACCACCGCCACACCCAGGCCCAGCCGGGCTGCTGCTTCGCCTGCCGTAAAGGGTCCGTGGGTCCGTGCGTAACGGGAGACAAGATCGCCCAAAGGATCCGCCACGGGTTCGATGAACGCGAGCGGAACCCCCATGGGCAGGGGCACTCCGATGGCATCCCGGAGCCGGGCGGCGTCCTCAACCGCGGCGAACCGTTCCACGCCAGCGATGTTGACCTTGATGGCGCGGTTGGCGCGCTGCAGGGCAAGCAAGTGGGCGGTGGCTGATTTCGTGCTGGCATGGGCGGAATCGGCTTGGAAGGGTTCGGCCTCGGTTTCGACAGGCTCAACCACGGGGGTTTTGGCGGGCTTGGTTTCGGCAGGCTCAACCACCGGGGTTTTGGCTGGCCCGGTTTCGGCAGGCTCAACCACCGGGGTATCGGCTGGCCCGGTTTCGACAGGCTCAACCACCGGTTCCAACCGGGCAGCTGCTTCCGTCGGCGCCAGTGGGCCCAGGAGGCGCAGCAGGTCCGCGACGCCTTCAACCCCGCGCGCCCGGCGGTCCGGCACCAGGCGCTGCAACTCCCGCTCGGTGGCCTCGATGACTTTCGCGTCCAACAGCTCCCGCAGCTCGACGCGGCCCAGCAGTTCGTTAAGGAGCGTGGAATCCAGGGCCAGGGCCGCAGCCCGCCGCTCCGCGAGCGGTGAATCACCCTCGTAGAGGAACTGGGCAACATATCCGAACAGGAGTGACTTGGCGAAGGGAGACGGCTGCGATGTGGTGGTCTGCACGATCCTCAGCTCGCGCCGTTCCACGGACGCTGCGATGTCCTTCAGTGCGGGCAGGTCGTAGACGTCCTGCAGGCATTCCCGCACCGTTTCCAGCACTATGGGGAAGGTGGGGTACTTCCTGGCCACATCCAGCAGCTGGGCGGA